>JBOGLH010000008.1:0-34929 GCA_050746025.1 Terriglobales bacterium | reverse complement strand
TGTGTGGTGGGATCGTAAGTGCGGGGTAGCACCAGCAAGATGGCCCACAATCCTTGCAGCCAAAGCGCGCCCGCTGGAACTTTCTGCGGGTTCAACTTTTCGGCAAAGCGAAAGAAAAGACGTTGGCGGGCCATGGCAAAGTAAGCGCGAGGCCCGGTCAGGACCAAAGCATTAATCGTTCCCAGGGTGGAGATCATAATTGCGATCGCCATCAATGCCGGCCCGAAACGCGGGAAGATCGCCGCCAGGGTAGAAGTTCCAACCCGGTCCGCGGGCGCGTGCTGAATGTCGGTCAACGGGAGGGTCATCAGATATGCGAAGTTAGCCAAAAGATACAAGGCGATGACGGTCACCGTTCCGATCACCATCGCCCGCGTTACATTTTTCTCCGGGTTGCGTACTTCGCCGGCGGCAAATGCAATGTTGTGCCATGAGTCCGCAGAAAATAGTGATCCAGTTTGGCTGACACATAACGCAACAAACAGGCCTAATGCGGTCCCGGCACTGAGTCCTGATGAGGTAAGGGGAACGAATCCGCGCGCGTGCCAGAGATCTCCGAAATTGGCGCGCAAGGCCAGAGCATTTCTTCCCACAAAAATACCGGCAAAGATAAGTCCGATCAGCGCCGCAGTTTTTGTGACTGTGAAAGTGTTCTGAATGGCTTTGCCATATCGCAGGCCGCGGGTGTTGGTAAAGGTCAACACACAAATCATTGCGATGGCCAATAGCTGGGCGGTCGAAAGAGAAATCGCATAATGACTCGTAATGTGCAAAGGGCTGATGAGGTATCGATCTTCCGATATCGCGGGAGAAAGCACACCGGTAAAGCGGGCAAAGGCGACAGCAACTGCCGCAATTGTGCCCGTCTGGATTACAGTAAAAAGTGTCCACCCGTAAAGAAATCCCCACAGTGGCGAATACGCTTCCCGTAGGTAAACATACATTCCGCCCGCGTGCGGCATCATGGCGGAAAGTTCGCCATAAGAGAGCGCTCCGGCGATCGTGAGCGCGCCGGCAATCGCCCAGGCCACGAGTAACCATCCCGGGCTGCCAATCTCGCGCGCCATTTCTGAAGAGACAATGAAAATTCCGGAACCGATCATCACTCCGACAACCAGCATGGTCGAGTCGAATAAACCGAGGCCGCGCGAAAACTCTTGAGTAGCTTGTGGTGGGGCCTCTGGCGAAGGCACAGCAGAGGTTTTTTCAGAATCAGAATTTGTCATGCGGCGGATTCATCTTGACGAGGTGGATATTGTATACATAAACTAAGGTATTTGCGAGCCTTACCTGGTGGCGTTGTGATTAAGTCATTGTCAACATTACATCTTAAAGAGCTTTCTTCATCTGGCCATCAACTAGAATTGGAGGCGGACGAGGTCGAATTGTCTGACTTAAAAAGCGCAAACAGCGCTAACAGCGCTGCTGCTGTTCGCAGAATTCAAATTGTGGACTCGCACACTGGTGGTGAACCGACTCGCCTGGTGATTGGCGGCGGTCCCGATCTAGGTGCTGGCCATGTCGCAGATCGCCTGAAAATTCTCCGCGAGAGACATGATGAATTTCGTTCTGCGGTAGTCAATGAGCCACGCGGTTCGGATGTTGTGGTCGGTGCGCTCCTATGTGTACCACACGATAAGACCTGCGCGGCGGGAGTCATCTTCTTTAATAACGTTGGCTATCTGGGAATGTGCGGTCATGGAACTATTGGCCTGATTGCGTCACTCGCTTATCTGGGAAAAATCAAACCTGGTGAGCACCGGGTTGAGACTCCCGTGGGAGTTGTCACTGCCACTTTGGATGGAGATGGACAGGTTACTGTCGACAACGTTCCCAGCTATCGCAAAGCCGCGAAAATTGCCGTCGACGTGCCTGGTTTCGGTGTTGTGCGCGGAGATGTCGCGTGGGGTGGGAATTGGTTTTTCCTCGTCGAAGACCACGGTTTTGAACTTAGTCTTAAAAACGTGGAGACCCTCACCAATTTCACCTGGGCTGTAAGGCAAGCCCTCCATGCTCATGGCATTACCGGCGATGGCGGACACGAAATCGACCACATTGAGCTGTTCGCGCCCTCGCTGCTTCCGGGAGTGAACAGCAAAAATTTTGTGTTGTGTCCCGGTAAAGCGTACGACCGCTCTCCGTGTGGGACCGGAACGAGCGCAAAGATGGCGTGTCTTTTCGCCGATGGAAAACTGCGCGAGGGTGAAGTATGGCGTCAGGAAAGCATTGTCGGGAGCGTCTTTGAGGGCCGAGTCAAAGTGATCGAAGGGCGCGTCTATCCGAGCATTACCGGGTCAGCTTTTGTGAACTCGCAGGCAGAGCTGTTGCTCGATCAGCGCGATCCATTTTGCAACGGCATTCGACCATGAGTAATGCGACCTACGACGTGGTGATTGTGGGCGCCGGCATTGTGGGCGCCGCTTGCGCCCACGAATGCGTGCAGCGCGACATGCGGGTTGCCGTGGTCGAGCGAGATGTCGTTGGAGGAGGCGCAACCGCCGCTGCGATGGGGCACATTGTCGTAATGGACGACTCAGATGCGCAATTCGCGCTGACGCGATATTCGCAGACTTTGTGGCAAGAGTTGAGTTCTGAACTTCCGCAAGAAGTCGAGTATCAGCAATGCGGCACGATCTGGGTCGCGGCGGATGAGGCAGAGATGAGTGAGGTGTTGCGTAAGCGGGCATATTACGGACGCAACGGGGTCGCGGCGGAAGTGTTGAGCGCCTCAGAACTCGAGCGTTTAGAGCCGAACCTTCGCAAGGGAATGGCAGGTGGGCTGCTAGTGCCTGAGGATGCCGTGCTATATCCGCCCTGCGCCACCCGATTTCTAATTGATCGTGCGCTACTGAAGGGCGCGGTCCTCTACTCGGGGGCTACGGTTTCGCGAATTGGTCACGGTAAGGTGCAGTTTTCAGACTCCATCACCTTATCTGCGGCCACTATTGTGAATGCGGCCGGTGCATGGTCTCCGGCGCTTACATCCGGAATTGATGTCAAGAAGCGCAAAGGGCATCTCGTGATCACGGACCGCTACCCGGGATTTATTCGGCACCAATTGGTTGAGCTCGGATACCTCAAGAGCGCTCACACAGTCAGCGCTGATTCGGTCGCCTTCAATGTACAGCCACGCAAGAACGGACAAATGTTGATTGGCTCATCACGCCAATTCGGGGCTGAACATAAAGAGGTCGACCAGCAAATTATGCGACGCATGTTGCAACGCGCTCAGGAATACTTGCCGGCTCTGGCGCAAACATCGGCGATTCGCGCTTGGACAGGATTTCGCGCCGCCACGCCAGATAAGCTGCCGCTGATCGGGCCGTCGCCCGCGGATCCATCTATTTATCTCGCCACCGGGCATGAGGGCTTGGGAATTGCCACTTCTCTAGCGACTGCCAGATTGCTTGCGGATCAGCTTACGGGCAGGAACAGCGCGATACCTATTGAACCGTATTTGCCATCGCGCATCGCGAATCTGGAGCACGCAAATGCCTGACGAGATTACGTTAACAATCAATGGCCGAAATGTACGCATGCCGGCGGGCGCAACTGTCGCCACTGCCATCGCGACCGCTTCGACTTATTGTCGACGATCAGTCACGGGAGAGCCGCGCAGCGTGCTTTGCGGAATTGGAATTTGCTTTGACTGCCGCGCAGAAATCGATGGCAAGCTGCACCAGCGGAGCTGCCAGATTCTCTGTTATCCCGGCATGCGAGTCGGTACTCAAGGGTTGAACGAATAAGCTTAGAGTTTTTACACCACGCGATTGATGTCAAAGGAAAAAAAATACGATGTGCTCGTGGTCGGCGGAGGGCCGGCCGGTTTGGCTGCTGCTTCGTCTGCGGCTGAGCATGGCGTTCGGGTCGGCCTCATCGATGACAACCCGGCTCTCGGCGGGCAGGTTTGGCGTCAGGGCATTGCTAATGCATACCCCGAAGCTGAGAGTTGGATTAGGAAATTGCGATCGGCGGGAGTTGAGATTTTTTGTGGCGCACGGGTCTTTGATCATCTCTCTCCGGATGTCTTGCGTGCAGAAATGCAGAATGAGTTGATTGAACTGGGATATCGCAAGCTGGTGCTCGCGACCGGAGCACGAGAGCGTTTTTTGCCCTTTCCCGGATGGACACTTCCGAATGTTATGGGAGCTGGCGGGCTCCAGGCTTTGGTCAAGTCCGGGTATTCGATTTCTGGAAAAAAAGTTGTGGTCGCCGGCACCGGTCCGTTATTACTGGCCGTGGCCGCGTATCTGCGTACACACGGCGCCGCGATCGCTATGATCTGCGAGCAAGCATCCTTTTGGTCGCTTGCGAGATTCGGTTTTTCTCTTTTTAAACATCGAGACAAGATCGCGCAAGGCCGGTCATTGCGCAAGGATCTGGCAGGAGTGCCGTTCGTCACAAGTGCGTGGCCTGTGGCGGCTGAAGGGGACGGCTTCCTAAAATCAGTTTTGATCTGGCGCGGGGGCAAGATCGAAAGGATTGACTGTGATTTTCTAGCCTGCGGATTTCATCTGGTCCCTAACATTGAACTTGCGGTGTTGCTGGGATGCCGTTTGCGGCAAGGTTTCGTGGAAGTCGATCCCATGCAGCAAACTTCCGTGTCGGATATTTTTTGCGCAGGAGAACCTACTGGAATCGGTGGAGTTGAACTCTCGGTTGTAGAGGGGCAAATTGCGGGTCATGCCGCGGCGGGACAGGAAGATCTCTCACGGAGTTTCTTTCTGCGCAGACAGAAGTTGCGGAAATTTTCTGCTGCGCTCGACCGAGCTTTTGCGCTTCGTACCGAGCTACGAAGGCTTCCCGTTGCAGAAACCATAATCTGCCGCTGCGAAGATGTCACCTATGGCCGTTTGAAAGAGCAAATATCCTGGCGGGCGGCGAAACTTCAGACCCGTTGTGGTATGGGGCCGTGTCAGGGCCGGGTTTGCGGACCGCCAACGGAGTTTCTCTTTGGCTGGTCGCCGGATTCCGTGCGTCCGCCCATTTTCCCGGCCCGAGTGGAAAGTCTAGGCGCAATGCTGCGCGATGTTGAGCCCGAGTACTGCGAAACGCGAGGTAAGCAATGAACTGGAACGGCGTAATGCCCGCAATCACCACTTCTTTTGACGCCAGTCTTGGAGTCGATCACGCCTTTATGGCGAAGCACTGTCGTTGGCTCCTCGACAACGGATGTACCGGTATCGTTACGTTGGGATCTCTGGGCGAAGGCGCAACCCTTTCGTTTTCAGAGAAAGTCCAGATATTGCGAAACTGCGTCGCCGCAGTGCGAGGGCGTGCGCCGGTGCTTGCTTCCATTTCAGCCCTTTCAACCTCCGAAGTGGTTGCGCTTGCCAAAGAAGCCGCCGATGCAGGCTGCGACGGGTTAATGGTGCTGCCACCGTACGTTTATCAGGGCGACTGGCGGGAAATGAAAACTCATGTGGCCGCCGTGTTCCGCGCTACTCCGCTGGCTTGCATTTTGTACAACAACCCGGTAGCTTACGGGACCGATTTTCTTCCGGAGCAGATTCAGGAGCTGGCCGAAGAGCATCCGAACTTAGAATCAGTAAAGGAATCGAGCACGGATGCCAGACGCGTCAGCGCCATTCGCGCTCTGGTCGGCGATCGATTGGAAATTTCGGTTGGTGTCGACGATGCAATTATCGAAGGAATCGGGGTGGGCGCAAAAGGATGGATTGCCGGCCTTGCCAACGCGCTGCCTCGTGAGTCCGTGGATCTTTTCGATTATGCGGTGAATTGCGAGCGCGAAAAAGCGTTCGATCTGTATCGTTGGTTCCTTCCTCTACTGCGAATGGATACTGTGCCTGAGTTTGTTCAACTGATCAAACTAGTGCAGATGGAAGTCGGGATGGGTAATCCCCGCGTCCGGCCTCCGCGATTGGAACTGAGTGGAGCTAAACTGGAAGAGACGCAGAAGACAATTAAACAGGCGTTGCGGGTGCGGCCACAGGCGGCAAACGGGCAAACAGTCCCCGCAAAGTAATGGAGTGGACTTTGAAATTAACAGGCAAATCATTTATCGGCTTTGGGGATGGTTCACACACATCTCTCAGCTTCCGTGCGCGAAACCCTAAAACAGGAGCAACGCTCGATCCCCCCTATTTTTCGGCAAGTGCTGAAGAGGTGAATCGTGCGGTGAATTTGGCGCACGAGGCTTTTTCGGGCTACTCGCGTATTTCCGCTAAACAAAGAGGGAAGCTTTTACGGCAAATCGCCACCAATATTGAGGCGGTTGCGACTGAAGTCATCGAACGTGCGGAACTTGAGACCGCTTTGCCTAAAGCACGTTTGCAATCGGAGACGGCGCGTACCTGTGGCCAGCTCCGGCTTTTCTCTCAGGTCATCGAAGAAGGCTCCTGGCTGATGGCCCGGATTGATCGCGCTGACCCCGAGCGAAAGCCGCTTCCCAAGCCAGACATTCGCTCAATGTTGCGGCCGCTCGGTCCTGTCGCGGTATTTGGCGCGAGTAATTTTCCGCTTGCATTCTCGGTCGCTGGAGGAGACACAGCCTCCGCCCTGGCCGCGGGGAACTCAGTCATTGTAAAAGCGCATCCTGCGCATCCGGGAACCAGCGAGCTGATTGGAGAGGCGATACGGCAGGCGGTCCGGGAGTTTGATTTGCCGGAGGGAGTGTTCTCTTTACTGTTCGACAGCGGTAACGACGTCGGAAGTGCATTGGTGCAGCACCGGCTCGTCAAAGCGGCAGGCTTCACCGGCTCGCGGCAGGGAGGCATCGCTTTAATGCGACTGGCCTCCAGTCGACCTGAGCCCATTCCATTTTATGGCGAAATGAGCAGCACGAATCCGGTATTTATTCTGCCTGGAGCCTTGCGGCAGAACGGCGAGAAAATCGCAGCCGGACTCCATGTTTCGTTTACCCTTGGCGCGGGACAGTTTTGCACGAAACCTGGAATGGTTTTCCTGCCCGAAGGAGCGGACGCGGCGCGGCTGAAAGAGCGGTTGCAGCATCCGGTAAAAGGGACCCCGGGCTTCCATCTCTTGACCGAGGGGATCCGGTCTTCTTACGAAAAAGGAATTGAGAGCCGAAGGAACAAATCAAATCTCAGACTGGTGGCCGAAGCGGCGCCATTACAAAATGGCGAACCAGCAGTGACGGCCGTGCTTTTCGAAACCGACGCACGGTCATTTCTTAAAGATCCGGAACTTTCAGCCGAGATTTTTGGTCCTTCAACTTTGCTGGTGCGTCACTCACGCCGCGATGAAGTTCTGGAAATCGCCCGCCAGTTGGAAGGCCATTTGACTGCAACGATTCACGGCACCGAAGAAGACTTGCGTGATTTCACTGATCTCATCGCCATTTTAGAAAATAAGGTGGGTCGCCTAATTTTTAATGGCTTCCCAACCGGCGTCGAGGTCAGCCATGCAATGGTGCACGGCGGCCCATTCCCGGCAACTACTGATGGGCGTTCAACCTCCGTCGGAACACAGGCGATCTATCGTTTCTCAAGACCGGTTTGCTTTCAGGGATTTCCTGACTCCGCATTGCCGGATGAACTGCAGGATACAAATCCGTTGGGTATATGGCGCATGATCGATGGAGAGATGACCAGAGAACCGGTCCATCAGCAAAGATTAGAAGTGGCGGGATAACGGTCAAACGTACAGGCCTATTGCGGCTTAGTGTCCAGGTCAATAATTTCTTCAATGGCGTGGCGGCAAACTGCGCAGAACTGATCTCCGGAGATCATGATGCATTGCTGCTGCGGCCGGTAGTAGCCCTTGGTCTCGTACATGGCTCCCTCGAACGCTCCGACTTTACCCGCGTAAGGTCCGCTCGCAAGGCAATGCTCGGCTTTCTGACGGCCTGTGCGTCTCACTTCTTCAATTTCCGCCGCAGTACGATTCTTGAAATGCCTTTCTTCGACTAGCTTTTGCGAGTCCCGCAGGCTGCTTTCATAGCATTCTTTCGGCCAGGGTGTAGGAAGAGGGGTTCCAGTTTCCACCAGTGATTGCCATTTCACGTGATGTGGATCGAGCAGGGCCGTGATGTTCGGCTCCCATGGTTCAACGCGGGTATTGGCCGGCGAGTATGCCACATCAGCATTGAAGTAGTACTCATCCCCGAGATCGGCAATATGATGACCGAATTCATGAACAAATACCTGAATGGCGGTTGGATAGTCGATACTCACGGTCGCATAAAGCCCGAAAATTCCGCCGTTCCCGTATTGATTCGAATTCATCACGATGCCCATCGCGTCATAAGGAGCAAAAGACGCCATGGTGCGAATAGCACGATTATCGAACGACAGTGCGTAACGGTCCTCACCAAAAACGTCAAATTGACTGCCATAAAGTGTGCGTTTGTGAATGCCGGAGGCTGGATGTGAAACTCCGGAGTCAGGTGACGGTGCGCAAATCGCCCAGACATTAAAATCGTTTCTCCGCTCCTTGAACGGCGAATAGGAGAACACGCCATCGGTCAGCCGACGAATGTCCTTTTCGCACTTACCTTCCTCGGTCGCCGTATAGCCTTCGCCAAGAAATAGCAGGTCAAGCTTCACCGCTGGGTCGCCATGCTTTTCGATTGCGAGCACAGCAGGAGAAACTGTTGGCGGCGAGGCGTCGATGCTCTTGTCGTCGGGATCTATATTGGTTGTCCAGATTTCGCGGAAGTTGTTCTGCGGGTCTCGCTTCATGACAGATATCTCGACCGGCAAGTGCGGGGCAGGGAATCGAAGAGATTCGTGAAAAGTCCGATTTACTTTTTTCGCTTCAGCAGTCGTGATCCACTCGCCGTAAATGGACGAAAATCAACGAGAATAAAGCACGCGTTTGCTGGCGCTATCGCGCACTTCGAAGAAATAAGTTCCACGATTCGTAGCGTCAATTGGCCGCTGGGGATTTCCCGGCCAAGGCAAAGGCTCAAGGACGATGCGATCTACACTGAAGATCTCTTGGCCTCTGCCGCCGGTGTGGTAATAGTCGAGCCGCATGGTTTTTGCAGGCGCGGCAAAACACAAGGCAGGAAATGAAATTGCAAATATCAGCGTTGCCTGCGACATTCGAAGCGAGAACCGCGCACGCAAACTTATTGATGGGAGCCGAAACTCTGTGAAAAATGAAGATAAACTATTGACACTCATGGTGTGTATACAATATACATAATCGGTGCAAGTTCTACATCTGAAACATTCTTGCCTCCCATTCACATCCTGGATTTCAGTTTTCGTATTGCTGAGTCTGTTTCAAATCGGACCCTTCGCCCTGGCGCAGGGAAGGCTGGAAGATTACCTGCGAGCGCAACGTTTTCTTTCCGGGAATTTGCGGCATTCTATTTACGTCGCGGAAGTTTCGGCGCACTGGATCGATAAAACCAATCGGTTTTGGTATCACAAGGAAAGTCCGCAAGGGAGCGAGTTCATTGTGGTTGACGCCGATCGTAACAGTGTGGCGCCAGCCTTCGATCACGCAAGACTAGCATCTGCTCTTTCGCAATCTACCAAACGGGAGGTTTCCGCGTCCGATCTGCCCTTCGACACCATTGAGTTCGCAGAAGATCAGAAAACTGTCAGCTTCGAACTTGAGAAAGCACATTGGACCTGCACTCTGGCCAATTATGAATGCAAGCCGGAGCCAGGCGAAGGCCCCGAGGACGCGGTTTCGCCTGACAAGAAATGGAACGCTTTCGTCAAGGAACACAACCTTTATCTCAAGAATATTTCTACCGGTACCACGGTCCAGTTGACGCATGACGGCGTTAGCGGCTGCGATTATGCGACTCCGCTGCCATCGCTTCGGCTATTAACAGATCAGGGAACTGAAGATATTACCCAACCGGCGGCAGTGTTCTGGTCTCCTGATTCGTCCAAATTCATAACCTACCGCATCGATTCGCGAGAGGCGGGGCGTTTCACCAGCCTGCAATTTGTGCCTCCTGGGCAGCTGAGGCCAAAGGCGTACACCGTCGTATATCCATTGCCTGGCGAGGTGCTTCCCCAGGTTGAGCCCATCATCTTCGACGTCGAATCGGGCAAACGCATTGATGTAAAGAGTCCGCCTATCGAGTTGCCATTTCAGGACGGCCCGGGTTTCGAGTGGTCGCCGGACAACGCAACAATTTTCTACGACTATGACGAGCGCGGATTCAAAGCGAAACAAATCAGGACCATCGATCCCGACACCGGGGAACAAAAAGTTTTGCTTCGTGAATCTTCAAAAGAGTACATGGATCCTGGTGAAACCTTTTACCGGTTCGACCACCAGACTGGCGAATTGCTGATAGCGTCTGAAAGGGATGGCTGGAACCATCTTTACCTGTACGGCGAGAACGGCCAACTCGAAAATCAAGTGACGCAAGGGTCCTGGGTGGTCAGACAGATTGAGTACGTGGACGAGCACGCGCGACGTGTATTTTTTCTCGCCGGAGGCCGCGAAAAAGGTGAAGACCCCTACCTGACACATTTGTACAGCGTTGGCTTTGACGGGAAAGGCCTCACGCTGCTGACTCCTGAGAATGCGAACCACTCTGTCAGTGTTTCTCCTGATGGAAAATTCTTCGTTGATAACTATTCGCGCGCAGACCTGCCGGGTGAGTCTGTGTTGCGAAGATCGCAAGATGGTTCGCCAGTGCGGGTCCTCGAAAAGACCAACATCAGCCGATTGCAGAGCACCGGCTGGAAATTTCCCGAACCGTTTCAAGGCAAGGCTGCCGATGGCGCCACTGATCTTTATGCGCTGATCTGGCGACCATCAAATTTTGATCCGGCGAAAAAATATCCGGTGGTGGAGCACGTCTACACCGGCCCGCAGGATTTCTTCGTTCCCAAAAGCTTCGCAGGGATGCTGCGGCTACAGTCGATGGCCGAGCTTGGATTCGTAGTCGTGATGATCGATGGCCGGGGAACCGCCGGACGCTCACACGCATTCCATCTTTTCTCCTACAGAAATCTTGGGGGATCTTTCGAAGACCACGTTGCCATGATTAAACAAATGGCTGAGCGGTTTCCATATATGGACGCTCAGCGCGTCGGAATCTTTGGCACTTCTGCAGGCGGCTACGGGGCGGCGCACGCCATGCTGGTCTTCCCGGAGTTTTACAAGGTTGGGGTGTCTATTTCCGGGGATCACGATGCACGTCTTGATAAAGCGTGGTGGAACGAAGTCTACCAGGGCTATCCCATCGGAGACGATTACGCCGCCCAATCGAATGTAACCATGGCAGCGCGCCTGCAGGGGCATCTCTTGATTGAGCACGGCGACATTGACGACAATGTGCATCCGGTTGAAACCATCCGGTTTGCCGATGCGTTGATGAAGGCAAATAAAAACTTTGACATGCTGTTCGTTCCGAATATGTATCACGGCGAGAGCGGACCGCATGCCCCATATCTGGTCCGGCGTCGATGGGATTATTTCGTGCAATACCTGCTAGGGGTCACTCCGCCAAGCGGCTTCGCACTTTCTGAGAGTGATCTGGGCCCGTCGCGAAGACGCCATTGAGGAACGCAATGCTTTCGTTTTTGATATGACCAAGCAATACAGCCGCCGGGAAGCTTTGAAAACTTTAGGCGCAGTCTCGGCAACTGCGGCCTTTCCGCTGGGGTTGAAGGCGCAGACAAAAGAAGTGCGCGTAGCCGGCCGCGGGGTCGAGATTCAAATCACCAGCGTGAGCCCCCATACATTTCGTCTTACGGTAATTACGGACACTCGCCTGGTTGCAAGCGACGGTTCTCTTGTACGAAATGATTGGGGAAAGCCAGTCGCCCAGTTCCGGGGCAGGTTTAATCGTCAGCAGGTGAAATGCGGCGAACTTAACGTTGAAATAGTTCCTTCCCCCCTATCATTCCTCGTCTACAACTCTCGCGCACAACTGGTTCAAAAGCTTGGCATCGATCCGCAAACCGGATCGCTGTCTTTTATAACTGGAGATTCGCCACTGCTCGGCCTGGGTGAAGGAGGGCCGCAATTTGATCGCCGCAATTCGATCGATGAAATGCGCAGCGGCCAAGGCGGATACAAGCTGGGAACGCATGGCGGACGGGTTCCGATTCCGTGGATCATCGGTACTTCCGGATGGGCGATGTTCATTCACCAGCCGTTCGGCACCCTCGACTTCACCGGCGCAGAAAGCAAATTTAATCCCAAATCGACTGACGCAGCCCTGCCTCTGGATCTTTTCTTCGTGTCCTCGACAGACCCCGCCATCATCATGGCGGAATACGCACGTCTTACTGGAAGCCCCGAACTCCCGCCGCTCTGGAGTCTTGGATATCAGCAATCGCACCGAACCTTGGCCAGCAGGGAAGAGGTACTTGCCGAAGCGAAGACCTTCCGTGAAAAGAAATTACCCTGCGATGCGCTGATTTATCTTGGCACCGGCTTCTGTCCTTCCGGCTGGAATACGGAGAACGGCTCGTTCTCCTGGAATCCAAATGTCTTTTCCGATCCCAAAACAATTCTCGGTCAGCTGCACAGCGACAATTTCCACGTTGTGCTGCATGCGGTTATTTTGACCGACAAGCTCAGAGGATCAGCCAGCGACCCTTGTCGGCTCGAAACTTTCGACGAGGAAGAAGCCAGTTGCTATTGGGACGCGCACCGCAAAGATTTCGCCATGGGAGTCGATGGCTGGTGGCCGGATGAGGGCGATCCCCTCGACATTGCATCTCGCCTGGTGCGCAATCGTATGTATTGGGAGGGACCGCAGACTGATCATCCCAATGAGCGGCCTTATGCTTTGCATCGCAATGGCTACGCCGGAATGCAACGCTACGCCTCGTTTCTGTGGTCCGGCGATGTCTACTCCAAATGGGAGACCCTAAAGACGCACATCCCAATTGGAATTAATACTGGCTTGAGCGGCATTCCATACTGGGGCACAGATATCGGTGGATTTGTTCCGACCAAAGAATTCACCGCCGAACTTTATCTGCGTTGGTTTCAGTTCGGAGCGTTTTGCCCTCTGTTTCGCTGCCATGGCCGCAACTGGACGCTTCGCCTGCCGTGGGGATGGAATACCGGCGATCCGGGCCCGATGGAAATCAGCCGCTATGAAGGAGCGGCAATTCCCGACGCGAGTGAATTGCACAATGCGCAGGTCGAACCCATTTGCCGGAAATACCTCGATCTTCGCTACCGGCTTCTTCCTTATATATACAGCGCAGTTCGCGAATGCACGGTCACCGGCCTGCCGCTCATGCGCGCGCTCTGGCTTCACTATCCCGATGATGCAAAGGCGGTCGAGCGCGACGACGAATATTTGTGGGGCAGAGACTTGCTGGTCGCTCCAGTCGTGGAGAGGGGAGCCACTTCACGCCAGATCTATCTTCCGCGCGGAGTCTGGTACGACTTCTGGACGCGTGAGCGAAAGGAAGGCGGCCGTGAAGTCACGCGTGAAGTTGATCTTGAAACCATGCCGCTCTACGTACGTGCAGGGTCAATTTTGCCTTTCGGCTCGGTGAAGCAGCACACCGGCGAACCATCAACCGGCTCTTTGTCGATCTCAATCTATCCCGGTCAAGACGGGTCATTCCTTCTTTATGAGGATGACGGAAAATCTTTCGCTTACCGAAAGGGCGAATGGATGGGAATCGAAATGGCCTGGAATGACTCACGACGCGTGCTCAGCTTACGGCTTGCCGCCGGAGCGAAAATGTTGCCAACGCTTTCCAGAACTTTCGTAGTAACGATGAATGAATCCAGGCGGAACTTGGAATTTACCGGCAAGCCAGTTGAACTTCAACTCTAAATTTGACTGTGCAGGTTGGCTCCGTTTTCTGTAGACCCTTGCGCCGCCGAGCGGAAAAATCAGGAGAATCATGGATCGACGACGATTTCTGAAAAGCAGTGCGTTCACCAGCGCCGCCGCCTTTCTGGCTAAGGAGGCCGCGGCTCAAGGTGAAGATTCGTCATCTGCTGAGGCTCTCAAAGCGAGCCTGATGCCGGCGGGAGCCACCAGTGTTGAAGGCCATACCCACATCTGCGAATTTAAATTGAATGGTGACAATTGGAATGTCTACGAAGACCTTCGCACGCGCGAGGGAGCAATTACGTTTGTTTCATCTGCGGGCGCGCGTATGTTCACAAAAAGTGCAGAGTCTTCATTCGCTGAGCAAGCAATTCCATACCTGGGATTGAGTCTGAAAGAAATCGGCGTCTCCCCGCGCGACCTTCTCGCCGAGCGATTGCTCGAGAGCGGAGACGATCCTGATCACGAGCAGGTGAAGTCCGCCGCTCCGCCATTAGGTTCCGTGCAGAACCCCGGCCCGAGTTGGCGGCTACCCTGGGATACATTCGTTGGAACCAGAGAATGCTCCGACACTATGCCCGTGTTCGCTACCGGGAGCACTCGGACTTATCACCCCGTGCAGTATTTTCCCGAGGACAATCGCAAGCCCGGCCAGAAGCGTTTTGATGGATTGATTGGTGCATGGATGCCGGCGGTTCGGAAGGTCAGGCCAATCTCAGACAGCGCCTACGATGAAGTTATCGTATTCGGGGATACCGAAGCCCACGATAAATTCATCGTGCAGACGTGGCATCGCACGGCGCGGGTTGAAAACGGCAAAATCACCAAGGCAGTGTACGGTTACAGTTATCCGTCATTTCCGCCGAATCGAACCGATCCTGCGCCCGAAGAGTTTTACCGGGCGCTGCTGGTGTTTGCCGGATATTGGGAAAGTCTTCTGCACGACTTCACTCCTGCATCCCTTCCAGACGAGGTTTGGATCGATATGTCCAAACACGCCTTCGCGAAGGAACTCATGGTCCGGCCCGAGGGGGTGTACCCAAAATACGGGGCGGTCGATCGCGACTACTACGGATCTGAATACGACGGATTTCAGGATATTTTCACCAGTTCCGTGTACGCCAATCTTGAATGGGGACGGTTTGAAATGGCGAGTGCGGTGATTGATAACTACTTCACGCATTTCGTCGACGCAAAAGGGATGATCAACATGCGCGGTCCGGAGACCGCGCAATTTGGCATGACGCTATCGCTGCTGTCGCGTTACTTCAGCTACACGCGCGATCGACAGTTGTTGCTAAAACACAGCCCTAAAATCCGAGCCACAATCATGATGCTGTGCGCAATGCACGATGAAAGCCTGCGTCTTCCATCTGACGACATTGGCCACGGACTGATCCACGGCTGGAGTGAGTCCGATTCCTGTCTCATGCCGAAGCCCGACATCTGGTGGCTGCCTTACTATGCGAACAATGCATTCACGGCGCGCGGACTAAAAGACATCAGTCGCATTTGGATGGAAATCGACCCTGCTGCAACCGCGAAACAGCAGGTTATCGATTGGGAGAAGCGCAGCCTCGATTTGCAGTCAGCGGTGGTTGCTAGCGTAAAAAAGAATATTCGACACGACATGAGCCCGCCTTATATCGGCACATTCCCGGGAACCACGCTGACGTTCTGGGAATCCATAGAGAAGGAGCATCCGAGCCCGCAGCAATGGCCACATCGCAGCTACGGCGAATTATTGCAGGCGGACGTACTACCTGCAGATCTAACCAACATCATCTTGAATTGCTTAAAGGCTTATGGCGGGACCACTCTGGGCGTACTAGCCAATGTAGAGCGGCCGCATCCCGATGGACGCGATATTTTGGGCTTCATTTCCTATGGCCATGCCCAGGCTCTCTTGCGAACGGACCGGATCGAAGAGTTCCTCCTCTTTCTTTATTCTCACCGCTATCACGACCACACTCGCGGCAGTTGGGTGGCGGGAGAAGTTGCGGGAATTGATGGCGACAATGCGCTGTTCTGCATTCCGGCGCAATTGACCATTCCGCTACTGGTCCGCTGGATGCTGGTGCTGGAAGATTCTGATGAAGACCGGCTTTATTTTGCGAAAGGAATTCCGCGGGAGTGGATCGGATCTGGCAAGGAAATCACAATCGATGGCGCGCCAACCCGATGGGGAAAGGTGAGCTTGAGAATGGCGTCTTCAGGAAAGACCGTCCATGCAATGGTCGAGCTGGAGCGTGCGGGAGCGCCGCAGGAAATCCAGGTCAAGATACGATTACCTAAAAACAATACCGCAGGCCAGATCACGGTCAATGGCCGCTCTGCGGGCCTCGGTGGACCCAACCGTGATACTGTCATAATCAAAACGGAGCACGAGAAGAAGTTTGAAGTGACGGCTCGATTCAGTTGAGATTCCTTCTGCACTCGTGTAATGCATATCCACCAATTTATGTCTGCCTGCTGGTTGCAATTGAGAAATTTATTGTTTTTGCTTCTAATCTGCGAGATTTCGGTCCTTGCACAAAATTCGAATGCGCCCGCATCCACGAGTCCTATCGAATCCGCTTTACGGAAACACGATTATCAGCACGCGCTTCAGCTGGCACAGTCCGCAGTACAGCAATCGCCGAAAAATCCCAAGCTGTGGGCTCTTGAAGGAATCGCTCTCTCCGGACTTGGACGTCGGCACGCGGCACTTGCCGCCTACAATCGAGCACTGGCTATTTCGCCCGAGTATCTTCCCGCGCTCGAAGGCGCCGCCGAAGTGGAATATCAGGCAGAGAGCAATCGGGCGCTGCCGCTCCTCGAACGTGTGGTGAAACTCCGGCCCGGTGATCCTACGGCGAACGCAATGCTCGGAGTTCTGAACTATAAGCAACACGACTGCGTTTCCGCCATTGAACACTTTCGTGCGAGTTGGCAACTGATTTCCTCTCAGCCGGCTGCGCTCGCGCAATACGGCACTTGCCTAATGAATCTCGACAAAGCAGAAGATGCCGTAACGGTTTTTAAGCAGCTTTTGGCTGTGCGACCAGACGATTCGCACTCCCGATATAACCTTGCAGTGGTCCAGTTGGCAGCACACAGTGCCAAGGACGCGCTCGAAACTTTACAGCCGCTGCTTGTCGTGAGCCCGATAGACGCCGATGTGTTGGATTTGGCCTCTTCAGCCTATGAAGAGTCTGGAGACACACCTAAGGCGGTCGCTCTTCTTCGCCAGGCAATTGTGCTCGATCCCAAAAAGATCAAGTACTACGTGGACTTCGCCGCCATTTCTTTCACTCACCAGTCGTTCCAAATCGGCGTGGATATGGTTGACGTAGGTTTGAAGGAAAATCCCACCGCCGCGGAACTATTTGTTGCGCGCGGCGTACTTCTAATCCAGTTGGGTGAGTATCAAAAGGCCGAAACTGACTTCGAAAGAGCAAATCAATTAGATCCTAAACAAACTTCAGGAGCAGTCGCCGAAGGGCTTGCACAGATGCAGCAAAGCAACCTGGACCAGGCGCTGACGACAGTGCGAGGGCGGCTAAAGGACCACCCAGATGATGCATTTCTGCATTACCTGGAGGCGAATATTCTCTTCCAGAAAGGCGCCGATCCTGGCACCGCAGAATTCAAGGATGCAATTGCCGCAGCGTCTCGCGCCGAACAGCTGAGAGCTGATTTTGTCCTTGCCTACGACCTGCTGGGAAATCTCTATCTGAAGTCGGGAGAGATCGATAAATCAATTGTGCAATCCCGTCGGGCGCTCGCACAGAATGCATCCGACCAGGAAGCCCTTTATCACCTGATTCAGGCGCTGCGGCAGGGCGGAAAAGACAAAGAGGAATTGCCCACGCTGGTTAAACGCCTTGCAATACTTCGTCAGCAGGCGCGCCAGGCGGAAGCGTCAGGAAATCGATACCGGCTTTACGAATCCTCCCAGCCGACCCAGCCCTAGTAAGTTCGTCATTATCACTCTGCGTAGCAACACTTCGAACTACTGACTGTACCCTTCAACCACCTTGTATTGGTAACGCTGTTTCTGTTCCTTTACGCCTTGCTGTCGAAGTTGAGCCAGACGTTTCAACAGTGCGGGAATCTCACTTGTCTCGCCGGTTTTTCGCAATGACTGAATCAACCGGTAGAGCGATGTCTGGTCCTTGGGATCAATCTCGAGAGCTTTGCGGCATTGCTCTACTGCGTGTTGATTTTGGCCGGCATCTACATAAAGCTTGGCGAGCACTGCGTGCGCAGGGCCGAGTGACGGGCGCAAGGCCACAGCTTTGCGGGCAGATTGCAGGGCCATTTGAAACTCAGGGCTGCCAGGCTCCGCGCCTTTTTGCGCCAGAACATCGGCTTGCAGGTAGAGCAGTAGGGGGTCGTTCGGTTTGCATTTTAGCTTTTGCTGCACATCGGCCAGCGCTCGACCCAGATCATTCTGCTGCACGGCGAGCAATCCTTGTGCAGCTGCCGTGAGCGACTCGTTAGGGTCTAGTTCGTACGCCTTCTGCAGGTCTGATTCAGCTTTGTCATAGTTTGCGAGCTGCACGTAAAGCACTCCGCGCGCGAAGTGCAGCTGTGCGGAATCCGGTAGCTGCGCGATTCCATCGCTCACCACATCAATCCCCACCTGGAACGATTGATGTGTCACGCACAAAGATGCGAAGTCGAGATACAGCTGCACATCTTTAGGGTCCACGAGAATTGCCTGCCGGAGTGAGGCGACAGCTTTATCCGTGGCCCCGGCATCTTCGTATGCACTGGCGGCCACTTCCAACGTGGCGGCATCTGCCTTTTCCCTTCCCAGCAGTGGTTCGAGCGTCGTGACTGCATCCTGCGGTTTGTGCGCCATCAGTTGAACTGATGCAAGCACCCGCCTCTCCTGCGCGTCATTTGGATTGAGCGCGACCGTTTTCTGAAAAATACTGATCGCTTGGTCAAATTGCTTGAGCTTCGCCAGGCAGGTGGCGTATGCGTGCAACCCGCTGGGGCGAGTTTCAAACAGTGATGAGGATTTCTCGAAATGCGGGACGGCGGCAGCGCAGTTTCCCTGCTGATATTCGAGCACGGCCAACATTCCGTGACTGGTTTGGTCAGCGGGACGTTGCCGCAGGATTTCCTTCAACAGCGGAATCGCGCCCGGGTCGCCGGAGTCGAATTCAATTTGTATTACTCCATGGAGCGCGACAAGATCGCCCGGAGAAATCTTCAAGGCGTGCGTAAACGACGCAAGCGCATCGTGTTTGCGTCCTACGCCCGCGTAAGCCACGCCTTGCATAGTCCATAACTGGGCATCGTTGGATGACTTTGCGAGTGCCGGCTGCAGAAGTTCGAGGGCTTTTTGGAATTCATTGTTTCGCAATGCCGATGCAATGGTGTCCCGATCAGCCTGCAAGTTTTGACCGAAGGCGCTGGGAAGCAACAACAGCATGACGGCGAATAATTTCTGACCCGAGTGCATGGACGCGAGGATTCGGATGGGATCAGCCTTTTTATACTTCATTGCGGTCTTGCAACGCGGCTCCAGATGAGGGGTGCAAAAAAACGGGCCCCCTCGCGGGAAGGGGGCCGGAAGAGTTGACCTGTAACACTTCAGAAGGAGATTTTTCCTCCCAGCTGCCAGAATCGGGGTTCGTGGGAAGCGGTGGCTGCGCCAAAGTTTCCATCGGGCAAGTTAACATCGACATTTGAGTAGTTTGCACGATTGAAGATGTTGAAGAATTCAAAGCGCAACTGTAAAGCTACTCGTTCAGTAATGCGCGTGTCTTTGTAAAAGTTCACGCTTGTCTCGTAGAAATTAGGTCCACGAAAGCCGTTGGACTTTTCATTTCCTTCCGAGCCGAATGTGGGAATCGCGAAATCACTCTTGGGGATGGCCCGAACCAGCCACGAGCTGTTATTCGTAGACTGTCGATAGGCGCTGGCATCGGGATAATCGAAGTTGTCACCATTGGCGTTAAAATCGCCGCTACCAGGGGCATAGCCAATAGCAGGATTCCCAACCGAGGGGCAATTAGTCGGGCCGCTCGCGCAGACCGGCTGATATGACGCATTCGTGCTTACCGTCAGCGGATAACCGGACTGGAAGATGCTGGTTCCGCTGATACCCCATCCGCCGGTGAGATAACCGATCGCGCCATTTCCGTTATTCAGCCCTTTCAGAGAATAGTTGAAACTGAGAGAAAAGCGATTGGGCACGTCAAACGGAGACAGCCCATAATAATGCGCAGGGTTGAATGGATCAGGATACGTCAAAGCGTCATCTTTTGACTGTGAGCGGGTGTATGACGCGTCGATATAGCCGCGTGAGAATCGTCCCTTTATGTCGAAGTAGACGCTTTCATAATTTGCATAGCGATCATTTGCGGAATAGGTAATTGCTCCAAAACTCGGATTGAGTCGCGTAGGAACAACACTCTCGTGAGTAATGAGATCGCCCGGCAAAACGTTCACGTCGACTCCGTAGCTTACAATGCCGCTTGAGTTGCCGTTGCTGACAATGTCGTAGGAATGCGATCCCGAATACCCGACGCTTGCCGCAAATACACGGCCGAGCCTGCGCTCAACGCTAAGCGCCCAGATGTCAGACTTCGGGGACTTGAGCAACGGATTGATGCCGCCGATATTGAAGCTGGCTCCGACAACTCCTCCCTGTGCGTTCAGCCCGCCCTGGAATGTAGGGAAGGTGAAACCGAATGGAGGCTTGCTGCCGGTTCCGAGAACGAATATTGGCGCCTGTGCGGTGGCTGTTCCGCCGGCAAAGAACGTCGGACTAACCTCTCCCGGAGGGCTGCCACGGAATTCTTCCTGCACATTGGCTTGGGTGAGCCAGTTGTTGTAGATGCCAAATCCGCCGCGCAACACGGTGTTACCGTTACCCGTCATGTCCCAGGCAAAACCTGCACGCGGACTGAACAGGTTATTGACCGAGTGCAAGAGGGCATTGTGCGTCGCTTTGGCATAGCCGTTCGCAATCTGCTCTTGTTCTGTGTTGCCCGTTCCCAGATAGAAATTTCCGAAGACTGTGCTCGCACTCTTCGACCACGGATTTCCACTATCGTCATAACGCAGGCCCAGCGTTAGCGTCAGGTTCTTCCGTGCCTTCCAGGTGTCTTCGACGAAAAGACCGAAAGTTCGCGAGGCAGCATCCCAGTTCCACAGTTGTTCCCGACCGGTTTGTGGATTGTAGTAAACGCCGTTCTCGTCACGCGGCGCGTCTTGCGCGAGCGCGAGCAAGTTATTAAAGTCAAATTTTGGCTGAGACCAAGGCCCCTGGAAGGGCTCGACGTCGTTCCCGTACCAGCCTTCATAGCCAAATTTAAGAGTGTGTGCACCCTGTACATGTGTGAGAACGTCCCGCCAATGGTAATTATGTTGAATGAAATCTCCCTGAGCGAAGCCTACGCCATAGGCTTGACCCGAATCGACGTTGATGCCGCTGACGGAGATCGATGGAACCGTGTAATCCTTTGCCCCGCTGCCAAGAACGCCTTCAACTCGGCTTTGTCCGGCGGTGAATTCGTTCAGTGTGTTGGGGGAGAACGTGTGTGTCCAAGATACCTGCCCGGCGACTTGCCAAGTATTATTCAAAGCCGAAAATTGTGGCATAGCTGACGGCGCGCCGGTGAGTAGGAGAGTGCGGAAAAGGCTGACATATAAGCGGTCCTTCTTGAATCCCTGATCGATACGTGCGAAATACTGGGTTCCATTGCGGATGGATGTGGCCCCGTAGGCGCCGTTGTCAATCATGGGCAAGGAGCACGGAACCCCGTTCTGCCCGCCGGTGGTGCCGCAACCGCCAGCGGCGCTGCCGAAAATGTTCTGGGCTGTTTGGGAAACTGTGGCTCCCACAACACCAGAAGGCAAATAGGTGGTCAGGATGTGAGTGCCTACTGTATTCGGAAAATTTGTTTGCGCGAAGCTGATGAATTGCGGGTCTGGAAATGTTACTGATCCTCCGGCGCTGGATGAAGAGCGCAGGGGCTCGACCGCGAAGTAAAAAAAGCTATTATGGTGCGGGATGATCGGACCACCAATAGCGAAATCCATGTTGTTCGAATGGAATGGGGCGTAAGGGAAGCCGACGAAGTGCTGTGCGGCAAACATCTTCTGATAGTTGAAGTAATCCTCGGCCGAGCCATGGAATTGGTCGGTCCCAGAGCGAGTGGTAAACGTGGTTTGCAAGCCAGCCGCGCGGCTGTACTCACTGGTAAATGTATTCACCTGAACGCTGGTTTCCTGGATCGCAGCCGGCTGCGGCGTCAGATTCAAAACGCCTTGCCGAATTCCGCTGGTCACATCCAGCCCGTCAACAACATATTGATTGTTGTTCTGCCCTTGACCGTTTGCGCTGGCATCAACCTGCTCTTCCGTAGAGAAATTATCAACTCCCGAAGCTGGACTTCCCGAGGTGCTCGTTCCTAATCCAGAAACTCCCGGCGCCAGTGTTACCAGCGTGACCAGGTTGCGCCCAATAATTGGCAGCTGTGCGACCGCCTGATTCTCGAGTGTGAGTTGAGTTCGGCTGTCGGCAGTATCCACGAGCGGACTCGCCGTCGTAACTGTGACGGCTTCGGTGACCGCTCCCACCTTGAGTGTCACCGGCACATTCAGGTTTTGCTCAGTCAACAAGGTGACAGCCGTTTCTGAGACCGAATAGCCGGAGGCTTCAACCTTCAGCCTGTACGCGCCAGGTGCCAGGCTTAGCAAACGGAAATTTCCGTTTTCATCGGTTGTGGCCGTTCTGGCCGTTCCCGTCCCGTTGTTCGTAATCGTGACCATTGCTTTGGGAACCACAGCGCCCGATGGATCCTGCACAATGCCCTGTACATTGCTTGTGAACTGCGCCTGACAGATTCCCACCAATAGCATCAGCAACCCGAGAACGACTCCCGATCTGGTCTTTAAAGTCATATTTCCTCCTCAAGGAGTGCAACGAATGCGCCGGCACTTGGCGGCAATTTGCGTCACTATCTTTCCGGGTCAACGGCAGATGAGTAAGCGTTTGCTTACAAGGTGAGTACGCTAGCGCATGTTGTATACGCCAGTCAAGCAAAATTAGTATCTTTGATATTAGTCGGCCGACGCTCTCCCCAGAAATCACATTTGTCAGCGCCCAAGAAGGCCAAGTAAGCGCAAAACATTAATTTCTAGTGATTTACAGCTATATTATTACTTCTTGCTGGATGGAAGATCATAAGCTGCCGGCCCGATCTGCTCGTGCGTCTCCTCGTTCTCGGGGACTGGAAAGTCCCCTTCAATAGGTGTAGAGTCCCTAGCTGGGTACCTGGCGCAAACTTTCGTTGCAGGTAAAAATGATTCAGGATAACGATTACTAAAAACAAAGGGTAAAAATATACAATATACATTCTGGAGGTCGCCGAAATGCGCACTACACGAAGACAGATTCTAAAGGACGGAGCGCTACTTGCCGCTGCCAGCGCCGCTTTGGGCAGCAAACGATCGTGGGCTTCCAGTTCGACACCAACCACCACGGCCTCGGCAATCACCCCTCCCCTCTCAACCTTCAAATATTCTGAAGTGCAGTTGCTCGACGGTCCTCTGAAAGAGCAGTTTGATCATAATCATGATGTTTTTCTGCATTTAAATGAGGACGCGCTACTCAAGCCGTTTCGCGAGCGCGAGGGCATGGATGCGCCAGGTCCCGACATGGGAGGCTGGTATGACAATGGCGATGATTTCAGCCCTCCGGAGAATTTCCACGCATTCATTCCCGGCCACAGTTTTGGGCAGTACGTCTCGGCTCTCGCACGGGCATATGCGGTCACTGGTCACAAACCGACGCAAGAGAAAATTCATCGGCTGGTGCGTGAGTTCGGAAAAACCGTCGAACCCACGGGCAAATTTTATGCCGGGTACCACCTACCCGCCTACACCTTCGACAAAACCAGCTGTGGGTTGATCGACGCGCACGAATTTGCCAGCTGCCCAGACGCTCTCGATGTTCATTGGCGTGCGACCGAGGCAGTATTGCCGTACCTTCCGGAAAAAGCTTTGAGCCGCGCGGAACAGCGCGCACGTCCTCACAAGAATGTCGCCGACACATGGGACGAGACCTACACACTGCCGGAGAATTTCTTTCTTGCATACCAGCGCAGTGGAAACTCGCGCTACCGGGATTTAGCGGTGCGTTTCATCGAGCAGGACTATTTTGGCCCGCTCGCCGATAACCAGAATGTCCTGGTCGGAGAGCACGCCTACAGCCACGTAAATGCTCTGAGTTCTGCGATGCAATCGTACCTTGTGCTAGGCGACGAAAAATATCTTCGCGCCGCCCGCAATGGATTACGCATGGTGCAGGACCAGAGCTTTGCCACCGGCGGCTGGGGTCCCGACGAGGCTTTCGTTGAGCCGGGCAAGGGCCTGCTGGATACCAGCCTCGGCACCACTCATGCCAGCTTCGAGACTCCTTGCGGCGCTTACGGGCATTTCAAGATCACACGCTACCTTCTGCGCGTGACCTGCGATTCGAGCTATGGCGACAGCATGGAACGAGTGCTGTACAACACAATTGCGGGGGCAACGCCGATCCTGGCTGATGGCACGAGTTTCTACTATTCCGACTACAACAACTCAGGCCGCAAGGTTCATTATCGGGATAAATGGCCGTGCTGCTCGGGTACCTTTCCCCAACTGACCGCCGATTATGGTATCAGCGCTTATTTCCAAAGCCGAGATGGTGTTTACGTAAATCTGTTCCTGCCCTCACGCCTGTCCTGGGTGCAGAACAACACGCAATGCTCGCTTACACAGATGACAGACTATCCGCGGGCGGCTACCAGCCAACTCGCGCTCAGTCTCGCCAGACCCGAATCGTTTGTGTTGTATGTCCGCATTCCTGCCTGGGCCGGTTCAAAGACGAGTGTTTCCGTGAATGGGCAACGCGCGGAGAGCGCCACCGAGCCGGGGAAGTTCCTTGCGCTGCAGCGCAACTGGGAAGATGGCGACCGTGTGGAAGTCGAATTTGAAATGCCGCTGCGGCTGGAATCCATCGACAATGAAAATCCTAACAACGTGGCCTTGCTGCACGGCCCCATCGCGCTCTTTGCGGTAGATAACATTCTCGCCAAACTCTCACGCAAGGACCTATTGTCCGCAACCGCTTTGAGTTCTTCCTCCAGTGACTGGCTGGTGAAGACAGATAGTGGACTGCTCACACTGCGCCCATTTTCGTCAATCATGTCGGAGGGATATCGTTTGTATAACCGCGTCGAGAGCTGACGCTCACGGACTGGGGCGTAACTTTCGTCAAATTTGAAAACAAGGATGTGAGCTTTGGCGGTATTGCGGATCTATGGATATTAAGGAAATCGCGCGCCACGCAAAAGTCTCTACCGCAACCGTGTCGCGCGCCATTAACCGCGTTCCTACCGTCGATCCGCAACTTGTGCGCCGGGTCTGGAAGGTCATAGAGCAGCTAGGGTATTACCCCAACACTCAGGCTCGCGCTCTGGTTTCCGGCCGAACGCGAATCCTCGGGCTGATCGTTTCAGAGATTACGAATCCGTTCTTTCCTGAGATCGTTCAGTCCTTTGAAGATATTGCCGTCCAGCACAATTACGAAATCCTATTAAGTTCAACTATTCATGATCCCCAGCGGACCGAGTTGGCGGTGCGCCGGATGGTGGAGCGCAGAGTCGATGGCGTAGCTGTTCTGACGTTTGGCATGGAAGAAAAATTGATTGAGCACCTGCGGTTCCGCAAAGTTCCCTTGGTGTTTGTAGATGTGGGACCGCATATTTCTGGCGTAGGAAACATCCGGGTAAATTACCTGAATGGCATCCGCCAGGCCGTACAACATTTGGCGGCGTTGCGGCACGTGCGGATCGCGTTCGTGATGGGCCCAACCCACTTGAAATCGTCGCTGGCACGAAGAGTCGCATTTGAACAGGCGATGAAAGAAATAGGCTTGGATGTTCCGCCCGAATTCATCGTGGTGGGTGATCACACGGTCGAAGGAGGCGTTCAGGCGCTCGCCCAACTGACCGCCCTGTCTAATTCCCCGAGTGCGGTGATGTGCTCGAACGATCTGACCGCTATTGGAGTACTGCGACAGGCCTATGATTCGGGAATTGACACTCCGCGCGATCTTTCTGTCATTGGCTTTGATGACATTAAATTGGCGCAGTTCGTGATTCCTCCGCTGACTACGGTGCAAATGTCTCAGGCCGAATTGTCGAAACTTGCATTCAAGGCACTGATCAACGAAGTAGAAGGGTTGGGCAGTCATATCCCTGATGGAGACTACATTCTGACGACGAGTCTTGTGCTGCGAAATTCAACCGCGATGGCCTCCACCCGAAGCTAACTCGGTTGTTTGCGAAGTCGACCTTTGGTTCGACTCCCATTCGCTTCCTCCACATTGTCGGAGCGGCTGATGGACCATCCTCCCCATTCGATATAAACCCTGCCCATCCGTCACTCGTCGTCTTTCAGGAACAGTGAGACACGACTTGTGAAATCTTGTCGCCTGGATCGACAACTACTTCGGATTGACTGCGACTAGAAAAACTAGGTAGTAGCCCAATCAACCGTTAACCTTTACCGGTGCTTCCATCCTCATATTGCTGGCCACCACCCAGGCCGCGGCTGCGATCACCCATGAGATGAAGAAGGCTGTCCAGGGCAGGCGTTGTTTTGGCGACGCAAAAATTGCCGGCACCCAGACCAGAAGAGTGAACAGGCTCAGCATCGCAGCTTCGGTGAATGCAGCCAAGCGCGGAAAGATCGATAACAGCACACCGAGCCCGCACGCCATTTGTCCGGCACCAGTGAGGTAAGCCCACCCCGCGCGATAAGGCAGCCACGCCGGCACCAGAGCGGCCGTCTCTTTTACATACACGATGTGCGATAGCCCGATTGGCAGCAGGGAGATGGCAAAAACATAGCGGGCGATGCGCACGCCTTTTTCCCTGGTGACGAATGCAAGGAGTGATCCTTCGCGCAGCCGCGAAAGCATGGCAAACAGCGTCCACCCTCCAGCCAGAAGAACGGCAAGCTCTCCAATTCCCAGCCACACCGCTTCCATACTGGGCGCATACACCAGCGCTGGCACCTTCAGCAGCGTCCAAATGATGAGATATGGAAACAACACTTGTATAGAACAACTCGCTGTGCGTGCAAACAGGAGGCCAATTGCACCCAGCAGCATAATCACACCCGAAGCGTAGGCAAGAATAGTTCGGCCGGGAATCCAGGGCGCGACCGGCTGCCACACCAAAGCGAAATCGCCGTAGATCACGGCAAGAATGCCCAGGCCGGTCATTCCAACGGCAAAAAGAGTCAACGCAGGTTGTTGGCTTCGAGTCATATCGTGCGCATTTGAATGAAACGAGTGTAGCTCACTTGTAACTGGCGATGACACTCGTTGAATTTTGTTAGAACGGTTATCGCCGGACTGACGCGCCTTCGATTCCGGTATTTCGTCTGCGCAAAATCATGAAAAGGACAAGTTGAGCGACCAGAGCCGCACAGCTGTCAAGGACCACATCACGGAAGGTGCTGGTCCGCGATGGCAAGAAACTCTGATGAAATTCATCGAGAACCGACACCAGCACCGTGCATACAAATCCCAGCATCGCCCATTGCAGGCACCATCGCGTGCTTAGTCGCGGGAACGTGGCGCGCCAGGAGCGGAATAGAAGAACGCTCAGGGTGGCATATCCTACAAAGTGGCCAGTCTTGCGCAATACGACGTGTATTACCCCAAACCGGTGTGGACTCATTCCAAACAGATAATGAAAAATTGGATAGAGAATCCGCCCTGTATGCTCCGACGAGCCGAGATCCGTGGATTCTGTGACGATCAGTGCCAGCCAGATAACTGATGGCAGCCATACTTTCAATATCCGCTTGGTAGAGGAATTCAATCGCGAGGTTTTATTTTAATTGCGCGTGTCTGTGATCCCAATCAAGGGTACTATAAAACGTCCGATCATTTCTCGGTACGCTGTGGGTTTCGTCAATCGAGAAATATAGCTGGATTGATGGGCAATATGGATTGGATTACGGTGGAACTGTGACGGGAGGTGCTTGCCAGCTCCTCTTGCTTGGCATTTTGATATGGTCGCCCGCGGCGGACGCGCAATCAGCACAGGACAGCGATTCCGCGAGGGTTCTGGCGCTTGAAACGTTATGGAACCAAGCCGAAGTAGCCAAAGACGCCGCCGCACTCGATCACCTGTTAGCTCACGACTTCACTTTTGTCGATATCGATGGCCTCCTACAGAACAAAGTTGAGTTTCTTGACAGCATCAAGCACCCAGCTGAGCACATTGAGATCATCGGCAACGATTCGGTAAAGGCCCGGGTGTATCGCGACACCGTAATCGTTAACGGTACTTATCATGAAAAAGGAACGCTCAATGGTAAAGCCTACGTACGTCATGGTCGCTTCACCGATACTTGGGTCAGGCAGGGCAGTAGTTGGATGTGCGTGGCGAGTCACTCAACGCTGATGCAGCGTTAGCTGGTAGTCGGCCAGTAAATCGTCCAGCCCTTCTCTTGGGCCAGCTTTTCCAGGTCAGGATTCGGGTTCACCGCGAACCGGTGTCGCGCCAGATCAAGCATATCGGTGTCCCAGCGGGAGTTGCCAAAGGCGACGTCTGGGACCTGTTTTATCACTTCAAGTATTGCTTTAGGTTTTCCGCGACCCGAAGGCAATCGGATGAGCTTGTCTGTAATAATTCCGTTCTTCACCTCGGCCGATGCAGCGAGTATTTTTTCTGGCGCGATTCCCACGTGCGTCATGGCCTCGCGTATGACCCACTGATTCGTGGATGATACCGCCCACACGTCTGTGCCTATGGCTTGCAAGCGTGCGATCAACTCACGCATTTCCGAAAAAATCCTGGAAACAAAATTTTCTTCGAAGAACTGGCGTCCTAGCGCGAGCACATCGCTTTCTTTTAATCCCCGATGCAGGGTCACCATCTCGCCACACATTTCGTCTTCACTGACTTTGCCGACACGATAGTCGCAGTGTCGGGCTCGTGCCCAACGGACGATTTCGTCGGAAACTACACCGCGCTTGAGTTCCCAGTCGAAGAAGCGTTCGCCGGCATCGCCCGACCATAGTGTGCCATCACAGTCAAAGACCGCCAGCCGTGCATTCAAACTGATCACAGAATCAATAAACGAATAAGCTTGCGCTGGTGAGGCCTGTTTCATCGTGATTTTTCTGCACTTCTTCGTGAACCTTCGTGCCCTTCGGGGTCAATACCCCCTTTCGGGCCTGATTTTAAATTCAAAAGTTCATGAACCGCGAAGGACACGAAGGTTCACGAGGGAGTTCTCATCCTTCTTAGACCATTGCATGACTGCGGTGGATTCATGTCTGGAAAGACGATCCCAGCGCCTCGTAATCCTTGGGAGTGTTGATGTTAACCTTTACCCGTGAATCATCTACAGGAAAGTACGAAATGTGTTTTTGGTTGGCGTGCTCAATGTCACGCGCGTTAGCAGTCGCGGGAGATCGGAGAAAAAGTTCGATCATTTCTCTTCCGATCAAAATAGGATGACCGTGCTTGCCTTCAAATTCCGGAATCACCGCCCAGGTGTTTCGGTCGCGCGTCTCAAATGCTTGGAGCAGCTTTGAAAATGTTGCTGCTTTGGCCGGAGGTCGATCGACAAGGGTAATCATTGCTGCGTCACGACCGCGATTCATGACCTCGTGCAGACCGGTTTGCAGCGAGCTGAACTGCCCTCGTTCCGGATGCGGATTCCGGGCAAAAAACGCTCCGCCCGCATACGCAGCTGGGCGCACCGTTTCTTCGTTGTTTCCTCCGACGACGATCACCATATCGCAACAGCGGCCCAGGGCTTCGATAGCTGCGGAGAGCAATGTCCCGGATGTGAGCAGGCCAGCCTGCGGCAGGATGCGGGCAGATTCCGGTGGCCAAGGCAACAAAGCCTTGTCCCGGCCCATGCGCGAGGACTCCCCCGCCGCGAGAATGACTCCCCCTAGTCCCATTGATTATTGCGGCACTTCGCCGTCTAACAATTTTCCCAGTTTTTCCGCCCCGCAGCGTACGCCAATATAAAAGTGACCGAACTGCGCGTACACGGCGCTCACTTCATCGAAGCGCATTTCGTAGATAAGCTTTTTGAATACCAGCGGATCGTCGGCGAATAAATCCACTCCCCATTCCCAATCGTCGAACCCAATCGATCCGGTGATGATCTGCTTCACCTCGCCCGCGTAACGACGGCCAACCAGACCATGTTCATTCATCTGGCGCGCGCGCTCTGCCAGCGGTAAGGTGTACCAGTTTTTCTCCTCCCCGCGCCGCCTGTCCATGGGATAAAAGCTCACGTAACGCGCTTTCGGAATATCAGGAAACAGCCGTGGCCGCATGGCTTCGCGCTGCCGGTCGAGGGTCTGATCGATTGCGCGCTTCCACTCATCCGAATGCGGCTCTATACCTTGTTCGACCAGTTCGCGATACGTTTTTAAGCTCGATTCATATAACCCGAGCTCAATAACAGATAGATACGATGTCGTGGGCTCCAGGTAGTCGCTCAACCGCATCTGCGCCAGTTGCATTTCAGCCCGGTTAAGCTCGTCGAATGAATTGCGGAAGTGTACCAGCATCAAATCGCCCTTATGGCCGATGAGCGAATACACCGATGATTGTCCCGCTTTTCCTTGTTCCCACTGACCAATGAGGTGACTTGCTTCCTGCGCGATTTCTTTCTTTTGCGCCGGAGCAAGCCGCCGCCACGCTGACCAGCGGAAGCGCATCATCTGATGCAGGACGCTGTAACCTTCAATGGTCAGCGGTACCGGAGGCATTTCGGCCGAGGCGGCTTGCGGAGCGGCAATGCGACTAGCAGTCATGTAATTTTGAGATTAAGTCAAAACATATCACGTTGGCGCGGCTCTTGCCCAAAATCGGCGTGCCTGCATTGCAGGATCAACAAGGTAAGAAGGGCCGCCGCGAAGCTTTGTCCCCCCTCGAAAAGAGAAATGTCTGATAGAAAACATTGACAACATTTCCACTCTCGGCCCATGCTGACAATATGAGCATTATCGCGCTGACTGAGCTGCTCGGCGCCCCGGTGTTGGACTCATCGGGGACCCATGGCGGGCGTGTGCGCGAGGTGGCTCTTACCCCAGCCGAGGATTCGGCCCTGGTTTCCACGCTGATTATCCGCACCAAACAAGGTGACCGGCTGCTGCCATTTTCGGCGGTATCGTCGATCAATGGCGGCATCCGTACTGCTTCTGTGGCGTCCAAATGGACTTCCGTTGAGGGCGAGGGGCTTTTTCTTCTCGAACGCGACCTGCTGGACCAGCAGATTATCGATGTGCATGGCCGGAAAGTAGTTCGCGTAAATGACGTTGACCTGCATACCGAAACCACCGATGGGCTGGTCATACTGAAAGTCGCTTCGGTGGACGTGGGGGTACGGGGCGCGGTCCGACGCCTGCTGAAAGGGGTCGTGCCCATGGCTGCATTGAAGCCGATTCTGCAAAAACTTCCTCCGCGTCTGATTCCCTGGGAATTTGTCGATTTGATTGAGACCGACCCCGCGCGGCGGGTGAAGTTGAAGATTTCTCACGAGCGGTTGGCTAAGCTCCATCCGGCCGACATTGCCGACATCATCGAAGAACTCACACCTAGTGAGCGGCAGGCAGTGTTTCAGTCTCTGGACGAGGAAGTGGCGGCCGGAGCTCTTGAAGAAGTTCGTCCGAAAGTTCAAAAGTCAATTGTCGAGTCGCTCGATTCCGAACGCGCAGCCGACATCTTTGAGGAAATGAATCCCGATGCAGCTGCCGATCTTCTAGCGGATTTGCCCGAGGAGCGCACCTCGGAAATTCTTCAGGAGATGGAGCCGGCAGAGCGGGACGAAATGGCCGAACTGCTGGAATTCCGCGAGAACACCGCTGCCGGCCGCATGAATACTGAGTATCTGGCGCTCGACTCTCAAGCCACAGTTAGCGATGCCATTGATACGCTGCGTAATTTTGAGGGCGGCATCGAAGCGGTTCACACCATTTATTTGGTAGATGATCAATGGAAACTGGTTGGAGCGGTACCGCTCGCCAAGTTGATACTCGCGAAACCCGGGGACAAGCTGCTATCGCTGACGGTCGAGCCGCTGATTTCCGTTCACGCCGGCGCTCGGGAAAAGGAAGTAGCCGAATTGTTCGACAAATATAATCTCGTGATTCTTCCGGTTGTGGAGGATAAGGGTGTGCTCACAGGTGTAATTACTTCCGACGATGTAATCAGCCTGTTGCGGGCCAAGCTGTAAATCCGGTGCTAGTAGAGCCTCCAATCAGCATTCAGTGAAAATTAATTCCTGATCGGCAGTTTCACCTATTCAAATTCCATCAACTGCGTTTATTCTGATTTGGCGGTGAGCTCATTGTTTATGTCTGCGAAGGGTACTCAAGCAATTTCCGGCAAGCTGGAAGACTTGGAGCCTGACCCCGGCTCCCTGCGGCACGGATCGCGAAATGAATCAGATAGTCTCGACAAAAATGGCATCGCGAACTCCCCGCGAAAAGAAACGCCGGCGTATGCCCTTCCGCTCGGTGAAGTTTCGCCTGCTGGCATTTCTGGCAATCTTCGGTCCGGGTTTCATTACCGCCAACGTTGACAACGATCCCGGCGGGATCCTCACATATTCCCAGGCAGGCGCGAAGTTCGGGTATGCGCTGCTGTGGACCCTTATTCCAATCACGGTTGCCCTGATCATCGTTCAGGAAATGGCCGCCCGCATGGGCGCGGTCACCGGCAAAGGCCTATCGGATTTGATCCGCGAGGAATTCGGTTTTCGGGCCACCTTCTTCACCATGTTCATTCTGGGCGTGGCAGATTTCGGCAACATCATGAGCGAGTTCGCAGGAGTTGCCGCCGGCATGGGACTCTTCGGAGTCAGCAAATACATTGCGGTACCCATTGCTGCCGGCCTGGTCTGGTTCATGGTGGTCAAGAACTCATACAAGCCTTTCGAAAGAATTCTCATCATTTTTTCGATGCTCTATTTTTCCTATGTCATCTCCGCTCTCTTTGCTCACCCGGACTGGAAGGCTGCGGTTCACAACACCATTGTCCCCACCGTAAGCAAAAGTTCGGAGTACATGGTGATGGTAATCGGTCTGATTGGGACCACGATAACCCCATGGATGCAGTTTTACTTGCAAGCCTCAATTGTGGAGAAGGGAATCGGCAAGAAACAATACGGCCTCAGCCGCTGGGATGTAATTCTGGGTTGCATCATCACCGATGTGATCGCATTCTTCATTGTGCTGGCCTGCGCAGCAACCCTTTACGGTTCCGGAATTCACAATATCAGCGATGCCGCCGATGCCGCGGCCGCGCTGAAGCCGCTCGCCGGCCAATGGGCGTTTCTGCTTTTCGCCATCGGACTGGTGAATGCCTCACTTCTATCCGCGGCCATTCTGCCGCTCGCGACCGCTTACAACATTTGCGAAGGGCTGGGATTCGAGTCCGGCGTCAACAAATCGTTCTCTGAAGCTCCCGCCTTTTACTGGCTCTACACCCTGCTGATTGCTTTTGGGGCAGGTGTGGTGCTGCTGCCGGGAATTCCTCTGCTGAAGGTCATCCTTTATTCGCAGGTGGTGAATGGAATCCTGCTGCCGTTCCTGCTGATCTTTATGCTGATACTGATCAACAAGAAGGAACTGATGGGTGAATATCGCAATTCGAGGATGGTGAACCTGATGGCATGGTCTACCAGCGGCGTTCTGATCGTCCTGTCGCTGGCATGGTTCTGGACCACTGTCATCGGACAATGACTCGGCGAGCAAAGCGAGAATCAGAATGCCATTAGAACCACGCCGGCGGCAACGAAGAGCGCCGCAGCCCAACGTTTGCGATCCACTCGCTCATGCAGGAACAGTTTGGCGGCGAACGCATTGACGACAAACGAAAGCGATGCGGCTGCCGGGCCGACCAGGCTAACATCGTCCCACGATAGTCCGAACAGCAGGCTGTAGAAGGAAACTCCCATGCATGCTACTCCCATCAGGAAGTAGCGACTGCGCAGAATCTGCAACATCATGAAAGCGAAGCCACGCTTCTGGCGCACCTTGCCAAGATCGCCAATCTGTTTCATCCCCCGCGACAAAAGCACATCGCCAGCGCTGGAAGAAAGCACGATGGCCAGAATGGCCAGCCAACCGTTTAGATTGCTGATGGCATGGTGAATCATGAATGCTCCGCAGCCACGTTGTCATTGCCTACGCGACGCCGTGGCGGCCTATGAGTCATTTCCGGGCCGCTGGTCACAAAACCTACTCCGCCCGAAACCAGGGCGGTCCCCACCCAGCGCATGATGCTGATCTGTTCGTGCAAGGCAAATCGCGCTATCAGGGCGAGCAAAACGTAACCCAGCGAACTGGCAGGCAACACGTAAGTGAGATCTGCCCAGGAGAGGGCAGTCATATACGACGCGAAAAAACCGAGCAGAAGCAAGATACCGGCGGCTACCCACGGGTTCGTGATAGCCAGCAGCAGATCAGGAATATTCTTGAGAGAAATATTGCCCACCTGCTTCATGCCATATGAAAGCAGGGAGTCTCCGACCGGAGCAAACACACTCACTCCGGCCAGCACCAGATACTTGCGGAGATTCACGGGCCGTCAGACCTGGACAGTTTCCGGAGGTGGCGGAGCAGCGGGCTGCGGCGTGACCTCAGCGGGAGAATGCGGCTTCCCATTAGCCGCGTCCCTCGCGTTGTCCTTCACCAGTTTGTTTCGCATCGACCGCACCTTCAGGAATGTCTTGGCATCCTTATACAGTCGCTTACGGTCCCCAGAATTAAATGCTGCCTTTCGCAGGATGCGGAAAACAGCCTTCGGCCGGAAATAATACTCGTCATAGAATTGATGGACCGAATGCAGAATTTCATCCGCCGGCAGTCCCGGATATTCGATGTGCGCCAGCTGATGTCCGCCTGCGTCCACCATGCTGCCCTTTACGATGAAGTTGTTCTTAGTCGCGAAATCGTACAACTCTGTACCCGGATAAGCGTGAGCCACTGAGACCTGAATCGTCTCCACGTCGAGCTCCTTCGCAAATGCAATCGTGTTCCGAATGGTTTCGCGTGTTTCTCCCGGCAGGCCGAGGATGAAATCCCCATGAATCACCAACCCGAGCTTGTGAGCGTCTTTGGTGAACTGGCGGGCACGTTCGAGAGTTGCGCCTTTCTTAATGTTCTTTAG
>JBOGLH010000007.1:0-22751 GCA_050746025.1 Terriglobales bacterium | reverse complement strand
TGCGGAAACTTCACGAGCGCGTAGACGTCCTGGTCAATAACGCGGGAATCGAAATGGAAAAGCCGTTAGCCAGGCTGACGGTTGAGGACTGGGATTTAATGCTGAACGTGAACCTGCGGGGCGCTTTTTTGCTGTCCCAGGCCGCGGCCCCTCTGTTTCCTGAATCCGGGGGCGCAATCGTGAACATCAGCTCCATTCACGCTACCCATGCGTTTCCAGACTCCATCCCATATGCCTGTTCGAAGGCCGGTCTGGTGGCGCTTACGCGAAATCTGGCCCTGGAATTGGCGCCCCGGCATATTCGGGTGAACTGCATTTGCCCAGGGTATATCGATACCCGGCTCTGGGAGGAATATCTGCGTAACTCGGCCGACCCCAAGTCTGTTGCCGAGCAGACCACCGCCTTGCATCCGCTGGGCAGGCGGGGAATACCCGCCGATGTCAGCCAGGCCGCCCTGTTCCTGGCTTCGGAAGCTTCCTCCTTTATTACCGGCACCGATCTGGTGCTCGACGGCGGGCTTACCGTACGCGCGCATCCCTAGACAAAATTTTCGAGCACGAGATCGGATAAGTGATACCATTCTTTCGTTTTAACAATCTTCTGTCGTTATTCTTGCGTCCAAATCTTGGTTATTAGCGGAGTCCGCGTGAAAAAACATCATTCCATGCTTAGCGGAGCGCTGAAGCGGGAATTCCAAAAAGATCTGGAACTCTTCAAACATTTTCTCCTGCTCCTGAATAACTCCAGCGCTATACGCAATGTGGAGCTTATGTGGAATGAAGAAGATGAAGAACTCGATCCACTTAAGGATAAATTCAAGAACCGGGTAGGCACCGGGGACGCGCTGGTGCAACTGCAGCCGGCGACGGCACCGGGCGCGAATCGCAATTCCCCCAGTACCTTGTTCTGCGATCTGGTGCATGGATTTGGGGCTCACGAAGAGGAAACCTGCGCCCGCTCTGACATTCCCGCCAAACAGCGCTGCCGCGCCACCGGGTGCACCCAAGTTTACGGATGCCACGTGGGCCTGACTGACATAGCCGTTCCGGTGGTTTGCGATGGGGAATATCTGGGCACGTTATTTTCCGGACAAGTATTGACCGCGCCACCCACGGCGCAAGGCTTCCGCCTGGTTCGGCAGACTTTGGCGGGGCAGTCTCACATAAATATGACCAGCTTGGAATCGGCATATTACCAGGTGCCGGTCGTCGATCGGGCGCAGGTCGCCGAGATGGTTCGCATCCTGGAGCTCATGGCCCGGTACATCTCGAATTCATGGAAACGGCTGCAACTGATCAGCGAATTTCAGAAAAAGCATGATCGCGATTTGAATCTTGATCGTAGGGAGCTGGCCTCAATTTTGCTTTCAGGGGAACTGGGGGACCTGCAGGAGCTAAAGGCTCTGGCGAATCGCGCGGGTTTGCAGCGCCTGCCCGACCGGGTAATGGTTTTGCAGATAGAAAACTTGCGTGCAGATGTGTCGCACGATGGCAAGGGGACAGCCCTCACCCTCAACCGTCTCTCGCACCTGGTGGAAGACTTTTGCCAGAGCCTGCCGGACTCACTGGCTACGGTTGTGCGACCGGGAGAGCTGTGCATCTTCACCAGCCATGAGGCGCGCAATTTCAGCCACCGTCGAATCTCGCTCGAGGAAACTGCGGGCAGTATTCTCACCAAGGTGCGCTCCTACGCAAACGCCATCGCGCGAATCGGCGTGAGTGAGGAACATATTCAACCGGCCGAGTTGCTGAATGCTTACCAGGAAGCACGAGCCGCGCTCGATGCTGGGGGAGATTCGGTTTCGTTTTTCAGCGATCCCAAGACCGAGAGGATTCAACCATCGGAGGTCATGGCACGGCTGGTTACAGCGATTCGGCACGGCAACAACGTGTCGAGCGCGATGCGCGAATTTCTTGCGCTGGTTATGCCCGCAGACCGCTCTCCCGCCGAAATGCAGCAGTCGCGCGCGCTGCTTACCTGGGCCATCGAACACCTGGCGCTCGAAAGCGCCAGCATTGGTGTAGATCCGGGCCAAATCAAAACTGCAAAAGGAAAAGCGATCCTAAGCGTGTTGCACGCTCCCAGCGCCTTTGAAGCATGCGAGTCATTTCGGCGATTCGCGGACCTAGTGTTCCAGCAAACGGCGTCAGCATTCAGCCAGCGCGAGCACAAGATCGTGCTAGCGGTGAGCCAGTTGGTGGAGGAACAAGGTGCGGCTCACATTACAATTCAGCACCTGGCTGACTCGGTCCATCTTTCATGTGGACATTTAAGCCGGCTGTTCCGGCGCACAACGCACATGACGCTTGAACAGTTCTTAATTCGCCGTCGTGTAGAACTGGCCAAGCGTGCCCTGCTTGATCCTCGACTTAATGTCGCCGAAGTGGCCGAGCGGTGCGGCTTCTGTAGTCCCGCCTACTTCGCGTCGGTGTTCAAGAAATATGTGAAGTGCACGCCTCGCGAATTCGCCAGCCAACCCCAGCGCTGGGAACCGCTGGGGACCCCGGCGCTTACGGCAGAAACAGCGTAGGGATGTTTGGACGCGAGCAGGCAGGGCCGGAAATTGCTCGCGGCTTTCTGACCGGGAACCGCTGGGAAGACCCGCCAATGAATCATAGATGCCATGGCAGCCCTGCTGCCATGCCCTGAAGCACCACTAGGTCGATCAAGCTCATCTATCCCAACAAATCAGAAATATATTTTTGCGCCTAGTTGGATAACCCGGAACCCGCCGACGCCAGAATAAGTATCGGAGTACGTGCCCCAGTTGTCGTTTTTCGTCACGGTCAAGGGATCAGTTGGATTCGCATATGCCCACGGGCCGCCCCAGTTTGCGCCATAATTCTTATCCTGGAAGTTGGGGTGATTGAATACGTTATAGGCTTCTAGCCGAAGCTGGATATAACGCTCTTCGCTGTTGCCAAATGGAATGTTTTTGAATAATGAGAGGTCCCAGTTTTGCATTCCACCATTCTGGAAGGCATCTCGTGTCCCGCGTCCCGGCGGTCCGATCTTTGGTACGAGCGGGTTTCCGCTGCTATCCACATTGTAGTAATAGGGTATAGCCCCGTATTGATCCGAGCCGGTGATACTCCCCGGAGGAAATGAAAACCCATTATTGAGGTCAAACGGTGTTCCAGTTTCGAACTGCGTGATCCCGCTGAGTTGATAGTCATCCGTGATATAAGAAAGCCATTTTGGCCCGCCAAAGTGCTTAGTCGGACTGGGAATGTTGTAAACGTAATTAGCCGCGAACACATGGGTGCGGTCCCATCCTGCCCTTCGATAGTCCAGCAACGCATTAAATGTATCCTGTGTATCCTGATCGGTATTTGCCGTGGTCAATGCCTTCGAGTAGGTATAAACCGCGCCGAAAGTAAAGCCTCTGCTGAAGCGCCGCTGTAGCGAGACCTGTAACGAGTTGTAGTTGGATGTGCCGTTGAATTCGAGATAGGGAATCTGACCGTAACCTTTAAATGGCTCGAAGAAGGCCGAATTGGGCGCAAAATTGTGGTACCCGAACGCACAGAACCCGTTGAAGGCGTAACCAGCGGCTGCATATTGAGGTTGCAAACCTGGCTGAACCGCCGGGACGACGCCACCAGGGAAGACGGGCTGCTGGGTAGGGCTGTTATCGACGCAATTCGGATCTTGGGCGGCTCTGTTAAATGCTGTGCCATAGGGCACGGCATTGATATCACGCGAAGTTACAAGATGACGCGACGTGGTCCCGACGTAGGCGACGTCTAGGGTCGTACCCCGCGCCAGTTCATGCTGGATTCCGAGGCTGAAGCTGTAAACCGTGGGAACCTGGCCGCGTTTATCAGCACCCAAAACATTGCTGAGCACGCCGTTGCCGAAGGAAGATTGTTGAGTGGGAAGGGTCGATACATTGCCTGATCCTACTGAGGCCGTTTCGACGACCGCGGGGTTATTGAATACGGTATTGAAAATCAGATTGCCTTGCACCCGATCGTGCATCATGCCCGCGCCGCCCCGCAGAATGGTTCTGTGGTTGTTGAACAGGTCGTAGGCGAAGCCGAAACGGGGTTCGGGCATAACGCCACGATCATCCCAGCCGCCTGCAGGCAGATTGTGGGCCGCGGTAAATCTCATTCCGTTCAACGGATTACCACCGGCAGCGGTGACGATGCTGCCACTGTTGGGATCGATTGTCACAGCTTTCGCCGGATCGTAAGAAAACGGATCGAATAGCGCCACCTGATGCTTGGCATCGTACTGCGGCGGAATCCAGGCGAAACGCATGCCGTAGTCAAGCGTCAACCGAGGCGTAATCTTAAAGGTGTCCTGCACATAAAACTCCAGCTGGTTGTAACGGAACTCGCCGAGTGGACGCGCGGTAGATTGGGAAAAACTGTCGAAGTTCCCCATGAGCGCACTGGCAAAAGGGTCTCCCAGAATACAAGTATTGGTCCCGCCCGGGCAGGTGCCGCCGCTAGTCGGTGAGGTGCTGAAATTAAATTGGCCGTTGATGTTCCCCCATGCGATCTGATCCTTCCTATTACGCTGGTAAAACATGCCGGTTTTCACCGTGTGCCGACCTTTGACCCAGGTGAGGTTATCGTTCACGTTGACGGTGGTATTGCCCTGGTGCCAGGGGGTCGCACCCAAATAGCTGCCCGGTAAACTTGCACTGCCGTTGTTAAAACTGAATCCAAAGTCGGGAACGGATTGGTCCGCTCCGACAGGAAATAGCAAGGGTAAAGTAATTCCGTTTGCACCGCGGGAAACATTTCCGTTTACAGCCTCTGCCAGCGAAAGCGAATGACTCGGTCCGATTGAAAACTCATTTAGCACCGTCGGAGTAATGGTGCTGACAAGATTTGCAGACAAATTCCAGCCCGGGTGTTTCTGTATGCAACCCCCATTGAAATTAATTGCCGTCGAACACGCGAAGATGCCAAACGGTCCCGGGAAGGGAACGAACGGGGAAGTGTCTGTATCGGAGTTATGAATCCAGCGGCCATAAAGGCGGTTGCCGCCATTGATTTGATAATCCAATCGCAGGATATCTTCCCGGCGGGGATCGTGCGCAGAAAGCGCTTCTGAGAAATTGTAATTCTGGCCCTTTGTGCCAAAGCCTCCAACGTTTGGCAACGGGAACAAATCTAGAATCTTTTGCATTTGAGGATTGATCTGTGACGGGTCGATCACATTGTTCGTGATGCCAGGTCCAGATAAAACAACTGGAACACCGTTTCCATCAATCGATTGCGAGAAGTCTCCTTTTCGCTCGAGCGCTGTGGGCGTATAAAACTGTGCAACACCACCGCTGGGAACGAACTGACGATAAAATTCCTCGCTCCAGAAAAAGAACACCTTGTCTTTCTTGATGGGACCACCGATTTGATAGCCAATATAGTTGTAGCGATACAATTCCGGATCATTATGCGGCGGCGTCGCTTTTGGATCGGCTGGAGTTAACTGGCTTTTCTTGTTGAACCAATCATTTGCGTTCAGGCTTTCATTACGGTGAAAGAAGCGCGCATCACCGTGCCACTGGTTGGTGCCGCCCTTCGTAGTAATGGCGATCTGGCCGCCTGCGGCTTTGCCAAATTCGGCCTGGTAGTTCGACGTTAGAACTTTCACTTCTTCGATTGCATCGGGATTAATGGTAACGTGAGTTCCGCCGTTATTCCCCGTATCAACATTAGACGCGCCATCGATGGTGAACTCATGTTCATTAGCCCGAGTGCCGTTGATGTTCATCGAATCTAGGCCGCCAGTGCCGGATGCGTGCCCATCAAAGCTGCTGATCACGCCTGGAATCAACTTCATGTAATCCAGCACGTTTCGGCCGTTGATGGCGACTTCATTGAGCTGCTTGTTGGTGATGAGGTCAGAGCGCTCGCCCGAATTAGATTGCAGTTGCAACTGTCCCGCATCCGCAGTGACATTGACGGTTTCCGTTGTGGCGCCCACTTGCAAAACAAAATCGCCGGCGTTGAGCTTGTCGGCGGCACTCAATATGACCTGCCGGGACTCCAGTTTTTTAAAACCTTGGACTTCAACATCAATGGAATAAGTTGCCGGCGGCAGGTTGGGAACGACAAACTCACCGGAGGGCGAAGATTGAGTCGTTCTGGTTAATCCAATCTGGGTTCCCCGTACGGTCACGGCGGCATTCGGAACGACCGCGCCAGTATTGTCCTTTACCGTTCCATAGATGGTGCCGGACGTCACTTGTGCGAATAGTAAAGGGCAGCTCAGGCAGACAGCCATGACGCCAACGTAAAACAGCACCCACTTGCTTCTGCCATCAAAAATACGATCCATAAAATCCCCCTCTCGAAGGCTCGTACCGGCTTCGCGAAAGGTTCGCGCGTTAGCATCGTGTAGAACCTGGAGCACACCAAGACGCCTTTACTAGAAAACAACCCTGTAAACCTTGTCAACACTGTACTTTCGTATAGTTGCGGGCCGAACGCGGGGTTAATCGAGCGAGATAATTCCTCGCCGTAGTGCGACGGTTGCGGCTTGTGTGCGGTCTTTCACGTCGAGCTTTTCGAGGACGTGGCTGACGTGCAGTTTGACCGTTACTTCCGCAATGTTCAGCGCACTGGCGATTTCTTTGTTCCCGAATCCTTTTGCGACTAGACGCAGGACGTCAATTTCTCGGGTGCTGAGTGGACGGTGCGATTGCCGCTCGGCAAGTTGCGAAGCCACAACCGGATCAAGGTATCGGCCACCCCGATGAACTTCGCGCACCGCGCGCAGGAGTTCTTCGCGGACAATGCTCTTTACCACATATCCGCGCGCGCCGGCCTGCATCGCGCGATAAATTTCCTCCTCGCCTGAGTGGGTTGAAACCATCAGAACGCAAGCCTTGGGAAATTCGCGAATTAAAGCTGCGGTGCAATCAGCGCCGCTCATTCCGGGAAGGCGAAGATCCATCATCACCAGGCTGGGATGGTGCGTGCGGTATGCTTCCAGCGCGGCCTCGCCACTGCCGGCTTCAGCCACGACTTGAATGTCAGGCTCAACATTCAAAGAAGACGACAGACCCATCCGAACCATGAAGTGGTCATCAACCACCAGAATACGTATTGGTTTCGAGTTCGGCATGAGTCGGACCGGTTGAATGCACGGGAACTTGTAACGAGATGCGAGTTCCGCGTCCAGGTTCGCTTTCAATACTCAGCTCGCTGCCCATGGAGTGCGCGCGTTCACGCATATCTAAAAGACCAAAATGTCCGGTTGGAGCAGCCTGGCTGGCAGAAAAACCGCAACCATCGTCAGTAATATTCAGGCAAACGGATGTAGCTGCGTACCGTAATTCGATGTTCACCTGTCGCGGCCGTCCATGTTTCACGGCATTGGCAACCGCCTCCTGAGCGATACGCAGCAGGTTCATCTCTTTTTGCCCGGGCAGACGCACCGGAGTACCTTTTATAGTGACGTTTACCTTCGCGTGATCGGCTGAGACTAGCGGCTCGACAACTTGCGATATTGCCGACACCAGGTCGCCATGTTCCAGCAACTGGCAGCGCAGGTCCCACACCGAGCGACGCGCCTCTACCATGCTGTGTCGGCTCATGTCGCGAGCAGTCTGAAGCGCCTGCTGCGCCACACGGGGCGCCTGCTGAAAGCAATCCGTCGCCAGATCCAATTGCATAGTTATGCCGGCCAGTTCCTGTTCGAGAGTGTCGTGCAATTCGCGCGCGATGCGGTTACGCTCTTCAAGCACCGCGGCATGTTTTAATTTTTGTCGGGTGATGAAGATTTGCTCGCGTAGCCGCCTTCCTAACAGCACGACCCACGCCACCACTACCAACAGGATGCTCACGGTAATGCCGAGCAGCCATACGGTGTGGCGCAAATTCCACCACGAAGGGGCCCGCAGCACGATCATGTCCTGGGGTGAGCGCAACAACATTCCCAACGATTCCGGAACGCGCCATAATCCGCCGCTGCGAACCAGGCCTATACCGGTGACCCGCACAATACTGTTCAATGGGATCTTTGCGTCTGCGCTAAAACTTGGCGGCAGAGTCGCGTCGAAAACTATGTCGCCGGTTTGCAGCATCAGGCGAATTCCATCCGGCTGCGCTTGCTGGCTCAACAATTTCGCATCGGTGGTGACCAACACGCTATCGAATTCTTCCCAGGGTTTATTGAAGTCCATTTTTACTGCATCTGGTTCGCGTCTGTGGCCCAGCCGATAAAAGACAGCATTTTCGAGAATTGGGGTGACGCCGCCCATTGCGGGGAAGCCGAGCACGTCCACCAGATCGCCGACCGACAGCTGAGTAGATTGTGGCGTTAGCACCCGAAGGCCTTTATCTTGGATCTTCAGAAACAGGTCGCTTCCCAAATGTTGGTATTCGACGACGCCGCGTACTCTCACACGGTGATGGGTTTCCTTTCCCGGCGAAAACCGCAGCAAAGCTGAAAGGGGAACCTCTTTGGCAGGCGCTTCTATTTTGATAAAACCCAACCGCGGAACATAGAAAAGAACTCCGGTCAGCTGACGGTCGGCGTTGTAAAGGCTGCCGCACACTCCTTCAATCAAGACTTCGCTGTCAACCCATGACGAAAAATCTTGTTCGTGATCGATCGGCACGCGAACATTGAACTCTCCTCCTTCGGACACTACGCGCAGCGCGAGCGTTGGCTCACGCCACGAGGTCTTATCAACCACCGCCGAACGGACAATGCCGCGTACCTGCACCCACTGACTATCCTGTTGTCCATTTTCCAATTGTGAGAAAGGGAAAAGTGGAGCTTTGGGCAGAGCTTGATGACCAAGAATGCGCAGCCTAGTCTCACGTATGACGGGAGCGAATTTACCCGGCCCGGTTACGCCGTCAACCTCGACAAATTCTCCAATCCGATGGATAAATTTCGACGTGACGCTTCCTTCCACGAAAATTCCCGCAGTCTTGTCCTGAATAAAAAAATCGGGCGCGGGGGCGTCCATGGTGATCACGCCCCGAACCCTTACCGGATACCCCGTTGCGGCCTGTTCAGGAGTTAACCGGCGGACCTGATCGGCGTGAGTCAATGTGGTAGGCATTTTCATCGCAGTTTGCGCCGAGAGGGTGAACGAAAACACCAGGGTTGCGATGACCATGGCGATTCCGAATAGCTGCAGGCATCGCGAAGTGATTTCGAAATGATATGCAGCGACGGATGAGGGCTTTAAGTGTTTCACCAAGGAGTGTTCTCGCAAGGAAATGACCTAAGCGTGTTCGCCCCTAGGGTAGCCGAAACCAGCGGCCCAGGGAAGGGGCGGGCCGATCTCAGAACTCTGTAACAAACATAAGGGCGAGGACGATGGCAAATTCATAACGCTGCGAAAACAAATATACTGCGGCCCACTGGTCTTTCGGAGCACTTGCTGGACTGGGAATCGAGAGCCGTTTTCTATGCGAACTTTTTTGATTGCTGTCGTTCTGCTCGCCGCTAGCGCAGTTGCTCAACAGCAACCGAATTTCATGCCCATGCCCTCCAGTGTGCAACTCGGGAGCGGCCGCTTGACGATCAGCCAATCTTTTTCGGTTGCGATCACAGATCATCGCGACTCAATTCTGGATCGCGGCGTCCAACGATTTATCGCGCAACTTTCTCAACAGACTGGAATGCGATTCCAGGTGGCGGCTGGGCAAGTAAGCCACGCAACTCTTGTGATCCGAACTGAGCACGGAAGCGAGCCCGTCGAAAAACTTGGTGAGGATGAGTCCTATGAATTAACCGTCACCGATGACGTCGTGAAGCTGACCGCGCCAAATACGTTGGGCACTTTGCATGGTCTGCAAACGTTCTTACAGCTGATTCAAACCGGCAGCGACGGATTTTTCATGCCGGTCATGACCATAAAAGATCAACCTCGTTTCGCCTGGCGCGGCTTGCTGATCGATGTGGGTCGTCACTTCATTCCACTTGACGTGCTCGAGCGCAACATAGATGGAATGGCGGCGGTGAAGCTGAACGTTTTGCATCTTCACCTATCTGATGACGAAGGCTTCCGTGTCGAGAGCAAGCGATTTCCGAAGCTGCACGAGCTGGGCTCAGATGGTTTGTACTACACGCAAGCCGACATAAAGGCCTTGGTGACTTACGCGCGCGATCGTGGCATTCGCGTGATTCCGGAGTTTGATATGCCGGCGCACAGCCGCTCCTGGTTCGTCGGCTATCCAGAATTAGCCAGCACGCCGGGTACTTACAAAATCGAGCCGGGCGGAGTTTATACGGTCATCGATCCCACCCAGGACCGCACATACAAGTTCCTTGACAAGTTCATTGCGGAGATGGCGAAGCTGTTTCCTGACGCCTATTTTCACATCGGCGGAGACGAAGTGAACGGTAAGCCGTGGGACAACAATCCAAAAATTCAGGCGTTCATGCATTCGCATGGCATGAACAACAATCAGGATCTGCAGGCCTATTTCAACCAACGTCTGCAAAAGATATTGAGCAAGCACCACAAAATCATGGTGGGATGGGATGAAATTCTTCGACCCGATCTGCCGAAGAGCATTGTGGCGCAGTCATGGCGCGGACAGGAATCGCTGGCCACCGCGGCGCAGCAAGGCTACAGCGGACTGCTCTCCTTCGGATACTATCTCGACCTGATGTGGCCGGCTTCGCGCCACTATGTCGTCGATCCCATGTCCGGCGCGGCATCTAACCTGACGCCAGAGCAGAAGAATCGCATCCTCGGCGGAGAGGCCTGCATGTGGGGAGAGTGGATCAGCCCTGAGAACATGGATTCGCGAATCTGGCCGCGGACCGCAGCAATTGCTGAGCGCCTGTGGTCTCCTCAAAATGTGCAAGACGTCACCTCGATGTACTCGCGGCTTGACGACCTGAGCTGGCGATTGGAATGGCTGGGCCTGACCCACCGATCGCACTCAACGATGATGTTGCATCGAATGGCAGGAGTGGAGGACATCTCCTCGCTACGCACCCTGGCCGACGTGGTCGAACCGGTGAAAGACTACGCGCGCTTCGAGAGTGTCAAAGGGGTTTGGGACTTTAGAGCGCCACTGAATCGCCTCGTCGACGCTGCGAATCCAGAGAGCCAGATCGGAAGACTCTTTCAATCTTCGGTGCAGAAATATATTCAAAGTGGATATCAGGATCAAGCTGCTGAAATTAAAATTCGGGCGCTGCTTACAACCTGGCGCGAGAATGACGCGAAGTTGAAACCCATTATCCAGGGATCTTTTCTTTTGCGTGACACTGCGCCATTGGCTGACGAACTCTCGAGCCTGGGAGCGGCTGGATTAGCAGCGCTGGATTACCTGGACAAATCTGAGATATCCCCCCAAGCTTGGCGTGCTGAGCAACTAACGCAAGCTGACGCTGCACAGGCGCCTCAAGCAAATCTTTTGCTGGTTGTAGTTCAACCGGTACGGCAGTTGATAGAGGCTACGGCAGGGCGGACTCAGAAGCCGTGATGAATGGCGCAGGTTAAGAAAGAAACTTTATTGTCTGCTCGATCAGTTCCGCTGTCGGCTTGTAGGGATCACCGGGTGCGTCATATTCCATCGAGCAATATCCTTTGAAATCGTGTTTTTTCAAAATTGCAAAAGTGCGCGCCAGATCGACATGTACCAACTGGTCTTTTTCGTCGGGTTCGTTCTCTTTCACGTGGCAGATGCCGTATGCGCGAGCGAACATTTCCTGGATAGCTCCGTAAGCGTTTTGAAGGTGCGCCGCTACTGAGTTACCGAAATCAGGAAGCGCGCGCAGCCACGGGCTGTTCACCTTGTCGATTACGTGGACGATAAAGAATGGATCCTCGCTAACAGGATTGTCGTTTTCTAAATGCACGACGACATTCTTTTTGGCGCCGTACTCCGCTACTTTTTTCAGTGTCTCGGAAGCGCGGGTGGCATCCGGGTTTGAATCCTTCGGGCCTTGTATATGCACCCGAATACTGGGCGAACCTAGAGCAACACCGACGTCCACCCAGTGCATGCTAGATTTCGCGGAGCGCTCGCGCTCGGCTGCATCCGGGGAGTATTGGCTGTACTCGTCGTCCACTGCAATATCAATTACCGCGGACCCGGCCTTTTCAACCGCGGCACGGAACTGTTCAAGATAGTCCGGATCAGTGGAAGGGAAAACGCGACCCCACGGTTCAATGTTGTGAACGTTAAATTTTTCGGCAACGTGCGCGGCGAAATCCTTAAGTTCTATTTGCTGCGCACGAGGAACTGAACTCGGAGTTTTTCCATCCCAGCCTTTCCATCCAACGATGAATTCGCGAAATGGATACGCCGCCACTGACACGCGTTGTCGAGGGTCAGAAGGGAAATGTACCGCCGGAGCCGAGCCCGAGGCGAACGCCAAATTTGGCAGCAACGCAGCTCCTGCTGTCGCGGCGCAAGCTCCAACGAACTGTCTTCGATTGAGGATAGTCATCTCGTGAATCTCGCTAAAGTCATCCGCGTCGCAGGCTCAGCTCTTCATCGTGTTCGAGGCTTCGTCCCATGTGACCGGCGACTTGCGAAAATAGGATTCATTCGCCATGTGGCAGGCCAGCGCGGCGTGATGCCCGAACACCGCATCCTCGACTACGGGCTTGCGGGTTTTGACCGCTCGGAAAAAATTCCAGAGATGCGGCTTCATGTCGTCGTAATCCGGGCCGCGGTAGCTCACCGCCTCCGGCATCGGCTCCTGGCCGATTTTCGGATCGTTCTCCTCGTGCCACTTCTTCTCATATTCGGCCCGCATTGCGTGGGGAAAACTGCTGTCGTAGTAACTCGGCATGGTGTCCTTGCCCGATTGCGGGGCGAAGCTCAAACCGAATTCGTTGACTTCCAGAATGCCCTTCGATCCCTGGAAGCGGTACGTCTCGGCCATTTCGGTGCCCTGATTCAGCCGCATGTAAACCGGTAAGTCGCCGTAATAGAAAAGCGTCCCGTGGACGTCCGGCATGTTCCGTCCGTCTTTCCAGCGGCGAATCCCGCCCATTGCCATCGCCTGTTTCGGCGCTTCGTTGATGCTCATCATGAACATCATCCCGCTGACCAGGTGGACCAGCAGATCGCCAGCCAGGCCGGTTCCATATTCCTTCCAACAACGCCAACGCGCGAATGTGTAGGGATCGAAAGCTTTCTTGGGCACCGTACCTTGCCATGTATCCCAGTCGAGGTTCTGCGGCGACAGATCGAACGGCGGAGGATATTCCCACGCTCCGGTAGGATCGTTGCGTCCGAGCCAGCCCTCGACCAGCATCATGTCGCCAAGCATGCCTTGCGAGATCATTTCTTTTGCCTTTTTGCAGATCAGAGAACTCACGCGTTGCGAGCCGATCTGCACAATTCGACCGGTGCGCTTGGTGGCTTCGACCATAGCCACGCCATCCGCTGGACTGTGCGACATGGGTTTTTCGCAATAAATATCCTTGCCCGCGGTGACCGCATCGACCACGACTTGCTTGTGCCAATGGTCGGGGACCGCGGCAACGATGCAATCGATCTCTTTGTTGGCGAGCAAATCCTGATATCGACGAGTGACGGGAAGGTTGGGCTTGTTTGTGATCTCTCTCGCCAATGTGTGGCGCCCGTCGTACAGATCGCATGCGGCAACACATTCAATCCCTGGCAGTTCGATGGATTCCGTGAGCAGGCCTGAACCCTGCATCCCGATTCCAATCATGCCGAAGCGCACATGTTCGCCAGCAGGCATGTCATCAGCGGCGAAAAGCGGCTCAGGATGCAGAAGCAAAGTTTTTCCGCCAATAGTCGCGCCGGCTGCGGCTGCGCTCAGACCTAAGAATTTGCGACGAGAGAAGAAGCTTGACTTCATGGTCAACCACCTCCTGAGAATTTCATGTTAATGCTGCAACGCGGGACCAGAAAAGAATTCTGGCAAGCGCTACTTCATCGCCGGCGTTATGACGATGTTTCGAAAACTTACGTGTCCATCCTCACTGCCTTGGAGATAGATCGGCCCTGGCAATCCTTCGTGACTATCCAGCGCGCCGCCGGTAATGCCAGGAATTTCCTTGTGGTCGATGATGGTCTGACCGTTCTGAGCAATCGTAACCGTTCGTCCTACGAGCGTGATGTCGAAGGTTTCCCACTCGCCTGCTTTGCGCGGCAGTTCCGGAGAAGGCGCGATGAAACCATACACGCCGCCGGTGTGGTGACTGGGGGGTTCCTGTTCAGAGTTAGTTTCAATCTGCACTTCGTAACGCCCGCGAAGATAAACGCCGCTGTTGGACTTCTCTCCGCGATTGAATTCGATGTGCAGTTTAAAGTCTTCAAACTTCGAACTGTTAATAAGCTCTGGACCATGGCCCGGGGTGACGAGGTTGCCGTCCACAACCTTCCACTCGCTCGCGGGATTCGGCTTGTCAGGTTTCCAGCCCGTAAGGTCTTTGCCATTGAACAATTTGATAGGCTTACCCCACTTGGGCGTGCCGACACGTTTGAGTGACGGGGCTCTCCGGCCCGTCCACGTCCACGGAGTTCCATCCTGACCAGTAGTCGTGCCGGACAGCATCTGCCCCTTCAGCGTGCCCTCGAAGACCATATCGTCCTTGCGTTCTTCTTCCGCCTTGGGCGAAACGAATTTAAGGTGGCCGTTGGCGATTGTGATCTCAGGAAGCGGCCGCGCGTTCCCCCAGCGACTGACGAATTGCGCCTTGATCTCGCCGTTGTCCTGTTGAATTTCTATCCATGAGGGATATTCGCGGTCTGGAGCCTTTAAGGTTAGATCCCAGCGACCAAGAAAAGCTTTAACGCCCGGGTTGGAGCTTGCTGATTTTTTCGCGGTCGAGTCTGCGGGTTGAGCGAGCGTACTGGCTAAGAGGAATGAGAAAACCACAGCGCGGAAGAAAATTGTTTGTATGCGCATGAGTGAAGTGGAACTCAGGTTGATAAACCGTGTCTCGCCTTTTTTCCATATCAGCAGCGGTTTGTCAAGGCGCATCGCCGCGCCGAAGCGAAATACATCCGACAATGAAAGGTCTTACAATCGTCTTTTAGCGATGTCACTGTCCGCACTGTCAGGAGAAGCTCATGCCATTTCGATCCGTAACCCGGCGAAAGTTTTTGGAATCGGCAACCATCTCGGTTGCATGCGCAGCAGCTATTCCACTGACCTCGAAATTCGGTTTTGCCGGAAGCGCTGCGCCAGCGGTGGCGCCGCTCGAGGAATTCGAATACGGACAAATTGCGGTTACAAGCGAACTTCACCAGGCACAATTGCAAAATTGCATTTCAGTTTTAATGGGACTGAATGAAGATAGTCTGCTAAAGCCGATGCGCCAAATGGGCGGCCAACCCGCGCCCGGGGCGGATTTGGGCGGATGGTACAACTACGACCCGAATTATGACTATCACACCTTCGACGAGGGTTTTGCGCCCGCGGCAACCTTCGGTCAATGGGTATCGGCGCTGGCTCGCGCTTACGCGATCACTGCGTCTCCGGAGTTGCGCGCCAAAGTTCTTCGTTTGAATCAGCTATACGCAGCCACTATTTCAGACGGTTTCTATGTGAAGAACCGTTTCCCGGCATATTGCTACGACAAACTAACCTGCGGACTTATAGACTCGCACCGCTGGGCAACGGATCCCGACGCATTTGCTATTCTGCAACGCACAACCGACACCGCACTGCGAAATATTCCCGACCACGCGGTTGAGCATGGCCAAAGCTGGAGACCCGGCAAGGATATTTCCTACAACTGGGATGAGTCTTACACGATGCCGGAAAATTTGTTCCTCGCATACCAGCGCGGGGCAGGCGATCGTTACAAGGAATTGGGCGCGCGCTATCTGAATGACAAGTTTTTTACGCCGCTCGCGGACGGAGACAATTCGCTTGCCGGGAAACACGCTTACAGTCATGTGAACGCACTCTCTTCCGCGATGCAGGCTTATCTGACGCTGGGAAGCGAGATGCATTTGCGCGCCGCCAAAAATGGATTCGATATGGTGCTGGCACAAAGTTTTGCGACTGCAGGCTGGGGCCCGGATGAGCTGCTTCGCGCTACGGACAGTGACGATGTTTATTCAAGTTTGACGGGTACTCACTCCAGTTTCGAAACGCCGTGCGGATCTTATGCCCACTTCAAAATAACGCGATATCTTTTGCGCGTAACCAAAGACCCGCGTTATGGTGACAGTATGGAACGCGTGATGTACAACACCGTCCTGGGAGCGAAACCGCTGCAGCCGGATGGTTATGCTTTCTACTACTCTGATTACAACTTTGATGGACACAAGGTTTATTCCAACCATGGTTTCCCGTGTTGCTCGGGCACACTGCCCCAGGTAGCCACCGATTATGGAATCAGCAGTTATTTGCGCGATGACCAAGGCGTATATGTGAATCTCTACATTCCTTCGACTCTGCAGTGGCAGCAAAATGGGACCAATGTTTCGCTTACTCAGAATGGTTCGTACCCGAATGAAGGGAACGTGGAATTTAAATTTGCGCTTTCGAAACCAACTGCCTTTGTTGCAAACTTTCGAATTCCGGCGTGGGCCGAAGCTGCCTCAGTTTCGATCAATGATAAGCGCGTGAGCGCGTCGGTGGTTCCGGGAAGATTTGCGTCGCTGAGTCGCGAATGGAAAAACGGTGATCGAGTCACCCTCGAACTGCCGATGAAGATGCGTCTTGAAGCAATCAACCAGAGGCATCCGGACACGGTGGCCCTTTTGCGAGGACCGGTTGTGCTCTTTCCAATCGCACCGTCATCGCAAGCAATCACCCGCCAGCAACTGTTGAGCGCGACTGACAGGGGCAGCGGTAAGTGGCAAGTCCAAACAGCAGGTACGCCGATGAAGATGCTTCCTTTCATCGCAATTAATGACGAACAGTATTCGACTTATCTGAAAGTCACGGGATAAGAACTCTCGATTAATTCGCGGATTAGACTCATGAGTTCACTCCGCTCAAGAATCCACCCAGATGTGCGGTCAGGCCGATAAGGATAACCCCGAGCAGTTCGAGAGGAATGCGATATCCTGGCAGGGGCGCTGCTGATTTGAGGGTCCGCCAGTGCAGCCACCATGACGCAATCACTAATAGCGTCGCACTCGAAGCTGCGAGAATGTGGAGCAGCAAAAGACCCTTGACCTTTTGATCTTCAAGAACGAAATGCCACGCAAGCCAACCTGTCAAAACCGTTGGAATGATAGCCGCCGCTGCAATTGACAGGTTCCAGTATGCAGCGGCAGCAAAGTGGGAATCACGGTTCCCGCGCGAAAGCATATCTAATCCAACTCCGGTCACGAATAGCGCGATTGGAAAATGGATTAGTACGACGTGCTGGGCGTGCTTGGCTAAGAAAATCGTTCGTAAATCGAAAGGGTTCAGCATATTGATCCTCTTTGTTAACCAGCCACGCATGTGGCTGGTTGCTAAAACCACATTTACTGGACGACGATCTTTCCCACCATCTTCGGATGGATACTGCAGAAGTATGGGTAAGTGCCCGCCTTGCTGAACGTGTACGAATACTTATCATCTGTGTCGAGCGCTTTGGACTTGAACACTCCGTCAGTACTGGCGATCACATGCGGAAGGTCGTCCTTGTTGACCCAGGTCACCACGCTGTTGACCGGTACCGTGAGCGTGGCCGGTCCAAAACTAAAATTGTCTATTTGAACTACTAGAGTCGACTCTGCAGCCTCGCCCATTGCGCGAGTGGGATGCAGGACTAAAACCGAGGCCAACGCGAGGGGAAGAAAAAACACCAAGCCCCTAAAAAACAAATTTCTCTTTGTCATTTTTAACTCTCCTTTTTAATTAGTTTGGAATGTGCGGGCTCGTCTCTACGCGAGTGACGAGTCCACTACCGCAAGGGCATGCCGGCCTTGCACATAATTCACGTCAGTAATGCCGAGAATGGAGCGCAACTGTTCAGCCGGTACCTTCATCGGTCCCGGGCCTTCGCCCTGGCCGGGCGCCGGTTGAGGGAACGCTGTCGAAAACGCCGTGTGAAAAGTTATGTTGCCTTCGACTTTCTGCATTGTCTGGTGAATGTGACCATTGAGCACAGTCACCGAACCAAATTTCTTCAGATACGAGAGCGCCTGCGCACTGTCGTCCGTTCCCCATCCCCACTGCGGATACACCGACCACAAAGGAATATGCGCGAACACAACGTTCGGCGTGCTGTGTTTCAGGTGCTTCACATCGTCTTTCAGCCATTCGAGTTGCTCCGCTCCCAGTGTGCCTAATCCGCCGGCCTTGAGGTTCATGACATTCACCAGGCCGACAAAATGCACGCCCTTCTTGTCGAAGCTGTACCAACCTTGCCCTTTGGAATTTTTTCCATAACGTTCGCGGTACATGGCTCCGTCATCGTTCAGGACGTCGTGCTCTCCGGGCACAAAGAAGACTTCTTTGTTCGTGGCCTTCAGAATCTGGTCAACATTGTCGAATTCCGAAGGTTTCGAGAGATGACTGATATCGCCGGTATGCAAAATGAAATCCGGCGCTTCGGGCAAAGCGTTGATCTTGTCGACTGCGGCCTGCAGGGTCGAAATGACATCCGGGTTGGCCGGCTTATTGAAGCCCATGTGGCTGTCGCTGATCTGCACAAAACTCATCCCACCCAGCTTGTGGGACTTCACCTCTTTACCCAATTGCGAGGCCAGGGCTTGAGACTTCAGCACTCCCCCTTCAATCACGCAAACCGCGCCAGTGCCTGCCCAGGCCATGCACTTGAGAAAACCTCGGCGGTTTATTCCGTCATTGTTGTGGTCGTGTTCAATCAATCCACTGGCACTTGCATCCAACAAATTATTTTTCGCCATTCACTCCTCCGCTTAATGAAGTAGTTCGCCACGTCAGCCGGCGACGGCGACGCAACCTTAGTGTTTTCGGCCGCGTCGCCTGCCAGGACGTGTTACACCTGCATAAACTGGGGGCGCGTTCGTTTTATTCCATCGGGCTGGATCTTTTTGGACGATTATTTTTAGGAGCAAGGGCGCGATGCGGGAATAAAATGCCCTTGACCACGGTTATGGATATTGAAGACCTGGGAGACTAGTGACGTGCTAGACCCGCAGGACAGAATTCGTTTTGAGCAAATGGTATTGCCACACCTGAACAGCGCCGCCAATCTGGCGCGATGGATATTGCGAAATCGCGCCGATTCAGACGACGTGGTTCAGGAAGCGACCATGCGTGCGTATCGCTTCTTCATGAACTTCCATGGAGGAGACGCAAGAGCATGGCTGCTTCAAATTGTGCGAAATACTTGCTACACGTGGCTGCAAAAAAATCGGCCATCGGAATTGATGACTGAGTTCGATGAGGAAGTACATCAGCCTTCGCCCGCCAATCCCGAAACCCTGGCCACGCAGGCAGACGAACGGCAGCGGTTGATGTCGGCGTTGGGATCGCTCTCGCCGCGATTTAGAGAGGTATTGGTGCTCAGAGAGTTAGAAGGCTGTTCTTACAAAGAAATCGGCGAGATCACTGGGATTCCCATCGGGACGGTCATGTCAACGCTATCGCGGGCGCGCGAAGGTTTGCGCCAAGTATTGACCGAAGCAACCCAGACGGCTGCGAAGGAGGTTTCATGAACTGCGAACTGGCGGAAACCACAATTCACGGTTATTTCGATGGCGAACTGGACGCGGTGCGGTCGTCTGAATTCGAGCAGCATCTGGAGAACTGCTCTCGCTGTCAGGCTGTACTGGAAGGACTGGAATCTTTGCGCGCTAGGCTTCAGCACGGTGATTTATATGAACCTGCTTCGCCTGAGCTGCGCGAAAAGGTTCGCAAGCAGATCGGACAAGAAACAAGCAGTGCTTCCAGTTCTCCGGGACTCTCATGGAAAAGATGGTTCCTTCTGCCGGCGTTTGGCACTTTGGCCGCGGCAGCAGCATTGATCGCGATCATATTTTTCGTTATCCCTACGCACACGCAATCTGTGCTCACTGCAGAGCTGATTGATGCCCACGTGCGTTCGCTGCAGCCCGGACATTTATTTGATGTGCAGTCGACCGACCAGCACACCGTGAAACCCTGGTTCGACGGGAAGCTGGACTTCATCCCACCCGTCGATGACTTCGCGGCGCAGGGCTTCCCGTTGGTTGGCGGGCGGCTCGATGTGATCGAAGGACACAACGTAGCGGCGCTGGTTTACGGTCGACGCAAACACATTATTAATGTCTTTATCTGGCCGCGAAGCGAAAACGAAACAACCGCCGAAAGCTCCGGCTCGCGGCAGGGTTACAACTGGGTTGCAGGTCAGTCCGGGGAGATGCGGATTTATATTGTCTCGGATGCTGGGGTCTCAGATCTTCGCGAGTTGAAGGATCTTATCCATCCATAGGGCGGATGTCTGCCACCACGTCTGCGTCCGGCGTGAGAACAAACTAATCCCGCCGCTTCATCGGTGCGGAGTAAAATGTCAGCTTCACGCCGGGGAGAACAGGCGCATGGTATCTGCTTCCGCACTTACACAAGCCGAGGAGTTGCAGAGTCCGTTGACCAAGGCGGCCGCGCGCTGCGTGCTGGTATTGTTCGGCGCATCCGGGGATCTCACAAGACGCAAACTGGTTCCCGCGCTTTTTAATCTGGCGAAGGCGAATCTGCTGCCTGATAACTTCGCTATTCTGGGGGTTGCCTTCGACGATTTGACTCTCGATCAGTTTCGGGATCAAGTTACTTCATTCCTGCACGCCGGCGAAAGTGGCGCCGCAGCGCTGAATTCGTTCCGCCAGCGTCTCTACTATCAGCGCGGAGACTTCGGCGATTCGGCGATTTATCCGGCATTGCAGAAGCGGCTCGGAGATCTCGATCTTCAGTACAACACGGAAAACAATTATCTGTTCTACCTCGCGACTGCGCCGAAATTCTTTGGCCAGATCGTGCAGCAGTTGGGGCAGAGCCAGCTCTCGAAAGAAGAGAATGGACATTGGCGACGAGTGGTGATCGAGAAGCCCTTCGGGCACGATCTAGGATCGGCCAAAAGCCTGAACCGACAGATCAAATCCGTGCTCGCTGAAAAGCAGATTTATCGCATCGATCACTATCTGGGCAAAGAGACGGTCCAGAACATTCTTGTTTTCCGTTTTGACAATGCAATTTTCGAGCCTATCTGGAATCGCCGCTACATCGATCACGTGCAGATTACAAATGCCGAAACCGTCGGCGTGGAACAGCGCGGCGGATACTTCGATACCGCGGGAACCCTGCGGGACATGGTGCCCAATCATGTGATGCAATTGCTCAGCCTGACAGCGATGGAGTCGCCGGTGTCGTTCCAGGCGGATGCGGTCCGCGATGAGCAAGCTAAAGTGCTGCATGCCGTGCAATTGCTGGATTCGGAGGCGGTGCTAACCGACAGCGTCCGCGGTCAGTATGGCGAGGGCGAAGTGGGTGGCGAACGCGTCCGGTCCTACCGGAACGAGCCAGGAGTTTCGCCAGAGTCACGTACTGAAACATTTGTCGCTCTCAAACTGAATATCGATAACTGGCGTTGGGTCGGCGTGCCTTTTTACCTGCGCACCGGGAAGCGGCTGGCGCAGCGCCACACCGAGATTACGATCCAGTTCAAGAAAACACCATTTGATCTGTTCCGCAATGCACCGGTGAAGAAGCACTCCAACCAACTGGTGATTCAGATCCAGCCAGTGGAAGGAATTTCGCTCAGCTTCGGCGCGAAGATTCCTGGTCCGATTTTGCGCGTCGGTTCCGTAGATATGAGCTTTGAATATTCCAAATATTTCGGCGAGGACGCGTACACCGGTTACGAAGTCTTACTCTACGATTGCATGATTGGTGACGCCACGCTCTTCCAGCGTGCGGATATGGTGGAAGCCGGCTGGAGCATTGTCGATCCTATGCTGGACGTCTGGACTGCCCTGCCGCCGCGAAAATTTCCCAACTATGCCTCCGGCACCTGGGGGCCAAAAGAGTCCGACGAGTTGCTGCAACGCGACGGGCGTGTGTGGAGGACAATCGAATGATTCTCGCAGGTGACATTGGCACAACCCGCGTGCGGCTCGCGGCTTTTCAAACCGAGGGAACCCAGCTTCATCGCATCATCGACAAGACCTACAAGAGCCAGGAGCACAGCGGCCTTGCGGAGTTAATCAAGACTTTTGTGGGCACTGAGGGCATCATGGTGCACAGCGCGTGCTTTGGCGTTGCCGGCCCGGTGCGCGCAGCCAAGAGCAAGATATCGAACCTCGAATGGACGATCGACGCGGGTGAACTGGCGTCGCAATTGAGATTGCCTTCGGTCGGCTTGATCAATGATCTCGAGGCCTATGCCTATGGAGTGGACGCGCTCGAATCAAAAGATTTCGTTACCTTGAGCGAAGGCGCTGAAGATGCGGAAGGGAACCGCGCCGTGATCTCAGCACGCACTGGACTTGGGGTCGCCGGCCTCTTCTGGGATGGATTCCGGCATCATCCTTTTCCCTGTGAGGGTGGACACGCCGACTTCGCGCCCAAGAACGATATCGAGATGGAACTGGCGCAATACCTGCGCGAGAAATTTCAGCATGTAAGTTGCGAGCGCATACTTTCAGGGCCGGGGATCAGGAACATTTATGACTTTTTGCGTGACGGCAAAAAAGCCGAGGAGCCTGATTGGCTTCGCGATCAGATCGCCCAGGCAAAAGATCCTCCGGCGCTGATTTCGCAACTGGCTCTCGAAGGCAAGGCTGCCATCTGTGAACGGACATTGTCGATCTTCGTCAGTGTTTACGGATCCGAAACCGGCAACTGCGCGCTCAACTTCATGGCGACAGGCGGAGTCTTTATCGGAGGCAGCATCGCCGCAAAAATTGTGCCT
>JBOGLH010000006.1:0-17643 GCA_050746025.1 Terriglobales bacterium | reverse complement strand
GCATGCATCTTGTTAATTATTTAGTAAAGATGCTGCCTGCGTGGAGGCGGGTGTTTGGCTGGGTGCTGTTGCTTTTGACTTGAGGCGCTGGCGCGCGCTCGCTGACGCTCGCGCCTGAAGGTGCGTGGACGATGGCTGAAAGTGGACGTGAAATTTAACTGGATCGGTTAATGGGCTGTTAATGAGTGATATTTAGAGATATAACGCCATGAAGGTCGTCGAAGAAAGCTCGAATAAAATGAAAAAAAAAGCCAAACTGTTGGGTTAGAACGTGTCCGGCAGATCGATTCGCAAACTTTTAGCTCATTAGCCGCGCGGTTGCAAACGGAACAGAGTCATCGATCGGTGTAAAAACCTCTTACGCGCAGAACCAAACACCAGCACTATCCCTGCCATCAGTCCCATTTGGGACCCGAGAAGCGCAAGCACGGAAGGCTCGGGAACACCCACCTTAGGAACCGGCGTCCCACTAGCCGCGATCCCATAACAGACACCATTCCCGTTGACGCAGGTTCCGTATGCGAGAAAGGCCCAATTATTCAGTTGTGTGCAATTTGTGCAGTTAAAGTTAAAGCCGAACGTCAAAGACTGACCTTTGTTTATCGCAGAAGGCGATCCAACCCCGTTCGGGGTTACGCAAACTGAGTCCGAAAAATTGAAGTCGCATAAGCCGTTTGATATTAGGGTTGAAGCTCCCCCTACGACAAGGTATGCGTTTGTCGCGCTGCTTGTACCCAGGGTCACGCTGAAATTGCTAACCGAGTTGATGCTATTGCCGAACTGAAACGGCACCAAAGCCGACGTCTGCGCGTAGGCAGAAGACCCGCTGACGTTGGTTATGGTGTACCTGAGCGAATAACTGTTGCTACCTAAAGATTGAAGCGTCGCTTGAAACGAGTATCCATTGCAACCACTACATCCCGAGACGGATTGAGTGATGCTGTCGGCTGATGCCGGCCTGGTGATGGCTAGGATTGCAACCAAAACAGCCGCGGCAACGAGTGGAACTCTTGCAAACTGCCACATACAAACCTTCTTCTCGCGCTGCCATTGAGAATTTCGACAAGCGATCAGCCTTACTCTAACGCAACTCCGGAAACTGTCAAGACTGATAATTTCTGCGAGTGGTTGCAAGCACTTGCGACTTCAGAGACAAGATAAGTGGCTCCAGTATCAGCGAAGTGTGCATAGGCGATTGTCATTCACGAATGTTGCTGTTTCCGGAATGCAATTAAATGTCAGATGATGCGATTGCAAACCGGCGTTGTTGGACTTTGAGCAACTGTCATGATGCCGAATTTATGCGGTTGTTAACAGCCGATAGCCGCTCAGTGTTTGAGTGCTATAGACATATTGGGCCAACAATGCACCATGTTTAGAACTGCACCGATACGATCTGTCCATTCTGGGCAGCAATGCGAAATTCATCCATCTTCTCAGATGGCAGTGGCGCGATGAAGTTGCCGTTCGGTACTGCTCGGAAAGACCAAGCTCCGCCGAACAAGCGTATGTATTCCGAAGGCGACGCCGATCGAACCTTCTCTGTGCCAAAATCAAGAAAATAAGTGTTTCCGGTTTTTAGATGAACGAGTGCAACCGCCTCGCCTTCGCCATTGGGATTGGTAAAATAGATCTCTGCCGGAACTGAGTTGTCGTTTGCGTGTACAGTTCCAAAATCCACTCGGCGCATCCAGTGTGAGGGACAGACGCTGAGTAGGAACCGCGAAATCACGAGAATCGAAACAACCGCTATGACCGAAGCTGCCAACCACTTACGTAGCGCGCTCATGCCCTAAATGTATCCTTTCAGGACACATGTTGCAGATAACTGTTGTTACAGGCGATAGCACAAGGCGTGCGCCTTTCGTTCGCCTTTTTCGGGGTCAATTGCTGATAAATATTTCACCAGTTGAGCATCACGTTTACGCCCATTTCCCTGTTTCCATTATGTCGGTCCTGTGCGTGCAGTATACTGCGCTTCGAACGCAATCGTAGCCGTGGATGCAGAGGCTAAGAATCTCGAAGGGGGGAAGGAGCGCAGGCGTTATCCACGCGTAAAAGCTAATCTGTCGGTCGCGTTGCACACTACCGAAAACGCCACCCCCTTACGCGTCTCCATCGTTGAAATCAGCCTTTGTGGGTGTTATATCGAGACAATGTTCACCATGGCTGTAGGGGAAAAAGTATTTCTAATCTTTTGGCTGAATGAACAAGCGATTCGCGCAACTGCATTAGTCGCCACACGCCACCCCCAAGTCGGAAACGGTTTTGAGTTCATCGATATGTCCCCTGAGGATCGCCTCAAGCTCAGCGACTTCATACGCGAACTCTCATCGGAGACGCACGCCCCATAAACTTCGGTCCCATCTGATCCCGTCGGTCTCAGTATCCATACCTCCGGCATAGTACGAATGAAACACCGTTTAGTCCTCCGTTGTTGCCGCACGAATGAACAACCGGTGGAAGCGTTCCGTGTAACCCGCGGACTTTCCGCGTGAGGGCCGTGGCGGATCATAATGACCGTCAGAAAAAGTCTCTTCTGGACGATATGTGCGACTTCCTTTCGACGCAGAGTATTAGTGGCGGCTGGAGCAGCTATTCGTATTGACCCCGATGTGGACAACATGCGTGGCCAGGGGCGGGGCAACTGAAAATCCGGGTACTGGAATCGACTGAAAGCAGCTGCTAGAAATTAAAAAACCCCTCATCCGCCACTGAGGACAGATAAGGGGCTTTCGGATTTTCGCCTTCTTCCCAAAAGGATATCAGCCCGTTTGTCAGGAGTGAAAGATAACTTGGGTAACGCCAGTGTACGGTAATAACCCAGAAGTCCGGTGGTTTCGAGGAGGAGCATGCCTAACGATCCTTTTGCAGTTCTGCGATTCCGGACAGAAAACAGAAAGCTGCCGTTCGGAACTCAAAAGAGTGGCTAGCCTTGAAGGAAATTAAAATTAGGGAGCGAGCAGCTCTACATCGGTTGGGACGCTGCGCGTTCGCACTGTAACAGGTTACGATTTTGGCCTGGTAGCGGGTGACTGCTTACTTCAGAGTAACTGTGGCAACCTTCGCGGTACTGTTCAGCATACGGCGGTAATTACCTTCATTTTTGTTCCGAAATCAGAACACTGTTTCGCGTTGCCCAGTCGCCCGGCTCCCAATGGTTACTTCTGACCTCGGGAATTTGCGGTTCCACCTCGCACGACCTAGCATCATTCGGAGTGTTCGTATGACACAAATTGTTGTCACTCATACCGAATGTACCGAGTTCCAATCGATACCGCGAAACTTTTTGCCTGTAAGGGTCATGTATCTTGCTGAAAATATAGGCACCTCTCGGGAACTGCAAAGCGTTAGTAACTCCTCCAGTAACCTGGCGATGCTGGCGAGCCGAATGCAAGAACCCGGACGGGTATAGAAAACGCACGCAGGTTAATAGGAGTGCGAACATGACTCGAAGATTTCCAGCATACGGACAGTCTTCCGAACGCGGCTTCGCTTTGTTTATCGCGATCTTTACCTTGTTGCTGATCACCGGTATCGCAATCAGCATGATCATGCTGACCAACACCGATACCAGTATCAGCTCCAACTTCCGCGACGAGCAAGTCGCTTTTTTCGCCGCGAAAGCAGGGGTTGAAGAGGTCCGGGATCGACTGAGAGCCAACGCGCCGAACAGTCTGTACAGCAGCCTTCCTACCACGCTGCCGGGACAAGCAAATGGAGTGTTATACATTACGAATCCGGCAAACGGCGAAACGGTTGCGCCTTGGACCATGAACGGGACAAATTATCCTGACGATGAAATCTGCACCGACATGACTAACCTGGGCAGCCCATGCTCGGGCTCCCCAGCAGTGCCGGCCGGTAGCCCTTGGTATACATCTACGACGGCAAGCGCGACATATGCTACTAATCCGAAGTTGCTATGGAAATGGGCGCGGATCATTGAAAAGACAAACAAAACGTCGTCCGGAACAGCCTCGGTCATCACGGTCGACGGAGATGCTACCGACAACAATGAGCTTGTCTGTTGGAGCAGTACGACGGAAGTGACCACCACTCAGGCGACATGCGCAGCGGCTGGTTACAAACAGGCGTATGTCATCACCGCACTGGCGGTAACGCCGAGTGGTTCGCGACGAATGGTTCAGATGGATGTTGCGGCCGCGAGCTTGCCTACAATCCCAGGTGCGATGGTGTTCGATGGGGCCAGTCCCACTTATGGTGCCCCATCATCGAACGCGTTCTCAGTAACCGGTGTCGATCAGAGCAGCAGCAGCAATCCCGACCGGCCTCAGAATGGAGTTACATGTCCTGCGCCGGTAAGTCAGCCGGCTCTGGGCGGATTTGACGCCGCCTCAACTGCGACGCTGAATAGCGATATTAGCGGACGGCCCAGCAGCTACACGGGGTCTCCGGCCAGCGTAGCGAACGTGAGCTCTACACTGGGTCCTTTGGCCACGGTCGCCGGACTGAATCAGTTGGTAAACACGATTACCGGCGCTGCGAATAACGTGTATAACGGCAATGTCACGAGCTTGGCAAATCCCGGAACCCCCGCTGCGCCTGTGATTAATGTGGTGACGGGTGACTTGACGATGAGCGGCGGGCTGTCTGGATCTGGCATTCTGCTGGTAGAAGGGTCTCTGACATTAAGTGGAACACCCAGTTACAACGGGTTGGTTCTGGTGATCGGCAAAGGTATCGTAACTAAAAACGGCGGTGGCAATGGCACGTTCGACGGCGCAATGTTGGTAGCCAATTTGTACGACTCCGGCGGCACTTTGATCACCTCTGGCCCTCCGGGGAGGCCCAGCATCAATTGGAACGGCGGTGGCAATGCCACGGTGCAATATGACAGCTGCTGGGCATCGAGCATGAATTTGACAATGCCCTACAAGAGTCTCGGTATCCGGGAAATGGCGTACTGATCTGGATAGGAAAACAAAAATCGCTGCCCTCGGCTCCCAGAACAGCGGCTCCCACGAATGGTATGCGGAGTGGGCGTTCTCAGCTGTGCACGGTGGCCTCAACCATTTCGCAATTTCATTTCCTTTTATTCCATCAAAAAATACAGGAAATGGACTTCCGCTATTGCGGGTCGATTAGAGATACGGAAACACCCCGCTGTTGTAAATTCGCGAGGTTCTCACGGGTGCTCTGAGACAGAACCATTGATGCGTGGGTCTTGACCACGTACGTTTTCCCAAACGGGTCGCCACCCTTCAATGCTGCCTCAATCCAACAATCCAATGCTTCACTTTGCCGTGCGCCAAAGGGACGCAGGTCAAGCTCGATGGCCTCAAGGTATTCATTGATGACTACAGTGCTGATGAATTCGTCCCAGTTCATTATGCGGATGGTAGCACGGCGATCTTTAGAGCTTGTGCATGGATTCTCACTTCTTCTTTAATTCTTTAATTATTTGCAGATCATGGATAGCCCGCGTTAGTCTTCGAAGAGAACGAGGCCTGACGGTATTTCTGCCGTTCTTAAAGTTTCTTATCGCGCACTCGGCAAGGCTGGCTTTACGTGACAGAAGCTTTGTAGAAAATTCTTTGGCCTCTGTCCGGATCTTTTCCAGATATTTCGGGTCAATCACTCGCTCGTACTCCCGGCAAGTCTCATCCGCCGAATCCAAGATGCCGGCGTCGGCCATCATGGAGAAATCAGGACCGCTGGCCCAACGTGTAGAAGACTCCTTCCCAACGTAATGAAGCTCACCGGCGACAATATGCCTGCGCACCAGCAGGCCGATTGTCTTGCTCGTACATCTACTGCCATTTGGAGTGCAAAATTTGCTCTCAGCTCGGGATAGAAGCTGATTAACTTCATCTTGCATCGTTCTCAGAGTGAGCCAGCCGGGCGACTTAGGTGAGCTGGCAGAAGTTTTGTCGTAGATATAAAAGGTTGCGCCACTGGCAACATTGATCATCGGACGCCCGTGTAAATCGTCAAGTTTTTCCGAATAGGGCAATACGAAGTACCCCGTCCAGAGCTGATTCAGTTCCTTGTTGGGGAATGGAACCGTGACCACGGTAAAGGGACGAAGCTCATCCTTGAAGCGTCCGAGCTTCTCAAACACCTGAGGGGTTGAGATTGATACCGCCATAACTGCGGGTTGGATCAGCCAGCGTGGCGGCTGATATGGAAGGCCCAGCACTCGCGACAGAATGAAATGCCACGCTTCGAAAATCCAGGGCGGCAAATCTTCTTCCCACTTCCGCCCTGTCCTTCGCTGCCAGTCCGCAAGCTTGTAAGGTGCTTTCAAGAATCCCAAGCCGTGACCAGAAGGTTTGCGAACAAGAAGTTTGTTTCCATCAAGGTTGTACAGACAATACAATTTCGCCGAAATGCAATACGCGTAGAGCTGCTGACGCTCGCCGCCTGCATCGACATTTTCTTTCTCCAATTTTAGGAAGGGAACTTTGAGCGTGCTGCCCCACGGGTTTATGGCTTCAAAACGATCACGGATTTGATCAACCTCCGCGTCGGACAGCGCATTGATGGCAGCATGTCCGCTCGGCAGTTGGAACTTTTCTCTCCTATGTGGGGCGCCTGCGCATGGAACTAATCCGCCATCCTTGGTTGATACGATCATCGCGCTATCGGTATCCATAGCGGCGATTTGACCGGTCTTATCTTGCACCGAGCGTTCTAACATTGCGCAGAGTAAATGCGAACCGCCCGTAACCAGTGATGCGATGACAGGACAAAAAAAATCGGCGGGCTGCTCCCAAATTTTGTGGGGCCGAGTCTTATAGTTGGCTTCGCCGGAAAAAACTTGCAACGGAGAAGGTGAGTCCAAATCTTTCACATTTAGCTGGGAAAGCAGGCCGTATGCGGCACTGTTCGCTGCTACTTTCAGAGCCGCTGCTAATTCTGGATTTTTAGCTTTCATCGCAGTGCGCAATTCAATCAATTTCACGGAGAGGTCGTCGCGAAGAGGATCCACTTCAAGTTGGCCATAAAGCTTTACAGGTGTGAGTCCGGGTTGTATTCCACGCGGAATGACCTGAATGGCTTCTAATATTTTGAGCGGCTTGCCGGTGATCACTTTTGCAGCTATTACGTCGAGCCCCGTGACCCATATTGGCTGTTTTGAGGTAAGAAAATCCCAGCCCAATGTGGGATCGGAATCATGACGCGTGCCAAACTTCGCACGAATGGGGAGAACGTCGTCGCAGGGCTCAACCAGGGCGAACCAGCGAAGCCCCTTCCAGAATTCCGGGCGGAAACAATCATCAATTGTTGCCCGTTGTGTCACATCAATCGCACCATTTGTGAAATCCGCAAATTCCAGGCTCTCAGCGCAGAGTACTTCCCGGCAGTCGAGCAGACTGCTTATCGCTGGAAATTGGGAAAAGAAATCGACGTAAACGATCGGCAGCGGAGTTCGGACTACATTGGTCTCCGCGCGTCCTGCCGCGAAAGCTTGCATGGCTATGCCATTGATTCTTTCTGGAATCTTGAATTTCTCCTGCGGCGGCTTTACTCCCATTGCTGAGAAGTAAGCTTTAGCCAGAGTGGCTGGGGAGTAACAGCGTTCAGGTAGCAGATTAACCGGGTGGTGGTGCAATTCCTCCCTGAGTCGATTCAGTAATTCCAACTTCCCAACGAGGTCCTTCAGAAAATACTCAATCGCTCGTTTGGTTACGCGTGGCCGAGGTCTACGTGTCCTGCTCCCCGGAATTCCGAAGACTTCACGAGCAGACGAGAATGGAAGTGCTTCCCCGGTAAGGACACTAGTCAGTGTCTTCAAGTCGAGCACATGGGCACTTGATTTTTGTTCTTCTTCGGATTCATCCTGTTCGTGAAATTTGTACTTGATCGGGCGGTAGACGGCCTTCGACGCATCTAGGCTTTGAATTGAAAGCCCAGGGTCGAACGGACTGGGGCGCAGCTTGCCGGTTTTCTTATCCTTGAACATTCGGAAGTAAAATGAAAAAGCCCGTCGATGCTTTAAGGACTTAGTTGACTTCACTGCAATCCGGCTGATTTGAAATGGCGCGTCGTAGGCGACGATGAGTCCGCCGGACTTTAGATACTTCAGGAAAACTTTGCGACGGAACTCTTCTAGGCTTCCGAGCTCATACGTACTGTCCTTCACGAAGCGGTTGAAAACTCGCAATTCCTCCGGGTGCCCGTCGCGGTAAACCAGCCCGATTTCTCGGGCGACATACTTTCCATTTTCAAGTTGTGCGCAAACGTAGCCGCCGAAGAGTACATCCCGCTTTTCATCGCCTGTAGGCACGGAATCGAAGATGACGGCATTCTTGGGTTCCGTGGCGTGTTCACCCGCCCATGGTTTTTCTTTGTAATCGTTGGCGGGAATCGTATGTGCGCGAAAGTGAAGGTCGAGTCGGCCATGTTGGTTATCAAATCCTTTGATAATGCGGTGCTTTTTCTTGATTCGATGCTTTTTTTTATTTCGGTGCTCATTTTTCATACAGAGCTCTCAGCTGTTCAGCGCAGAAGTCCAATGCATCGGAAAGGCTTTCTACTGCCCATGCAATAGCACGTGCTGTAACCGCGAGCGAGCGCATCGCCATCTCAACAGATTTCATCGGGTGCACTTGCTCCTTCATTTCCGCACCGGCGTCCAAACGGTCTTCCGTCATGAGAGCGTGGTGAAGCTGGCATACCTCAACTTTTATGTGAGGTATATGATTGTGTCCGCCGATGTGGTCAGCATCAAAACAGAAAGGGCAAACTTTTCGCGGCGGGCGTGCCTGCTGACGGGAGCGGCGAAGGACAGTATTGGCGATGCGCCCCATCATTCCGCACCTCCCAAATCACCGTACAACTCGTCGATCTTCAGGTCTCCGAACTCGGCTCTAAGAAAAATTGTGGCTGCATCGGCGAACACTTCCTCGCCCGCGATGCGTACCCCTCGCCACTTGGCCTCAAAGTCGTGGGCGCTCAGCTTGTGATCCAGCAACTTGCCGCGATCTATGTAAAATTCTGACAACTTGCTCGCCGCTTTCGAGCCGCGAACACGGCGCAGAACGTCGCCCGAAGATCTCGGAAAAAAAAGTGGACGCACGCGACTATCTGATTTACTCGGGCGCACACGTTTACCACGACCTCCACGATGTAGGTCGCGCCCCAAATATTTATAGGCAGTTTGTCTGGCAAGGTGGTGCTCTCGCAGTAATTCCTCAAACGTACCTTTGCCGCGTCGAAAATCAGAAAGCAGGGCAAGGCTCCGTTGCTGTGTGGCTGTTTCGCGTCCGCGTGAGCGAGCACCTGGTTTTTTTCTGCGCCTAGAAGAATTCTGAGTGGAGACGCTTACTTGCGGTTTTTTGACGGGATTGTTAGAGCGGGCGGAACTACGCAACCGAGCGTGCGTATGCCTTATCGATCGTTTGTTCGAAGAAGAAGCTGATGAACCGGATTTATTGTCTCGGCGTTTTGCCATGGATCACCTCCCCCCCTGCTGCATTCAATCCGGGTGATCTTCTATGGCGTATGCGTCCGAAACGCTAATACGGGTTTGTGAAAGAGCAATGGCCTTGCAGGCCGAGAACTGACGCTGAAATTATAGCTCTATTGCCGAACGCGCGCCAACTCTACAAGGGGCAGCCGATTCTTGTTTTGCGCTGGCGTCGTATCCGGGTCAAGTTTAGACTTCATGCCGCCGATGACACCTCACAGAAAAACCTTTGATCCAGGTGGCGAAATTTGGAAACCTTCACTTGAGTACGTTTACATGAAGGCCAGACGGGCTGACTTTCACCTCCAATCTGCCGAGGCCCAACTCAGGAACTGGATTAATGGCAAGCCTTACACGATAACCGAAAAAGACGATTTTGACCGAACGCAGCACGTTTTTATCATCACCCCACATCCTTCTCCGGAAGAGATCGCCCTCGCGGTAGGAGATTTCGTCAACTGTCTCCGCTCTTGTCTTGACCAACTCGCTTGGAATTTGGTCAATCTGTTCCCTGAGACCGTCCCGTTTAACGAAAAGGCTGCCATGCAGGTTGTATTTCCGATTACTAGAAGCGACGAGACTTACGGCCAAAAGCAAGCGATGTTTCACCCGAGTATTCACAAAACCCTCGACTCGCTTCAACCGAGCGACCGAGCTAATGCCATATACACACATCATCTCTGGCAACTCGACAAATTGTGGAATATCGACAAACACAGGACAATTCCTGTTAATTGCGGCAACTGGACTGTTAACTTGATGCCCCCCGGAACGATCGGTCTGATCGAGTACGACACATTCAAGCAGTGCATCTACGCAGTGGTTCCATCCCTCGCCCGCTTCTATTCCCGTCCACCGTATGTGAAGCCACAAGTCATTCCGGCCATATTGTTCGGCGAGTATATGGGAAAGTTCGACGTGAGCATTACGCGACTTCGCGAGATACACACATTCGTTGTACGGGAGGTAATCCCAAAATTCACGGGCTTCTTCCCGAGTATTCCAATTCCCTAGTTGTAGGTTAGTCATTGTCGCGTATAATTCGCGCCCGAGGGGGAGAAATGGAGCTTTACAAATGGCCGATCCCGCGAGGGGAGATGAGTTCAAACCAGGCGATGAGGTCAAACGATCCGGTATCTACCGAGTAGTACATGACACCAGACACTCAGAAGAACACGAGGTTACATGCGTGTTCGGAAAGAAGTTCCCGCCCTGTAATCACTGCGGTCACCACATTCGCTTTGTTCTCGAACGTGGTGCCATTCACATCGATCACCATGAGTTTTTCAAATAGGCTCTGCTGTCGATCTTAGCTGAGCAATATATTCTCCGGCGGAACATGCTTAAGTTCTGCCATTTCTAGTTTGCTGTTATTTCAACGGCTTCAAAAGGCCGTCTTACTGCCGGAATCCCGCCAATTCTGCCAATGAGCGCCAATGGCGTGGATGCGGTACGTACCCCTTCCTAATTTTCGTCGCGTAATAATGCGAAACGTTGAGGGTAGACCGTACTTGCGAAGGCGAGATTGTGGCGAGCAACGGGTAGATTCGCTGCAATAAAACCTCGCGGGTCAACCAAGATGGGAGTTGAGAGGAATCCCAACTGAAGCGGGCCAGCGCTTGCCTGCGGGCAGTTCGCATCCGCTTTTGCTCAGCATCAACTTGCCGCGAAGCCAATCGTCCGAGTCGCGCAACATCCCTCATCGTAGTCGCCCTTGTGAGTTGCGCACATTTCCAACACTCCCTGCTTTTTCTGTGAAGCGGATTTCCACATGCGCGGCAGATATGTATTGTCTTCGGTAAATTTGTGGCGAGTTGTTCTGAAGCTCCCTTGGCCTCGCGCCGATGTGTCTGCGTTAGAGGAGTTTTGATCCCGGGTAGGCAACGGGTCCGCGATGCGCGCCCACGGTAAAGGATGTGAGCGACATGCTCTACCCATCGCCCAACGAGTTTGCGCCACGTCGGTGCAGTTTCCGAAAGTCTGGAACACAGAGCGGAAGACAATCGGCAATTTCCGTTGCTTGCCTCAAAGAAATCCGATTTCTGGAGCGGCTCATGCAGCAGCCAATCCAGAAGCCAACTCTCAATTTCTGGCCTGATGGTTTCAATCAGATCGAGAGCAAGAGAGTCACGATTTGCCGTGTCGGCATGTAAAAAGCCCAACCCAGCGTCGAGCCCGCAAGCACATGCCGCCAATCTGCACTCACTCTCCGCAATTGCATTAACGTAATTGAGCAAGGCATTAGGAGGGTTAGTTGCCAATCGAGGGCCGCCGCTAAGTGCAGAGTGCCTCGTTCCAAAAACTAACCAGTGCGCCGGAACTCGTCCGACATCTTTGCGTGGAAACAGAACTGGAACGTCACGCCACGCATTCCAGTATTCGGCGGCAGCACGAGATTCGATTCCACGTACAGCACCTAAATCCTCTGCATTATCCAAACGGTGGCGAAGTAAACTGATTGAATCAGCCGCAGCAATATTTTTAAGCTTTTCGCGAACCAGATTTTCCTGACCGGACAACTTGACGGAAATCAATTCGCGAGCAATCTGCAGGGCAGCGCCATTGGTCAGCGCCACGGCTTGCGCTCTTCTGAGCCATGCTTCGCTGGAAGACGCTGGTCCCGTAACGACTCGAACTTTGCCGATTCGATCAATCATTACGAATGATGCACCAACATCGCTCAGCCATCGCAGCGCGGACAGAGTAATGAATCCATCATCACCAATGCACACCAGACGTTTCAATCCGTGATTCACGCGAGGCAGGCGAATTTTGTAACGCTCTGGTCCAATGCCATCTTCTATTTCAAGATGGGCTGCTTGCATCCTGACGCGGATGCCGAAGCCATACAATGTGAGGACGCCAAGTTTGGAAATTTGCGGGATTGCGAACGAGTGCGATAGCGTGTGGGAAGCTGCCATGGGAACCAATCCTTCCTGCGGCGGTTAGGGCTAGTCATTTGCTAGTAACAGATGGCTAGCCTATCTTATTTTATACGAGGGCTTAGAGGATTTGGTGCATTTCTAATATCCGAGCGCGATGTCTTCTTGTCTTGATTTCGCAACAGGAACAAAGTGGTAACAGACATCAACGGCCCGTCATCTTTAGGCACGACTAGCAGCAATTCAATCTCCACATCAAGCGAAGGCTCTCTTACCTTCAGTTACCCTCGTGAAAGTACCTTAGATACGTTGGGGCAGTGGATTATCACTCGTATCATTTGGATCAGAATGAGAGAAGAGTACACAAAGCGTTCGCGGGGTAATGCCGCTTCTAGTGGGTTCACCCTGACAGAAATCATTGTTGTTCTAGCCATAGTGTTGACTCTGGCCGCTGTAGCATTTCCCATTTTTACAAGAATTTCCTACAACATACGGCTGAAGTCGGCCGCCACTAATATTTCCGGTCTGATGCAACAGGCGCGGATCCTCGCGGCAAGGCAAAATACAGTTTACACAATTGCTATCGCCGGAGGACAAGCTTGTATCGACACAAACGGGGATGGGACGTGTCCGTCCACCCTACCCAATATCAAGTTCAGTTCGAATGTGATACCCGCGACGGGCGCACCGAACGGCTCTGGTGGAACGCCAACGGCATATGTGCTTTCCGGCGACACCGGCACGACCAACTACGACAATGCGACTACCCTGGGTTACTCTGCCCGAGGCTTGCCATGTGCCTATGTTAGCGGCACTTGCAGCACTCCAGCCGCGGGCTACTTTGTCTATTACCTTACAGATCCTAGATCGGACGGAACTACTGGGTGGGCCGCAGTAGTTGTGACCAGGAGCGGACGAACCAAATCATACACATGGAATGGAGCATCATGGAACTAATGAGGCGCAAACAAACCAGGGGCGCTGCTGGTAACCAGGAGGGCCTGACGATTATTGAGCTTTTGATCGCGATGATTGTTCTCGCGGTAGGAATTCTGGGCTCTATGTCACTGGTGATTATGGCAATCAATGGTGACTTCCGCAGCAAACAGCAAAGTAATTCGACCGCCCTGGCGCAAATGGTGTCCGAAAAAATCATGAGCATTCCGGCCTACACTAACCCGACGCTCACGATTACCGATTGCACAAACACAAATTACAGCGTGAGCACAACCGGTAGTTTAACGGGTGCGGGCGCTGCTTTGACATCCTCGGGCGATGTCGATTTCACGCAGGCCAAGGTCGCCAACTATAACATGCCGTACACCGACTGTGGCACGGCTAACCGCCAAATGACTTACGACGTGCGCTGGAACATTAAAACCATAAGCACTTATGCCAAGCTGCTCACGGTCTCGGCGAGATTGAACTCCGTCAGCAATGGAGCAACAAGCGGGGCAGTGTTCGGTCCGGTGGTCACGATCAAGACGATAGTTGGGCAGGGGACATAGCCATGAGAAAGCTATTCAGCAACGAGAAAAGGCGGCAGCGTGGCTTCACGCTCATCGAACTGCTGATCGTAATCGCGATCCTGGCCACGGTCACGGGCGGCATTTTTCTGCAGCTCAACACGGCTCAGCAGCGCCTCAATACTGAGCAAGTCAAGATCGATAACTTCGCTGAGGCCCGAGACTTTGTGGACCAGTTTTTCCGTGACATTAACCTGATTGGTTATCCCAACGGGCACATGATGAATTTTCTGAGCCCAACTCTGTCGACCGCTCAAGCGAATAGCCATGTGGCTGTAGGTCTAGTGAAAATTGAGGACAACGCAATCTGGTTTGAGGGAGACGTAAACGGAACCGGGGTGGTGCAGAGCGTTCAATACAAAATCAATGGCAACGGCGGCACGACCTGTCCGCAATGCCTGCAGCGCAGTTCGGTTGACAAAGTCGACGGTACCGCACCGTTATCGCAGGGAGTCAGTTGGGGAACCGAAGTCAATGACGTGATCAGGACTCCGATTTTCACTTACTTCGATACCGCGGGCGCCGCAGTCGCAACGCCCATGGACATCAGTAATACGAACCTGGCGAAGGTCAAGACGATCCATATCAACCTTCAAATCCAGAACAATGCAAACATCGACCCTAAGACGGGTCAGCCAATTCAGACTTCGTTTGAAGGAGAGGTCTCGATCAATAATTGCTCAATGGCTGCCCAGGGTTTCACTGGAATCAGCTGTCAATGAGGTTTGAAAACAACAACTATGATTAAACTCAACAAGAATCACGGTCGGCGCTCGGAGCGCGGGTTTGCGCTGTTTGTCGCGATCTTTACCTTGCTGCTGATCACGGCCATTACCGTCAGTATGCTCATGCTGACCAATACTGATACGAGCATCAGTGCGAATTTTCGCGATGAGCAGACCGCATTTTTTGCTGCCAAAGCGGGGCTTGAAGAAGTGCGTGACCGTATGCGCGTGAATGCCACCAACAGTCTGAACAACGGTACGTCGGGCGTTCAGGTTCTTCCGGGTGCGGCGACTCCGAATAGCGCGCCACCAACGTTTGGTTCAGCCAATGCGGTCACTTATGTTACTAATCCTTTGAACGGCGAGAACGATACTCCATGGGTTACCAACGGAAGTGCGTATCCAGACGACGAGATATGTGTAGAAGCCGCTTATCTCGGAACGGGTAATGGCTGCGCAGGCAATCCTCCCAGGCCCCGAGGTACGTCGAACTGGTACCAAACGGCTAGTGCAAGTGCAACCTACGCTTCCAGTCCAGTTCAGGCGTGGAAGTGGGTCCGAATTGATGCGAAGACGAACCAAACTTCATCGGGCACCTCAGCCGTTAGCACTGTCGATGGCGATACCACGAGCTACAAACTGGTCTGCTGGGATGGCAATACTCAGCTCACCATTGCTGCCGGCAGTTGTGCTTCCGCGGGCGCTGCACTGGTTCCGGCGCAGAACTATATGCCGGTTTATGTGTTGACCGCGCTGGCGGTTACCCCTAGTGGTTCACGCCGCATGGTGCAGATGGACGTAGCCACCGATATTATTCCGAACATTCCTGGGGCAATGGTTATGGACGGAGACTTGCCGTCTTTTAGTCCCGCCAATTCAAATGCGTTTCGTGCCTGTGGTGCGGATGGCGTCTCCTGCGCCGGCAGCGCGACGCACCCTCCACAGAATGGAACTGTATGCCCGCCGCACGGGAATGAACCTGCTGTTGGCACTTATGACATCGCGTCAAACGCGCTCGTAAACACCGCTCTTGCGTCTTCCGGCCGCTCCGGGAACTACACTGGCTCGCCCAGTAACGTTGCGAACGTGGGTACTGCGCTCGGCACTGGCGGTATGAACACAGTTCAAGGTTTGACCGCTCTGGTTAACCAGGTCGCTGCTGCAGCTTCTGCAGCGAATACTTACACTAATGCCAGCGGACTTACTAATCCGGGCACCGTAACCAATCCGGTAATTAACGTTGTGACCGGTGACCTCGACGTGACAAACCTCACTGGAGCTGGAATCTTGCTGGTTGAAGGCAATGCCAGTTTCGGCGGTAGGCCTAACTATGATGGCGTTATCCTAATCATCGGAAAGGGTAGTATTGACCTCTCAGGCGGCGGTAACGGCGTCCTTGATGGCGCGATGCTGGTGGCTAACCTCTATGACTCGAGTGGCACTCGGATCCCCTATGGTGCTCCCGGAGCCCCAACCATCAACTTCAGCGGTGGTGGCAACATGACAATTCAGTATGACAGCTGCTGGGTTGCGGCGATGAATCAGTCCTCGCCCTACAAGAGTCTGGGAATCCGTGAGATCGCCTTTTAATCTAGTTGGCAGTCAACATAGCAGCCCAGTTGAATGTTGACTGGGCTTCCGATTCAATTCTCCTCATAACAAACGCATGAGAAACAAAGCAGAACACGTATTGAATATTGATCTTCAGGTAATAAAAAATTACCGCTTTCGCGCGCCTTGGGCATCGTTCAGGACGACTTGTGAGATTCTAGAAGCCGGTCGCGTCTTGGCCCAAGGAGCTAGGCCACGACGTGTGTTTAATTTGGCTTTAAATTTTGCGGGTTCGGTCCAAGGTGTCAAGACATCGTTCACAATGCTCTCAAAATCTAGACCATGTCTAGTGACGAGGGTCAAGCCGTGAACGTCAGCCGTTGCAGCAATAAGAGCTGTCCGAAGTTCTAATGGGCGACACATAGATTCGCTAAGTACGGAAATCCTTCGACACGCATGTGCTATTTCGGCGTCGATAGTTAAAACTCGTCCTGCAAAACGGCAACACAGGCCTTCTCGGACCCACAGTTCAAGATTTGTACGTTGGGTCTCCGTCAGCAAGGTCTCGCGGTAATGTCGCAGTTCCGCGATGGTGACCACGCATATAAATGCGTCGTCTTCGTCGATTGCAGCCAGCCATGCGAGAACACCTGGATTCGGCTCGCGTTCCGTGGCCTCAAGAAAAACACTTGTATCTAGCAAAAACCCCATACATCCTTAAATGGAATTATGCAACGGTGATTCCGTTAGGAATTCGGCTAGATTGTTGCTGCGGCCAGCCATGCGTTTCCATTCTTCTGCGGACACAATGATCGCAGTCGTGCGGCCGTACTTTGTGATCCGCTGGGGTCCGTTTGTTATCGCCTCCTTGAGGATCTGGCAAAACTTCATTCTTGCATCGGCCACTGTCCATGTGTTTTTTTTCAAGGTTGAACTCCACCAAAAAATGAGACACTAGGCATCATAGTAAGATTTGTGACTCACTGAAAAGTGACTTTTGTAACACCAGCTTTGAGGCACCAACACTCCATAGTGGCATTATCTCCACCACGTTTAATTGATGATTTTAGGTGGGCCGCGTGACCTTTTCCCGACAGGCTGTCGGGATGACATTCAGGGTTCCACTTTAGTTATTCGAGGGGATGGACCTACCGCAATCGGTAGGTCTGCTTCGGTAGGAATCTTCTCTAAGCGTTCCTCCATTCTCTTTAGCTCGCACGGTTCCGGTAGCTTGTGAATCCTTCTTCACTTTAATCTTACAGATCGATTGAAACCAACACCAGATCCTTCCCGCCCGCGATCAAATATCACACCTTTATTTTTTTTTATTTTTCAATGACTTCAGCTTCAGTATCACAATTTACGAGCACGGACAGCTACGCAGCAGCTCCGTTATCACGCACCTTCAGGCGCGAGCGTCAGCGAGCGCGCGCCAGCGCCTCAAGTCAAAAGCAACAGCACCCAGCCAAACACCCGCCTCCACGCAGGCAGCATCTTTACTAAATAATTAACAAGATGCATGC
>JBOGLH010000005.1:0-85537 GCA_050746025.1 Terriglobales bacterium | reverse complement strand
TCCAGGTAGTTCCGCCGACGAGTGGTTCGTTGAGAATGGTGCGCAAAGAAGGCACGCCCATGGCTAGGCGACGCAATTGCACCATCTGCAAGAGCACAGAAATTTTTGCCAGATTGGTCACGACGATTCTTGCCTGGCGAGAGCCGGTCTTGTCCAGCTTGATATGTAATTCAGGAGACCATTGACGTTCGAACTCTTCACGCGCGAGAGCCAGGCTTTTGTCGCTGGCTTCGGCGTACCGCAACGTAGCCCGGGCCAGCACCAAACTAAGGATGGTCGTGGCGACGGTCGCGATCAGCGGAATGTACTCGAGGATCAGAGTAAACGAAATGTTGTGGTGATTTAACCATTGCAAGTGCATTGCAGGCTGGTCCTCTCTTTTGTTGCCTGTGCTCTACTGACTTTCGGTCGTCGTCTCGGCGTTCGGGGGATTGGACAAGTCTATCGCTGGAGGGTGGAGCGCGACAGTTCCTAAGGTCCCGAGTCTGGACTGAGACGCGGACTAAGCCTAAGGTCATCTCAAAGGGGCTTATATTCCGTAAATCTCGTGTGGACGTTGAACCGACCGTGTCATTTATTTTGACAGCTTGTGTTGTTTCTGAGATATGCTGGCCGCGTGTGAGGCTGCTGATTGGATAAACCCAACATCCAAGCAGTGAGTATTGATTATGGATGTGCTTTCGGAACGGCTCAAAACAGCTACCCTAGAGCTGCAGGAACTGGAAAAGCTGGTTCTCTCGAGCGATTTCTCTCCACGAGTGTTGAGCGACTTTCGCACGGCGGTGGATAACATTCGCCAATCCGCATGGGCCGTCCAACAATGGACTGAACTCCAGCAGCAGAATCGCGATCCCTACACGGTGCTTGGAATACTGTCGCAAGAGCGGGTGCGCCGGGCGACGCAGATCATAAGGGACCTGACGCTTGATCTGGAATCGTTAGAGGTCGGCGTAGAAACGAAAGGGTTGACAGAACTGTTTCGGGCGGTTGAACGTCTGCACGAGCGGCTCTCGCCGATATTCAGGAGGAGCTAGCGGGTAAGCAGTTGTCGCTGAGCGGAGTCGGGGAGAGTGTCGCTTCGACTTTGCTCAAGGCGAGCCGACTCACACGGCCAATGCAGATACATCGGACAGCCGGGCGCACGGCTGTCCTTCGTACCGATCTTCCTTGAACCGATCTTCCTTAATACCGACCTTCGACTTACGCTTTCTTTGGTGTCTTCTTGCTGGCAGTCGAGGCCTTCTTTGACGAAGTCTTGGTGACCTTAGGCTGCGCCTTCTTGCCATTCGTCTTTGAGGACACCGGCTTCACCTTGGCGGTCTTGGTCGACTTTTGCGCAGTCTTCGAGGACACCGTCTTCACTTTGGCGGACTTGGCAGAGGACTTTTGCGCGGTCTTAGTAGTTGCCTTTTTAGACGCGGGCTTGGTGCTCTTCGCCGACTTCACGGTCTTGGGTGACTTTGCAGTTTTGGCTGTCTTTACAGTTTTGGCTGACTTTGGAGCCTTCGTCGATTTTGCAGCTTTGGAGCTGTCTTTGTCGTGCTTCCAAAATGCGGCTTTCGACAGCTTGCTATGGTGCTGATCGGACGCTTTTGTGCTGGTCTTGGCGCTGGTTTTGGTGCTGGCCTTGCTAGTGGCTTTGCTGCTGGTCTGAGCCAGGGTCACTGCACTCAGTAACATGATGGCAAAAACAACTGCCAACGCGGTTCGAATTGCTTTAATCATACGGGCCTCCGGTTCGGGCATTGTGCAGTGGTTTGGAGGTAGTAACAAGTAACGAAAGGCTAGGGCGAACTGTGCGTTCGGAGCACAAAACAGCCGGAAGCAAAGCTTCCGGCTGTTTAAACAACACCTCTTGAGAAACCTAAAAACGGATTCGCGCACCCACCTGGATTGCCCGATTCCCACCGGGAACCTCTTGGGCTGACCCGAGGAGATTTCCGAACGAGGATGGAGAGAACAGTCCCATTCCCCAGGGATCCAAGAACTGATTATGGTTGAGGATATTAGTAAATACACCCTGGAGCTCCATAGATAGGCGCTCTGTGATTCTGACATTCTTGCGGATGCTAAAGTCTAGGTTCCAATAAGCCAGACCTCGGAGGTACTGTGTATTTCTGGTGTCCAGGCCGAGAATCGGATTTCGGTAATTGGCATAAGCCGCTGCCGGATCCTTGAAGATGTTTACCGGCAAACCGCCGTCGCCATAGCCTGGTGAGCCCGCAGTGTGATAAACGTGCCCACTTTGAATTGGCCCAATAGGAACTGCAGTCTGTAGACCAAAAAAGTTGACGTTATCGCCGCCGCCAAACTCCTGTCCGTCGCCCGTAGTAGTAAAGATTTCAATTGGCTGACCACTGCCCGCAGTAAATATGGGAGAAACCGACCAGCCGCCCAGCAGGCGGCCTATAGCACCCTTTTGTCCCGTGTAGAAAGGCAGGTCATATACCATGAACGTGTTGTATATGAACTTGCGATCATAGAACTGCGGTCCATACATATTGTTCGGGTTAAAAGGATCGTTGGGCGTGTATGCACTCGTGGCCTGAACCAGCGCGCCGGTCCCCAGCGCCTTGGACCAGGTCAAGTTCGATTGCATAGTCAAGCCCTTCCAGTCAGCCAACCGCAGGGTTGCAAAACCGGCGTTATAGTTGCCGTGACCAACACTGGCATTAACACCTACCCCTGAGGTCATCTGACCCTGGCTACCAAACGGTGAGCCTGGAATCGGCGTATTCATCATGCTGCGTGCAAAGTTGAAACCGCCGTTATCCAAGTCACTCCACATTGACCAGACCTGCTGGGAAGTGAAATTGCTCAGCTCCTTGTCAATTACCGCCGCTGTGCAGTTTGCGTAGCTGCCATTTCCGTTAGAGAAGGTGCCAGCGCAGTAAGCCGGAAGCATAGCTGACTGGAAGAACGGTTGAGAAGCAATAGAGTTAATGTAGGTGGCATATGCCGGGTTCGGCGTTGTACTGTTTGGCAGTAGAGCTGAGGGAACATTGGCTCCGCAATTTAAAACGGAACCAGCGCAACCAAGCGCTTTCTCGACGTTGGCATAAGCCGTTTGGAACTGCTGTCCGCCAAGGGTCATCATGTAAGGCACAGCATTAATGTTGATCGGCTGGTATTCGTGAGTAATTCTCCGTCCGATGTAGCCGACTTCCATCGTGAACCTTCTTGACAGTTGGCGCTGGTAGGTGAGGTCAAACGAATCGACTACGTTCGGCCTGAAATGTGGGTCTAACGACTCACCTGCGCCTGCGGCGATCGCATTGAAACCGGGGAAGTCTGGTTGCACCAGAGTGTTGCTAGGCGCAATATTCGGGTCGGTCTGGAGGGGAGCCGTCATACCATTTATTCCGATTCGGAATCCATTACTTACAGTCGCAGTGCCGGCGCAAGTGCCATTATTCAGGTTGCTAAAGCACTGCACCGGTTGTATCAGACCGGTACCTAATAGAGGTACTAAGACCAGGTCGACGCCGTTTAACCGTCCATACACCCGGCCATAACCGCCGCGAAGCACCGAGCTATCGACGCCGAAAATCTTCCCGGCGAGCGAATCGGCATCAAAGTGTGGATTCCACGCTGCCGCCAGCCGTGGGCTGAACTCGCCATAGAAGGGCTGATAGGGGTATTTCAGGCCGTTTCCAGTGTTGCCAACCAGAGCGAAACCGACTTCGGGGTTATAAACCTGGCCTTGCAAGGCAGCACGTTTGCGAGAAGTCAAGTAACTCTGCACATCCAGCGGCTGATTGCTGGCATCCACCAGCTCTACCTGTTTTCCATTTTTCTCCACTGGAGGCATTTCTAAAGCCCAGCCCAAGCCGTATGTCAATGTGAACGTCTTCTTCATGTGCCAAGTGTCGCTGAAGTAGGTGTTGTAGTAAGGGATGGTGCTTTGGTCGAAAGCTGGTGTCAACGGAGGATTGAGTGTCAGGTTCGTGCCGGAGCGAGTATAAGCTATTTGCGATATCGAAACTATGCCTAGGGCCGCTGCGGTTAGTGAGTCGCAGTTGGGGATCCCAGCTCCCGCCCCGGCGCAGAACGGCAGCGGCGCGGCGAGTTGCGAGCCGCTGGAGCCATCGCCAAGCAGATACACGGGCTGGTAATTAATCCCGCCACCATTGTCGGTTCGCTGATGCCAGTTGAAATTTCGCTGGTACATGCCGCCGAACTGAAAAAGATGATTGCCTTTCAGCAACGAGAGATCGTCGCGGAACATTTGGTCGTGACCATCCCAGAAGCGAGTACGGGTTTGCTGGGTATTCACGTTGTACGGAGCGAGATTCTGGTGCCGGTCTTCTCCAGAAAATATTTCTAATGCACCTCCCAAGCCCGTAACTTGGGGAGTGTCCCCAGCTCGGCCCCATTCCCACCAGTTGCGCAGGAAGCTGTAGCGAAAGTCGTTGGTAAAATTGGGTGAGATATTGGTGGTCACCGCTGCCACGAAAAACCACGCATTCTGGGGATCACTCGACTGCGAGGCAGGAACGCCAATCGTGTCCCCGCTGAAAAAGCCGCCGATATCTACCTGGTCGTCGGTAGCTCTCTTATATTTGAAGTAACGATAACTGGCCATGAAGTGCCATTTGTCAGAAAAATCGTGGTCCAGCCTAGTCGCCATGAAGTTGCTAGTTTGAGGCAAGCTAAGATTTGCAGAGAAGCCTAATACATTGGCCCCATCGCAGAGTGCGTAGTGACATGAGGCGTTCGATTTGGGCTCATACTTGGTCCAGAGCTGTTGGACGAGCGGATCGAGTCCTATTGTAAGGGGATCAACTGATTGCAGACTGGTTGTCGCACCTGTGGCGGGGTCCGTTAACAGACCAGCTTCAAGGTTGGGTGAGGGAACGTTTCTAAAAATTGTCTCAGAGTTGGGAAACCGGAATCCCTCATAGTTATAAAACAGATATGTTTTCCCACCCAAAACCTCTTTTGGGATAATCGGGCCGCCGATTGCCCCTCCGAATCGGCTGTAGTGAAAGCTTGGAAGACTTACGCCATTGAAATTGTTGTCCCAAGAGTTCGACGACCAGTTGTTGTCAAGATAGTACTCGTATGCGGTTCCGTGCCAAGCATTAGTACCGCGTTTGGTGACAACCTTGACTTCTGCACCAGACGAGCTATCGAAATCGGCAGTCTGATTGGCTGTATTGACTTTGAACTCTTCAACACTATCCTGAGGCGTCGGCATCACGCCGGTCGGCGCGCCCGTCAAGTAGTAAACGTTTTGAGCTGCTACACCACCGGTTGGGTCACCAGCATAGGTGTTGGTATAGGTTGACATGTTGCCGTCCATGTCATTGGTATTATTCCCGCCGTCGAGGGAAAAGAAAGTTTGATCGTTAACTGTACCGGCCACGCTGCCCTCGGGACTAACTCCTGGCTGCAGTTCGACGAACGTGCTGACGTCACGACCAACGCTAGGTAATGCATCGAGCGTAGCGCTTGTGAGGTCATTACCTACCGTGGAGTTCATCATCTGGAGTTCGTTGCTAGCAGCTTGAACCTCGATAATTGTATTTGAGGCACCGACTTGAAGCGCCAAATTGAGGGTTGTGGTCAGTCCAACCTTTACCTCCGCTACCGCCCTGGTGTTCGAGAAGCCTTGCTTATTAATTGTCAGGCTGTATCGGCCGGGGTTCACATCGACGAATAAATAATTTCCGGCGTTATTGGTCGTGGCATTGCGCGTACTCCCCGTCGTGGGGTCGGCTAAAGTGACTTGTGCATTCGGTACCACTGCGCCAGATTGATCGGTTATTGTGCCGACAACCGTGCCAGTAGCCGTGGATTGTGCCCAGAGGAAAATGTTATTGCTCGCGCAAAGAAGTAACAGAAGCAGCAAAGCCGATCTTAGGCTGCGCATATGGACTCCTCTATCATTCGAATTTTGCAATGCCACAAAACTACGAAAACAATGACCTGCTGAGTTCACGGAGTTGTCAGCAGCCCCGGCGCGAGTCCAGAACGGAGAGTTGTCACGCAAAAAATCAGCCGACATTCTGCAATTCAATTATTGACACTGTCAAGACAAATCGGTGACATTTTCGGCTGAAAATGAGGTTTTCAAGCTGTTATTTGGCCAGAAATAGACAAAACTCTTACCTGCCAACTAATAGCTGGGCGGGATTTCGGGAGATAGCGCGATCGTTATTGCTGAGGTTTTGTGCCGGTCTGTACCAGGTCGAGGAATGCCTGGTGGATGCGAGTGTCGTTGGTCAGTTCGGGGTGAAAAGTGGCGGCCATAATTTGGTTTTGCCGGACGACCACCGGGTCCTTCCCTTCTGTGGCGAGGACCTCAACTTGAGGACCGAGGCGCTCAATTTTTGGCGCGCGGATGAAAACCATTTCGATGGGCGATCCGGCGAGGAGGCCTTCACGTATGGAACTCTCCAACTGACGTCCGTAGGCGTTGCGACGAATGCTGATGTCGAGCACCCCGAGGCCGGTCTGGCGGGGATTCTCGATTTCCTTCGCCAACAGGATAGCTCCGGCGCAAGTGCCGAAGGTCGGTTTCTCGCGCACGAATTCCTTAAGGTGGGCGAACCCGCTTTCCCCGAGAAGTTTAAAAAAGGCGCTGGATTCGCCTCCCGGAATAACCAGGCCGTCGATTTGGTCAAGTTGGCTGGGCTTTTTGACCAGCACAACTTCGGCGCCCAGCTCTTCCAGCCGTTTGCGGTGCGCGTCGAAATCACCTTGAAGGGCAAGGACACCGATTTTCATAGATGCTCCATTGTAATTGGTGGTACCCGGACAGCCGAGGGCGGCTGTCCCCACGAATGTAAAGTCCCCGACTGAGGTCAAAAAGTCGGACAGGAATGTCCGACCCACACGGCTTGTCATGGCTTAATCGGGCAGCCGAAGGCGGTTATCCCCACAAGGGCGTTGCCACCTGATGAAACTTACTTTGTTGATTTAATTTCTTCGTATAAGCCGGGCAGGCGGGAGGCGTCCTCGGCGGAGTTGCCGAAGCGAGCGCGCTCGTAGTGCTCGGTGAAGTCGGAGACCCGATGCTGGATTTTCTGATCGGTGATGACCGAGGCAAATTCGTCGGGCGTTTGAGCTGGAGATTTTGTCCAGCCGAGTTTGGCGGTCTGGCGCAGCATCCGTTCATACCAGATGCTGGCGGCGAGTTGCGGCGCCCGACCTGGGCTGCGAGCGAGACGAATTTTCTGCAACAGCAGAAGTAATCGGGGAAGGCTGATGATCAGTAGAAGCAGCGCGATCGCAAATACCGCGCGAATTCCCCACTTCACGCCGGAGGCTCCGACGCGGTCCTGCACCTGCCGCGCCCACGCCAACGTTCTCTGGTATTCACGACGTCCCCAGGATTGCGCCTGCCCAACCACAGCTCGGCTCCCGTGACTTGCGTCTTGCGTTAGGCGAAGTTGGTGGGCAAGGTCGTAGTTGACGATCCACTCGCGCCAGAATGAGGACATCGCGTCCATGTAGAGCATCAGGCGGCTCCACTGTGAGTGGGCCTGTGCGGTGCCGCCGGGTGTGGGATCGAATGCCTGCCAGCCTTCATCGGCAATGTAAGCTTCGACCCAGGAATGAGCGTCGCTGGCGCGGATCACGTACTGCGAGGTGATGTCATTGAACTCACCACCGGCAAATCCGTTGACCACGCGCGACGGAATTCCGATAGTGCGAAGCATGATAGCCATGGCGGAGGAAAAATACTCACAGTGTCCGCGACGACGGACGAACAAGAAGTCCGCTATCGGATCTGCAAGCTTCGCGTTGCCAAGTTGCAAGGTGTATCCGTAATGGGTTCGCAGGTAGGCTTCGATGGCCGTGGCCCGCTGGTTGGGAGTTTTTGCGTTGGCGACAATTTTTTCGGTCAGCGGCCGGATGCGTGGATCTAAATCCGGCAACTGCAAGTACTGGCGCGAAACCTGACCGGAAAAAAGGCTGCTCGCAGACTGAATACGACTTGCGACCGGTGTCGCAATTTGCGAATCGGCTTCGTAGCGAGAGACGGGATGCTCGTTGTCGAGGTTGAAGACTGAACCATCGGGGTTTTCAGAGACAGCCCGGTAGTTGCCCGTTAATGACTCCGGCGTGGCCACCAGAAAAAATACTTCGCTGAAAAACGGCTCCATGGTGACGCGGTAGTGAATGCTGCGGCCTTGCATCGCGGCGAATTGATCATTACGAAGATCAAGGTTGAAACGTCCATATGGTCCGCGCAATAGGGTTTGCCTGCTGCTGGGATTAGACCATGTGCGCCCATCGAACCTGCTCAACGCGACGCCGCGTAACTTTGGGGCGAATCCGCCAAATGAGTCGCCGTCAATCGCAAGGTGCATGACGACAGCTTTTGATTGCTGAATTTGACCGATGCGCCCAAGCTCTACTGAATCCGAGAATCCAGTGGTGATGTCATTAGCGCCGTTTTCCGCGTTCATGAATCCGGCGGAAACGCGCGGCAGGAGAAAGAAGATACCGGTTCCTCCCGCGAAAATAAGAAGCAGCAACACCGGCGCGACTACGAGAATGGCAAAGGATAACTTCCGATGAACGTTGTGCACTCGCGGATCGCGCGCCAGCACCGGCGACTTCTCGAGCGAGTGCATCATCTCCATCAAAACGAAGGCGGCGACCGCGAGCAGAACAAATCCCGCGAGAGCTATCAAGAACATGCTATCGACTGTCAGCACCGCGGCAGCGAGAACCATGAGAAATGAAAGCACGGCAAGAAAATAATGATCACGATCGCGCTGCGCGGAAAATAAGCGTACCAGCATGACGAACAAAACCAGGTGCACGGTTGCACCAAGAAATGCACGGGAGATAAAAAAGTCGTCCGCGATGTAGAAACCGACACAGGCGATAGTCAGAATGTTGGTCCATCTTTCTGACAGCAGCACCTCACGCCGGAGGGCGAGGACGTATCCTCGATAAAGCAGCGCGGAAGTTACGAGAACCACAGTGGCGAGATCGAGGCGACCGGTCGAAGCCAGGGTGCCGAATCCGGTGAAAATCAACAGGTACAGCACGACGTCGAAGTAGCGGCGGATGGCAGCTGCGAGGTCGATCTCTTCGGTAAGCGGGGCCATGGACGTATCCGCCTAATTGTTGCGGAATTCAGGCAGAAGGTAAAGGGTACTGAAGAGTGGCGGGCAAGTGAGCGCGAAGCCTTTGCTAGAATTGATTTGGTCAGGCATCGGTCCCGCGCGACGCTTTCCCGCCAATCCCGCCAGGTCCGGAAGGAAGCAACGGTAACGGGCTCTTGCGTGTGCAGTGGGTTGCCGGTGCCTGGCTAAAACCCTTACAACTCAACCGAACGATTCCGTTCAGAGAACTAATTGGTGCAAATGCCTGGCTGCAGTCTACGGGTGTGCGGGCAAACACGGAGTCCTTCGACTCGCAGGTCGATTCGCTCCGCGAGACCGACTGCCACGCTCAGGATGACATTTGTGTGGTGTCCTTGTTTCTGGCGAGCTTTGGAGATTCCTGCCGGCCTGCGTACAATAACGCTTTCACATTCCACCACGGAGAAACCATCGAGTGAGTGCGGCTAAACGCGCAAAAATCACCGCCCTCGGCACCTATGTGCCTCCCCGGGTGATGACTAATACGGACTTCGAAAAGATCGTCGAGACCTCGAACGAATGGATCACCAGCCGCACTGGCATTCGCGAGCGGCACGTAGTGGATAAAGGAGTCGCGACCAGCGATCTCGCAACCGAAGCCGCAAAGATAGCCATGGCTGAACGCGGCATCGACGCCACTGACATCGAAGCGATTGTGGTGGCGACGGTCACCCCAGACATGCTCTTCCCTTCCACCGCCTGCCTGGTGCAGCACAAGTTGGGCGCGAAGGGGGCGTGGGGATTCGATTTATCGGCTGCATGTTCGGCATTTCTCTACGCGTTGCAGACCGGTGCGCAGTTCATTCAAACCGGTGCACATAAGAAGGTAATGGTGATTGGCGCGGACGTGATGACCTCGATTTTGGACTACACCGACCGGGCGACCTGCATTCTGTTTGGGGATGGTGCCGGTGCGGTGATTCTGGAGAGCGCGAATGATGAGTCGGGGATCATCGACTTTATCCACGAAGTCGATGGATCGGGAGCGTGCTCCTTATATATGCCGGGTGGAGGAAGTCTGCATCCGGCGACCCATGAGACGGTAGATAAGAAGATGCACTTTGTGCATCAGGATGGGCAGGCGGTATTTAAATTTGCGGTGCGCAAGATGGCGGACGTTTGCGAAACGCTGCTCGAAAGAAACGGCGTGAAAGCCAGCGACATTGACTGCTTTATTCCGCATCAGGCCAACCAGAGAATCATCAACGCTACGGGCGAAAGACTGGGATTGAAGCCGGAGAGCGTCATAATCAATATTGACCGCTACGGAAACACTACGGCGGGAACGATTCCGTTGGCCATGCAAACGGCGCGTGAGGATGGCCGGTTGAAAAAGGGCGACCTAGTGCTGCTGGCTTCGGTGGGGGCAGGATTCACTGTAGGCGCGACCTTGTTGCGCTGGACGATTTAATTTCGTGTCCTTCGACGATCACCTGCGAACAACTGGCAGCGCGCTCAAGAATTGGGCCATTGCGCAAATTCAGGACTCGCTCGCGGTAGGAGCGCTATGGCTGATCGGACTTTATTATCTCCACGTTCCTCTTTATCCCCTTTGGGCCATATTAGCGGCCTTGCTGCAAATCATTCCGCATCTTGGGCCCGTCCTCAGTTTGCTCGGACCGCTGTTTAGCGCAACGGTTGCTTTTCGTGACTGGCAACATCCAGCGAGTATTCTGGCGCTCTACGCCGTTATTGCCGTAGTCGATGGATTTCTCCTGCAACCATTCATCATGAGGAGGACGGCCAAGGTGCCGGTATGGGCATCGATTCTCGCGCCGATTGTGCTGGGAATTGTGTGGCCGTTCTGGGGTGTGCTGGTGGCGGCTCCGTTGCTGGCGGTTGTGTATGCGTATAAGACGAAGATGTTGGGTGGTCGAAAGTCAGAGTAGTGGGCCCGGATAGCCGAGGGCCTGGTCCCCACTTGGCAGTTGCGAATTTCTTGTCGGACAGAAATGTCCGACCCACACGGATCGTGGTGGCTCCTGGACAGCGTGGGCGGTTGTCCCCACGAAAACCGAATCGGACCCTCACCACAACATCTCATACGAAGCTCATCAAGACACCTCATAAGATTCTTTCCGGCTGAACAATTTAGAATGACTGGGTATGGCTTCTGGTCACGAAGAAGAGGTACTGGGTAAAGCGTACGACAGCCGGCTGATGAAGCGGATCCTGCGGTATTTGCGGCCGTACCGCTGGCAGGTCATGGTTGCGTTGGCGTCGATTGTGCTCAAGGCGGGCGCCGACGTGCTGGGGCCATTCCTCACCATGGTAGCAATCGACCGCTATCTTGCGCCTACGCACAGCAAACCGGCATGGCTGACCAGCTGGCTAAGCCCGCGGCCGCTAACCGGCATTGCGGAGATTGCCGGGATTTATGTCGGCCTCACAATCTTCAGCTTTCTTCTCGAATTTCTACAAACCTACTTCATGCAGTGGGCCGGTCAGATGGTGATGTACGACCTGCGCAGTGAAATCTTCCGCCATCTGCAAGGCATGCACATCGGCTTTTATGACAAGAACCCCGTGGGGCGGCTGGTCACGCGAGTCACGACTGACGTGGACGCGCTGAATGAAATGTTCACCTCGGGCGTGGTTTCGATTTTCGAAGACATCTTTGTCTTGGCCGGGATTCTCGCCATAATGCTATCGGTGAATTGGAAGCTGGCGCTGATCACGTTTGCGGTACTTCCATTTATTGCCTTTGCCACGAAACTTTTCCGCGACCGGGTGCGCGATTCGTACCGACGAATCCGGGTGGCGATTGCGCGAATTAACGCTCACCTTCAGGAACATGTCAGCGGCATGGTGGTGCTGCAACTCTTCAATCGCGAGAAAAAAGCCTTCAAGGTTTTTTCTGAGGTTAACGCGCTGCATATGGACGCGTACAAAGACGCGATCATGGCGCACGCGGTGTATTACCCGGTCGTGGAAATCCTGTCGTCGATTGCGATTGCGCTGGTGATCTGGTACGGCGGTGGCGATGTGATCCGGCAGTGGACGATTACCGGCATCGCAGTGAGCTTTAGTCCGAAGACCCTGCTGACGTTTCACCTGGTGCGAAACGTCACCACATTGGGCGTGCTGGTGGCGTTCATGCAATATGCGCAACGTTTCTTCCGGCCGATTCAGGACCTGAGCGAAAAATACAACATTCTGCAATCAGCGATGGCGGCATCGGAGCGGGTGTTTAAGCTGCTCGATACTCCGGCTGAGATTACTGAAGCTGAGGTAACGAGGGTTCCGCAGGGACCGGGGCGGATTGAGTTTGATCGGGTGTGGTTTGCGTACAGGAGTGTTAAGAGGTCTGATGAAAATGGGACTAAGCCATATGTAATCGCGGGCGAGGGCGCCCGCGCCACACATGCCTGGCCAGAATCCTCCGAGCCGGATTGGGTGTTGCGGGATGTGAGCTTTACGATTGAACCCGGAGAGACGGTTGCTATTGTGGGACACACGGGAGCTGGAAAGACAACGATCATTTCCCTGCTGCTGCGGTTTTATGACGTGCAGCGCGGGGCGATCAGGATTGATGGCGTAGATATAAAACAGATGCCACTGCCCGAGTTGCGGCGTCGGTTTGGCGTGGTGCTGCAGGATCCATTTTTATTTACCGGAACGGTTGAAGGGAACATTCGGCTGGGGACGGATTGGATCAGCGACGAACAAATCCGGCAAGCGGCTGAAGATGTAAACCTGGCAGATTTCATTCGCATGCTGCCGAATAGCTATAAAGAAGAGGTGCGGGAGCGGGGCACCACGCTTTCGACCGGGCAGAAGCAGTTGATCTCATTTGCCCGGGCGCTGGCGCATTCTCCGAAGATTTTGATTCTGGATGAAGCGACTTCGAGTGTCGACACGGAGACGGAATTTAAGGTCCGCGATGCTTTGAACAAGATGGTCGAGGGGCGGACGTCGATCATTATTGCGCACCGGCTTTCGACAGTGCAGCGCGCGGACAAGATTATTGTGATGCACAAAGCCCAGCTGCGGGAGATGGGGACGCATCAGCAGTTGCTGGCGCAACACGGAATTTACTACAAGCTCTACCAACTGCAATATAAAGACCAGGAAATAGCGGCGTCGGCTGCTTCAACCGTAATCACTGCGAACGCGGACGACTAGGGTCGTGTCAATGCGTGATATGGCGACTTTCATCAACTACGATCGGATCGTGACGAATATCGATTGGTGTGTTTTCAGATAATAGTCCAAACGACTCACAAGCGATGGGGAGCACAGCCCGAATCCCTGATCAAAAACTCCAAATTCATCCTCCATTGCGATGGAAACGTACTCTTCGACGGTCTCGATCGGCTTGCGCGGATGACCGAGGAATAGGGTGCTTGCTTCTTTTAGTAGTTGTTGTTGACAAGATGCACCGACCAGACCAAGTGCGGCGATAGTTTCCGCTAGGTGTTCAACGCCTCGGTTTTCAAAGTATTGTAAGTGCCCGCCATTCTGAACCTCGCTTTCGTACCAGAAAACAAGGTGTGCTGGTCGCTGCTCGGCAGAGAGCTCTTCGTAGCTATACTCTGCAAGCAGATTTATGAACGAGTTCCAGATGGAAAAGGGCTCCGCTTCCACTTCCTGGCTCGTGAGTTGCGCTGTCGGCATCAAGCAGATTGTAGTTTTTCATGCGTAAAACTGTCGATATCAGGGCTTATTACTCACACCAAATAAGACCACATGGCGCGGACAGTCTCTATTCCCGCCCTTCGCAAAGTGCGCGAAGAACGGGGCACCCACTTTGTAGATGGTGCCAACGATATCAAAGGGTGGGGCCAGCCGCCCTCGGGAATCCTCGCCTGACCTTTACGGGCTCAATCAGCTTATGACAAAATACCCGTCCACAATGGCGATGAACTTGGCGGCGGTATTGCTTGTTTTCCTGGTTACCTGCGGGGTGTGGGGGCAGGAGTGGCGATCCTATGGAGGCGATCCCGGAGGAACGCGATTCTCTCCCCTACAGCAGATTAACCGTCAAAACATTAGTGCTCTTCAGCGCGCGTGGACGTACCACACTGGCGAAGTGAATCGGCAAAACGAAACTGACCGCCATCAAATTGCGCCATTTGAAACGACACCGCTAGTTGTCGGTGGCATCCTTTATCTCTCCACACCTTCGAACCGGGTGATCGCGTTGGACGCCGAGACTGGTAGAGAAATGTGGCAGTTTGATCCACAAGCGGCTCGCTCCAGGCGAAAATTTTTTCAGCACCGCGGCGTTTCATACTGGCAGAGCGAAACCGGCGACGATCGGCGCATCCTCTTCGGGACATTCGATGGACACCTGATGTGCATGGATGCGAAGAGTGGGAAGCCGTGTGAGGGCTTTGGCAGCAATGGTGTCGTGAATCTCCGTGCGGGAGTTGCAGATGAATTCCCAGACGCGGAGTACGCTGTGACGTCGGCACCCGCGATCTTCAAAGACCTTGTAATTACTGGAGCCGCGGTTCCCGAATATCCCTCCAGAGGACCAAGCGGTGCGGTACGCGCATACGGCGTTCGTACCGGCAAACTGGTCTGGACGTTCCATACCATTCCCGAACCTGGTGAACGAGGACACGACACTTGGGCAAAAGAAGCGTGGAAAAGTAGAACCGGCGCCAACGTGTGGTCCACGATGAGTGTGGACGTAGAGCGCGATTTGGTCTTTCTCCCGATTGGTTCTGCTTCGTATGATTTTTACGGAGGTGATCGTAAGGGCCAGGATTTATTTGCTAACTCGCTGGTGGCGTTGCAGGCTTCGACGGGAAAACTGGTGTGGTACTTCCAGATGGTGCATCACGATATTTGGGATTATGACCCGCCGGCACAACCGGCGCTGATCACTGTGCGCCGCAACGGCAAGTCGATTCCGGCGGTCGCCGAAGTTACGAAGATGGGATTTGTTTTCATTTTCGACCGGGTCACGGGCAAGCCGCTGTTTCCGGTGGAGGAGCGTCGGGTTCCACAGAGTGATGTGCCGGGCGAGGCGTCCTGGCCGACACAGCCGTTTCCGAGCAAGCCGCCGGCACTCGTGCGCCAAAGCTTGAGTGAAGCCGACATCACCAACGTTACGCCGGGATCACATCGTTACTGCGCTGACTTATTTCATTCACTCGAGAGCCGTGGCATGTACACGCCATATGGGCTGAAGCAAACGTTAGTTGTGCCGGGAACGTTAGGAGGAGCAACCTGGTCAGGTGGATCGTTTGATCCCAAGCTGGGATATTTCTTCGTGAATGCCAATGAATTGGGCTCGGTGGGCGCAATGGAGCCTCAGTCGGCGGGAGCGCCGGCGCCGTATCGGCGTGGGGCGAAGGGCGGCGAATACGCCAGATTCTGGGACCAGAATCAGTGGCCATGCCAAAAGCCTCCATGGGGAACATTGAATGCAATCGACGTCAATACTGGCGAGATCGTTTGGAAAGTGCCGTTAGGTGTAGTTGCTGGAGTAAACGGTGACACAGGTACGCCAAATCTCGGAGGTTCGGTAGTGACCGCGGGCGGCCTGGTCTTTATCGGAGCCACGACAGACAGCCGTTTTCGGGCTTTTGATTCGGGAACCGGAAAACAATTGTGGGTCGCAGATTTGGCGGCCAGCGCGCACGCTACCCCCGTGACCTATATCGGAAAAAAGAGCCACAAGCAATTTGTAGTCATTGCCGCTGGAGGAGGGGGATTCTTCCAGGGCAAGACCTCTGACGAAATTGTAGCGTTTGCTTTGCCGAAATAACCACTTTCGGTGAACCGGATGCGCATGCTTCTTCCTGAATCACATATCAAAATAGATCACTCGCGCCGACAGTCTCTAATTCGCGGCCCTTCGCAAACTACGCGACGTGTTCTCCGTCCGTTAATACCCCTCGTTATTCCGGGCTACTGTCCGATGCTGCGCCTTCTATAGTGGGAGCATGGGTAGAAATGGGACGAATGCAGAGAGAGGCTTCCATGTCTTTGCCACTCGGGCAGCGAACGCGGTCGGCAACAAATGGGCGTTCCTTGCCGCGCTGCTTATCATCGTACTCTGGCTTGTATCAGGGCCGTACTTTCATTACTCCGATACCTGGCAGCTCATCATCAATACTGGCACGACCGTCGTAACGTTCCTGGTCGTGTTTTTGATCCAGAACACGCAGAACCGCGACGCACGCGCCATTCACCTGAAACTCGATGAGATTATCAAGTCGATTGATCAGGCGCACAACGAGATGATCGATATCGAACATCTGTCCGATGATGAATTGCAGAAACTTGCGGACAAGTATCAGAAAGTACGCGAGGAATGCGACAGCCGGAGCCGGCGACGGAATAAGAAAAATTAACGACGGCGTTTTCGTTTTCGTTTTGGCCGACTCTCGCCGCCTTGCAATTGCCACGCGTGGCCGACAGCGGCCGGATGGATTCCTTGTCTTTGCTTCCGCGTAGCAGCGGATCGCCGCCGAGTGAATCGGTCTCAAGTTGATAGCCGTTCTGCAGGTGCGAGATTAGATCCTGCTCGGTGTCGCTCAGATCGGAGGGCATCGGCTTCGCGCTCTGCTTTTTCGCGACTACGCTCTTGCGTTTTTTCATGCTGAACCATTTTATTCACAACTTTACAGAGTTTGTTCCTGCTGGCAGTCGGCCTTTCGGACATAATGCGATGACTGTTTGTAATTAGAAGACGTCATCACTCATTGAGAACGCACTTATAACGTACGAGTTCAAAGGAAGAAGTTATTGCTTCCGGCGCACGATGTGCTCGGGATTGAAAGTTGTATCGAACGAGCCGGACACCGAGACTTCCTGAGACTTCTCAAACGGAATACCTTCGATTCCGTCCGCTGTCAGATGCACCGTGAATGTGCCGCGGTGAGTGAAGGTGTGCTGCACCGCGGGTCCGGAGACGCTGGCCCCGTCGCCAAAATCCCAGTGATAAACCAGAGCAGGAACACTACCTGATTCTGTGTCAGCCGCGAACTCGGTGGGCTTGCCGACGGAAGCATTTTCTGGAATGTGCGCGCTTACCTGTGGCGCGGCGGCGGGGATTGAATTATCGACAATTTTGAGTATGCGCACCGAGTGCGGGGCGAGACTCAATGAAATTGAGGCGGCGTCTTGCTCGAAGGGCGTTTTATCCTCGAGTACATCGGAGATCTGGACCGCGCCGGGCAATCCAAGATCAGCGAACTGCAGTTGATGCTGCCCTGGTTTTTCAGTCCAATTAAATATGGTGACGATGGATTGCCGCTTGCTTTCGTGCAGCACGTAGATGCTGGGCATGGTGTCTTCGGGAGCGTAGGTCATTAGGTCGACGGGCAGAGATGCGCGACCGAGGCGGGCCATATTGATGAGGTCGCGATTTTCCACGAGGGCCATGCGATCGGCATCGGCAAATAACGTAGGCAGATCGTCGCCGATTTCGAACATGCCGCCGGCAACCGCAGACAGTGCAATCGAAACCCGAGCTTCATCGAGTGTGAGTGGACGCTTGCCGCCGTGCCACTCCTGCTCATCGACAGTCTGGCGAGAGACCGTGAACGCGTCGGGATCGCTCACGTAAAAATTCCGATTCATGTAATAACGCGCGGCGACGCCGGGGGCTGCATCATGGCTGGACTGGAAGGTATGTCCGGTGTCCTGCGAAATGCGGCCGGAATCAACCAGGCCCACGGGATTTAACATTGCGCTGCCATCTTTATCGAGAATCACATTTTCCCCAACCGCCTCACGAATTACCTGCAGGCCAATCCGCTGCGCTTCCATGGCAGTGGTGTTCGGCTGATAGCGGCGGCCCTCGATGGCGGAGTCATCCATGAAGTCGAGCTTAATGTAGCGAATGCCCCATTCGTGGGCCAGAGTGCCATAGGTTTCGCGAAGATAATTTTGCGCGCCGGGATTGGTGGTGTCGAGCATGTAAAGCTGGTCGAGTTGCTTCTTGCGCTGGGGATTGTTAATGACAAATCCGGCGTGGATAGGCTGATCATGCAGGTTGCGGATCAGCCAGTCTTTGTGGTGTTGATAAACCCACGAGCGTTCTGAAACCTCAAAGGGTGCAGTCCAGATACCGGGAACGAGGCCGAGGTGTTGAACCTTGGCTTCGAAAGTCTTCATCCCATCGGGAAACGTGGCTGTATTTTCGGTGGTGTATTCACCGCGCGCGTATTGATAGCCTTCGTCGATGTGAAAATAATTGTAGCCGTATTCTTTCAGGTGCTCGGAAAGCAGTTGAGCGTTGGTTAAAGCCGCGCCTTGATTGAGACCGAAATAATAAGCTGTCCAGCTCCACCAGCCGATCAGCGATGGGAGTGTGACCCGCGCGTGATGCAGATCGCGAATGGTTGTGCCATAAGCTTCGAGCTGCGCGTGATAATCGGGACCCAGCGCCAGCATGACACTTTCGGAAGAAATATCTTTCCCCGGCGCAACCGGCAGGCTTAGTTCGACTCGATCCTCTGCGGAAGAGGTTTCTAAAGAATTTTCAGTTTCGAGTTCGGTGGTGCCCGCCGATTCAACTTCGTAGGCCGAAAGTTTTGCCTGAAGCGCGTGCAGGCGAAGAATGGTTAGCCACTTTTCTGAACTCAGCGCAGCGATAAATAAACTTTGTTTGCTTTGGCGATTGTAGAGAAGCTGGCTGCCGACGCCGCGGTATAAGCCATCGCTGTTATCGCCGAAATCGTGGATAGCCATTGCCGGCCGGTCTTCGCTGAAACTGTCAGAGAGAATGCGAAGAGCAGATGTGGGCCCCCCGAGATCGAGCAACCGAGGATCGCGAATTTCAATAGCGCGAATTCCCTGCACTTCCAGCAGCTTTTTGGCGGTGTTGCGGACGTCGACCATCACTTCGGCGTAAGCTGGATCGGAATGCAGACGAACCGAACATACGAGATCGGGCTGCCCGGCTAATCCTGAATGCGTGATGGTGAGCCGGGGGGTACCTTCAGCCGCAGCGGAGGACGACATTGCGTGCTTGGGAAAGTCGGCGGAGTGGATCCATTGGCCGTTGACCTTGGCAGCAACTTCAGCAGTCAGGCGCACGGGGCCGTTTTTTTCGCGAACCGTGTAAGCACCGGTTTTTGCACTGACTGAGACCAGCAGCGTGGAATTTTGAATTTGCGCCAGTTGAGCTGGGGTGGCCGAGATAGCCTGAAGCGCGAATCCAATCAGGATTAGCGGGATTAAGCTGAACTTTGTGATGTTCTTCATGGGTGGTATTAATTGAGCGTCGAAAACCTTCCAGATTTCGCTGTCGATGCGGATCGCACTTGCGCTATATTGCGAACGATTACTTTTACTTTCGTTTGACTGCATTGTCAACCTGGAATTAAGTAAAACAGGAGAACCTGTCATGAAAAATAAATTACTGATTCTGTTATTGGCGCTCTGTGCAGTTGCGCTTTGGCCGGCAATCCGCGCGGCACGAGGGCAGCAAACTCCGCCAAAGGAGCAGATTGGGTATAACGCGGCTCCTGACGCCGAGCAGAAGAAAACTCTGTTGCTTAGAGATTTTCATCCGGTGCAGATGTTGCATACGCCGGTGCACAACGTCGACAAAGCCAAGTATTACGTGATTGACGTTCATAATCACGTTAATGATGCGCAGGGAATCGACGAGCACATGCCGCCGCAGCAGGTGGTGAAGATCATGGACGCTACCAATGTGAAGACGGTGGTGATCCTGACTGGCATGTGGGGCGAGAAACTGCAACATGTCATCGATGAGATGGTGAAGCCATATCCGGGACGATTCATTGTTTTTGAGCAAATCGATTTCAGCAAAATTGACGATCCTAACTTCAGCCAGGAGATGGTTGCGCAACTGGATGATTCAGTGCGGCGGGGGGCAAGGGGTCTGAAGCAATTAAAAGATCTGGGACTTACGGACCGCGACAAATCCGGAAAGCTTATTGCGATCGACGATCCACGGCTCGATCCTATATGGGATGAAGCTGGGCGACTTGGAATTCCGGTGTCGATTCACACCAGCGATCCCGAAGCATTCTTTCACCCCACCGACAATAAGAACGAGCGTTACGAGGAACTGACCGAGCATCCGGATTGGAGTTTTTATGGCCCGCAATTCCCGTCCAAAAAGGAGCTGCTGGCGCAGCGAGATCGTATGTTCGCTAAGCATCCGAAGACAATTTTCGTGGCCCTGCACGTGGCCAACTGGCCGGAGAATCTCGATTACGTGTCACAGCTGCTGGACAGGTTGCCGAATGTAATGGTCGAATTTGGGGCGCGCGAAGCAGAGTTAGGACGGCAGCCGCGGCGGGCGCGGGAATTCTTTATCAAGTATCAGGACCGGATCATGTTCGGGACTGACAACGAAGTGGCTGAAGCCATGTACAGGAACCATTTCCGCTGGCTGGAGACTGGCGACGAGTCGTTCGATTACTGGGGATATCCCGGCCAGGGGCGATGGAAAATCTATGGCATGGAATTGCCGGATGAAGTGCTGGAGAAGATTTATCACAAGAATGCGGAACGGATGTTTAAGCAGTTTCGCGGCGTGGAAGCGATTCGGGCAAGCAACTAGTCTTCACACCAGTGTGACTTGCAGGCTGAGCTTTTTTAATGCCGCCAAATCCGGTTTCGAAATGCCGCGATCCGAGATGAGGTGTTGAATTTCTTGAACGGGGGCGATTGAAGACAGGCTGCGCCTGCCGAATTTGCTGGAGTCGCAAACAGCGACGGTGACCCGCGCCACGTCCATCATGGCGCGGTTGACTTTGGCTTCGAGGAGATTGGGCGTGCTCAGGCCGTAATGAAGATCGAAGCCGTCGACGCCCAGAAAAAGAATGTCCGCGTTTAAACGACGCAATGTTTCCTCAGCGATAGGGCCCACGAGAGAAAACGAATTTTTTCGTAAGCTGCCGCCGGTCAAAATTACCTCCAGCGAAGAGCCGGACAATTCGGCGGCGATGTTCACGGCGTTAGTGATTACGGTCAGGCTTTCGAACTCGCGTAGGGCGCGGGCGATAGCAGTGGTTGTGGTGCCCGAATCCAGAATCACCACATGACCTTCTTCGACCATGCGAGCGGCGGCACGCGCAATCAGCATCTTTTCTTTGCGGTGTAACTTTTCTTTCTCACGAAGGGTTGGATCTTCAAGAACGCTGCTATGCGGCGGCAACGCGCCACCATGGCTTCGATGGATCATCCCGTGCGCCTGCAGGATGTCGAGGTCCTTGCGGATGGTGACTTGAGAGGTGCGAAAATGTTTGGCCAGGCTTCCGACCAGCACGCGGCCGTCGTGTTTAACCATCTCTACGATCAGGCGGCGGCGCTCTTCGTTAAGCACAGACTCTTCCTCAGTTGGATAATTGTAAAATTCGCAGCGGCTTACGCTCAGGTAAACAAACGCCAACGGGTATTTTATACTTGACAAACTCCCATTATCGAAACTAAAAGTTATAAAACGTAATGATACGAAAGCTAATCGAATCGATCCCATTGCCCCGGTTAGCCCATTCCCTGCCGAACTCGAAACGGAGCACCCGGGGATCGTGTCTGGCATTTTTGCTGGTCCTGTACCTTGTGCCCAGTCTTGCTTCCGATTCCGTGGAGCAAGACTGGACGCATTATGTCCGCATTGGCGCTTATGGACTGAAGGGCGGCGACGCCGAGGAGATCGTTGCCAAGGCGCAGCGCGATGATGTGTTTGGCATCGAGGTGGACAATGACATTGAGGGGCGATACGAAAGCTTTCTTGATCCCACCCAGAAACTAAAAGCAATTAAGGCTGTGGCAGAGAAAGCGCATGCCGCAAAGAATTACGCATTCGTTTACATCGCGGGCACGGAGTGCATCACTGCCGACGCGGACAAGACACCACACACCTTAGCCAAAGAACATCCTGACTGGCTGCAACGCAAAATCACTGGTGAACCCGCGATATTTGGCGGCGGCAGTGCGTTCTGGATTAAGAAGGGCGATGAAGACGTTTGGGTGAGTCCTTATGCGCCGATGTGGCGCACAATCTACATGAAGCATGTGCGACAGATTGCCGAAACCGGCATTGACGGGATTTATGTGGATATTCCCTACTGGATGACCCACTTCGAGGGTTGGGAAGACACCTGGGCGAGCTTTGACGACTATACGGTCGAAGCATTTCGCAAGCAGACGGGATTAGATGCCAAGAAAGATTTGAAGCTGGGGGATTTCGCCGATCCAAATTTTCGCAAGTGGGTCGATTTTAGAATTCAGACGTTCACCGATTTCATGGCGGAGATCGGGAAGAATGCGAAATCGGTAAATCCTGAAATAAAAATTATTCCGGAGATTTATCCGGGGATTGAAAAAGAGGCCGTGCGGGTGGGCGCGGACGTTTACAGTCTCTATCCGGTCGTGGATGTAATCGCACATGAGTATGAATTTGGGGATGGCGACCACATGGCGGTCGCGAGAAACCCGCTGGACTGGTTCAACTATCAGGTGGGAATGCATTCGTTTCGCGCCTTTGCGCAGGGCAAAGCCACGTGGATTTTGAATTACTCGTGGGACGGTTACAAGAAGATAGGGCCTCGCGAGCCGATGAAGAACCTTGCCATGTCGCAAATTATGGCGGGAGCGAATTTTTGGGACGCGCCGGGCCATTCGATGGCAGGGTCGAATGACTATGCGACACGGCGGGAAATATTCTCGTGGATTAAGGCCCATCAAAACACTTTTTACCAGCCGCGAACACCGATTTCACCGGTGGGGGTGTACTTCTCTCCTAAGACACGCGACTATTTTGCCGATGAGTTTATTACGTCCTATCGCGGGATTCTGATTTTGCTGATGCAGAAACATTTGGAGTTTCAGGTAGTCACGCCGCGAACGCTGGCGGATTTTCAAGGCAAGACGCTGGTGCTTCCCGATGTCCGGGTGCTGAGCGATGAGGAGAAATCTTCGCTGCGAAAATATGTGGAGAGTGGGCGGACACTCGTGATCACCGGGGAAGATGCGACGGGACTGGATGGGTCAGGAAATTCGCAGAATGTTGTTCGATTTAATAACCGGATCGGGGCGGAATATGATGCGGCATTGAGCAAGGATTTTGCTTCTACCACGCCGGGCAAGGAGCAGGCATTTCTCGATAAGCTGCAGCCCGAGAGCTCAATACAAGTATTTGCCTCCCCGGAGATGGCGACGTCAATTGCGCGGGTTGACGGCGCGCCGCACGTGTTCTTTGCGAATTTCGCAGGACTACGCGGAGGCGTGAACCCGGTGCAAACTCCTCAAAAGGATGTGCGGATCGAGATCGCCGGGACCAGCAAGGCAGAAGGACGTTTTCTGCCGTTTCTGGGTGAAGTTTCGAAAGTAGACGGAGTAGCGGGAAACGGCAGAGTCACATTTACGTTGCCGGAGATCGACAAAGGTGCGGTGTTCTGGTGGGATGCGGGGAAGGCACAAGAACAAAGTGCATTAACCACAAAGGACACTAAGGTTCACAAAGGAAGAGCTCATAGGAGTTTGGGAAAAGGAAGAGTTGATAGGAGTTCGGGACATTGAACGAGTTGTCACGATTATTGGAATTACCCGAGCCGGAAAAGGCGAAGCGTGGCCTGGTCTACACTCCGGGGGAAATTGCGCACCAGCCTGATACTTGGAGCAAGACCTGCGAATTGTTTCTCAGCCATCGTGAAGACATTCAGAAGTTTCTTTCGAAGGCGGGAGTGACCGGCGCCGGCGCTTCGGAGGTCATCGTTTATCTGGTGGGCGCTGGGACTTCGGATTACACGGGGCGGGCGATCAGCTATCTGTCGCGCGAATGCTGGCAATGTGAAGTGATCGCTGTGCCCAGTACTGACCTGCTTACTCACATGGACCAACTGATCCTGCCGGGGCGGAAATATTTGTGGATCTCGTTTTCGCGATCGGGCGACAGTTCCGAGGGCGTGGCGGTGCTGGAGAAGGCGCGCGAGCGATTTCCTGACATTCATCATCTTGTTATTTCCTGCAACGCAAACGGCCGGATGTTAAAGGGCAGTGCGGGAGATCCGAAAACGCTAGGGATTTGCATGATCGATGAGGCGAACGATCGCAGCCTGGCCATGACAAGTTCGTTCTCCAACATGGTTATTTTTGGGCAATGCCTGGCCCACATGAACGCCATTGACGCTTACGAGCCGATCTTGCGGAAGCTGGTTGCAGCAGGAAAAAGCCTGTTGCCGCGAGCGGCTGATTGCGCAGCATCGGTCGCGAAACAGGTATACATCAAGGCCTGTTTCGTTGGATCGGGCCCGCTGCGAGAAGTGGCAAAAGAATCTGCGCTGAAAGTTCTGGAGATGACTGCGGGCAAGACGCTGACCATGGCGGAATCTGCGTTGGGATTACGTCACGGGCCGATGGCCGCGCTGGATGATCAAAGCTTGTTTGTCTGTTTTCTTTCCGGCGACAAACGCGTACAGGGATATGAGCGCGACCTTTTGCGGGAAATCGGAAGCAAGAAAATCGCACGACGCCGCGTGGTGGTTGGCGGAAGCGAACTGGACACCGATTCTTATGCCGAAGATTATCTTGCCCCGGCAGGTGTGACCGGTATTGCGGACGAATATCGCGCGCCGGTGGACGTGATGTTCGGTCAACTACTGGGTTTATTTAGTTCGATTCAGTGGAACCTGATGCCGGACTCACCCAGTCCCGATGGAGTGATTACCCGGGTGGTCGAAAAAGTAAATATTTATTCGTAGTTGAGGGCTGAAACACGTTTTAAGACAAGTCCGGGAAGAATGGAGTTCGCTATGAAGAAATCCCCCAAATTTTCTCGCTTATTTTTTTCGATATGCCTGCTGCTAAGCTCTGCCCCCATCCTGATGGCCCAAGGTACTTACCGGGCGCAAATCCGCGGCGTGGTGCAAGATTCGAGCGGCGCGGTGGTGAGCGGCGCGAAAATCACCATCACCGATGTGGGTACGAACATCGCGAGTTCGTCGCGCACCAATGAAAAGGGCGAATACTTCTTCAGCGGACTGCGGCCGTCCAACTACTCGCTCAAGGTTGAGGCACAGGGGTTTCGCCCGGAAGCCCAGACCGGCGTAGTCCTCGCGGTTGATCAGCAGGCGACTCTAAACTTCACGCTCGCCCCCGGCGCGGTCACAACTGCAGTGGAAGTAAATACCACCGCTCCGTTACTTGATACCGGAAACTCGACGCTGGGGACGGAGGTGACCAATCAGTACATTAAAGAAATACCACTTCCCGGCCGCAATTTTTTTGGGCTTGCTTTTCTTTCCGGTGGAGTCACCGAAACCGCCGGCTCCGGTGCCACGGATAACTACCCGTCGGGAACTAACTTTGTATCGAACGGTCAACGCAATGCAACGGCAGAAGTGCGAATTGATGGTTCGCTCATCAGCGCACCGGAACAGGGTGAAGGCGCTACCAGCAACGTGTATTACGAGCCGTCGGTCGAGGTGGTCCAGGAATTCAAAGTCCAAAACAACAGCTTTTCGGCCGAATTTGGAAATAATGGCGGCACCGTGGTGAACATGGCTCTCAAAAGCGGCACCAACAATTTCCACGGAAGCGGTTGGTGGTTTGGGCAGCGCTCTGGAACAGATGCACGAGACTTCTTCAATCCCGCGCCCGGTGAAAAGCCGAAACATGCGCGTGACCAGTACGGGTTCTCCATTGGCGGGCCAATTATAAAAAACAAGACGTTCTTCTTTGGCGACATTGAGAAGGTCCGCAACAACGAGCCGGAAAATATCCTTGCCAGTGTGCCAACGCTCGCCGAGCGAACTGGCGACTTTTCAGGAACACAAAATCCAATATACGATCCGATCGCTTGCCAGCCCACTTGTCAGAGTAGGAACCAAGTGGGTTCGCAACCCGGTGGGACGCTAAACGTAATTCCAGCGGGTGAGATCGATCCCATTGGTCAAGCAATCATTAACTTGTATCCGAAACCAAACTTGCCTGGCGAGTTCAACAATTTTCGTACTACTGCCCTTCAGACAGGAGGCGACTACCAGTTCGATATCAAGCTAGACCATCAAATTTCTAGTGCGCAGCGACTTTCCGGTCGCTATAGCCGGCTAAGTAGTCATTTCAGTGTTCCTACTATCTTGGGCGACGGTGACACGTTTTCAGATGGAATCGCCGGCGATTCAGTGACAGCGCAAAACGCGGCCCTCGAATATGCCTGGACGATCAGTCCCCGGATAGTTTGGACAAATCATTTTGCGATCGACCGCGTACGTGAGCCAGTGACCGAAAATTATCCCAGCTTGACCAGCGTTGGATTGCCTTCCTATCTCGCCGCGAATTCTGGGGTTGACCGCATGCCAACCATTCAGATGTCCGGCAGTCAGCCCTGGACCAGCCTGTACGATCAGTGTTGTACCGACACAAATTTTGCCCACACACTCTATAGCTACTCGTCGCAACTGTTGATCTCGAAGGGATCGCACTTGATGACGATGGGCGGAGAACAGCGCATCTTCTTCAACAACTTTTTCCAGCCGCCGAATCCCACGGGACTTCTTAACTTTACCGACGACGTGACCTCGGCCAGCCCGAACAGCGGCGCGGGCTGTCCTCCAGTTGGCACGGATTGCGGTACCCAGGGGAATCCGTTCGCGAGCCTTTTGTTTGGATATCCTGACAACAGCAGCGTCATCAACATTTTTCCTGCTGTGGCCAACAAATCGAAAGAGACAGGCCTTTATTTCCAGGATGACTGGAAGGTGAATTCGAAGCTGACGTTGAACCTTGGCCTCCGGTACGAATGGAGCACGCCTTACACGGAGCGGTTTAATCGCACTCAGTTCAGTGACTTCACCGGAGACACCGGCACGAATATCGATTTAAGCGCCGGTGATCCGACTTTGCAAGCGCTCGGGTTGGGCCCGAAGCAACTGATCGGCACCACGCTTTTCCCGAACACCGCACACATGCGGAGCGTTCCGGTTGATCGCAATAATTGGGGGCCACGGCTGGGATTTGCTTACCAATTGGACCAGAACACCGTGGTTCGCGGCGGTGCCGGCGTGTATTACGGAATGAGCGTCGCCACCAATTTCCAATATCCGGGTACAGCGTTTCGCAAGAGCGCGACCATGTTCTTCACTAACGATAACTTTGACACTCGTGCGGCTACCTTATCGGATCCGTTTCATGGTGGCGTGACCGGCCCCCAAGGCCAGACCTACGGCAAACTGGCGGAGTGGGGCTACGGGAACGGCAACGACCTGGGAACCACGGAAGCGCAGAACGCGGATGTTTACCAGTGGAATCTTGGCGTTCAGCGGCTGCTCCCAAGCCAAACCGTGCTTGCGGTCGATTACTCGGCAAACCGCAGTACACACCTTCCCTTTGGTGGATATTCGAGCACCCGCAATCGGGATTTCATCTCTTCTGCATTATTGGCAAAGCTTCGTAACGATCCGACTTTTTTGGCTATCGGCGGCACGGGCGATCCTTCAGACTCGCTGAACACGCCGGTTACGAATCCGTTCTGCTCTTTGTTCGGCGGAACTGGGTGCGCGTACAACGCCGGGCCGGCAATTTTCAACGAGCCCGACTCGCAGTACGGAAATCCCACCATTCCTCTCGTGAACCTGCTGCGACCTTACCCGCAGTTCGATGGCGACTTCGAAGGCCTTCCGCGCCTAGTCGCGAACTCCTGGTACAACTCCATGCAGATTCGTTTCCAGAAGCGCACCACGCATCACATCAGTTTTGAGGGCAGCTACACCATTTCGAAATTCACCGACAATTCATCTACAGGGGCGAACGCCTTCGTGGGAACTCTCAACAATGGAAACCCACAGCAACTAGACAATCTGGCTGCGGAGCATAGCATCAGCGCCAACGACACGCCGCAACGACTCGCGGCTGCTGTGGTCGTCGATTTGCCGGTTGGCCGTGATCGCTGGATTGGTTCTGGAATGAACCGGTTCCTCGATGCAGTCATCGGCGGATGGGCTGTCTCTACATTGATTAGCGAGCAATCCGGGCAGCCGTTGGCAATCTACATGGCTAATAATCGGCTGCAAGATGGCAACCAGCGTCCAAACGTGCTTTGCGGCGGCTCGACTGGAATCGGATCGAACCGAGCAGCGGTAACTCAGATGCCGGTCTTGAATATCAGCTGTTTCGCAGATCCAGGGGACCAGGTGCCGGGCAATGCGCCACGTTATTTCTCGAACTTGAGAGCCGATGGCATTCACAACTTCGATGCCAACCTCTACAAAGAGTTCACCCCGCGTGAAGGCATGACTCTGCAGTTGAGGGCCGAGGTCTTCAACACATTCAACACGCCGCGCTTTGCTCCGCCGGATACGAGTTACGATAGCGGCAACAGCGATTTCGGTATTGTCAGTTCAACCGCGCAAGGCTACACTCCGCGGAGGATACAGTTCGGCGTGCGCTTTGAATTTTAAGATCCCTCAAGGCTGAAACCCACACCTCGAAAGCGCAAAGTGTGGGATACCCTAATTAAGAATCCAGCGCAGTCCCCTGCCCTACTTTTACGCTCCTCGAATCCGTCCGGGCTGGGCGGACGTGGACGGCCGCCGCTACACGTTCGGTGCGGCTCTCGCTTTTCCCACAATGGCGCGTCTAACCCCTTCTGGAGGGGTACAATGCGAGCCATGGCTGACATCTTCGTCCAAATCTTTCGCAACCTGTGGGCGCACAAGCTACGCTCGTTCCTGACCATGTTCGGGATCGCATGGGGCGTGGGATCGTTACTCTTATTAGTGGGTGTAGGCGAAGGATTCCGCTCCGGCAACCGGCGCGAAATGGCAGAGTTCGGCAGGGACATAATGTTCATCTTTCCCGGACGCGCGCCCGCGGTCCAGGGCAGCATGAACTCAGCGCAGACTTATTTGCTTACCTACAACGATTATCTCGATATCAAGAAAGCGTCGCATGTCCGCAATGCTGCTCCGCTGATTTCCCGTGAAGATCTGCATGAAGTGAGCGAGTTTGCCAGCGGCAGTGGAGAGATTATTGGCACCCTGCCGCAGCTTAATGAGATCAGTTACCTGCCGCTGAAAGAGGGGCGTTGGCTCAATGCGCTAGACGGCGAGCAGAGACGAAATGTTCTCGTCCTGGGAAATGAATTACAGAAAACATTATTTCCCGGCCGGCCGGCGGTTGGGTCGTTCGTTTTAATCAACGGCATCCGGTTCGAAGTGGTCGGCAGCCTGCCGCATCTCGGCCGTGGTGACAACATGTGGCTGAACATGCGTTCATACATTCCCTTCCAGGTGATGGCGTCGTCTTTTCCGATTAAAGGTGAGAATCATCAGAACTCAATTTCGTTTATCGAATATCAGCCGCGAGTGACGGCTGAGCACCAGATCGCGCAGCAGGATGTTCATAAAATCGTGGCGCGCAATCACGGGTTCGATGCCAACGATCAGAATTCGTTTGACGAGTGGGATTCGATTCAGGAATCGAAGATGGTAGGAACGATTTTCGATGTGATGAACATGTTTCTAGGAACGGTGGGAATGGTGACGCTGGCATTGGGCGCGATTGGGGTGATCAACATCATGCTGGTAGCAGTCAGCGAACGCACACATGAGATTGGGCTGCGAAAGGCGCTGGGCGCCACTAAGCGCAGCATTCTTTTTCACTTTTTTCTCGAGGGACTGATTCTGACGCTGGGGAGTGGATTGATCGGAATGGTTTTCGCGATGGTATTGATGGCGGCCATGGGAACCGTACACGGCCCAGGCGGATTCGATCCACCGAAATTAGTGCCAATGTCAGCGCTGCTGGCGATTGGAAGCTTGACGGTGGCGGGGGTTGTCGCCGGGCTGTATCCGGCACGGAAGGCGGCGATGCTGGAACCGGTAGAAGCGCTCCGGCAGGAGTGATATATGATGCGGGATTTGCTCCAGGAAGCATACACGGCGATGCGCCACAACCGGCGCCGAACCGCGCTCACCATGTTAGGTATGGCTTGGGGCATCGCGACGGTCGTGATGTTGCTGGCGTATGGCAACGGATTTGGGGAGGCGTGCGCCAATATTTTTAAGAACTTCGGTACTAAGCTGGTCATCGTGGTGCCGGGCCAGACTTCCATGCAAGCCGGCGGTCAAAAAGCGGGGATTCCGGTTCGCTTCACGCAGGATGATGTAGAAACGCTGCGCACCAATCTTCCCCAGATCACGCACATTACGCCCAGTGTAGACAAACAATCGAGCGTGCAATACGACACCAGGATTTTTACCTGGCCGGTCACCGGCAACGATCCCAGCGTTTTTGACGTGCGCTCTCTGAAAATGGCGCAAGGTCGCTTCTACAACCTTCAAGATCAAGTCCAGCGTGCACGGGTTGCGGTAATCGGCTCAGAAGCCAAAGAAAAATTGTTTTCTGGGCGTAATGCAGTGGGCGAACGCATTCGTCTTGACGGGCTCAGTTTCGAAGTAGTCGGAGTACTAAGCCCCAAAATGCAGGAGGGCAATGACGACATTAACCGCGTTGTCTATATCCCATTCACGACCATGGCGGCCCTGAAAGACACGCGTTATCTGGACACAATCTGGTTCAATTATCAAACTCCTGAGTACGAGCGGCTGGAGCAATCGGTGCGAACGATTCTGTCAGTGCCACACAAGTTCAATCAGAGCGATCACCAAGCGGTGAGAGTCTTCAACCTGATGATGCAGGTTCACCAGTTCGAAATTATTACTATGGGGCTAAAGATTTTGTTGGGATTCATTGGGACGCTTACGCTCGGCATCGGCGGCGTGGGATTGATGAACATCATGCTGGTATCAGTTACGCAACGCACTCGCGAGATAGGAGTGCAGAAGGCGCTGGGCGCGCCGCGGCGTTACATATTGATGCAGTTTCTTGCCGAAGCTCTGACCATCACATTCATTGGCGGCGTGCTGGGAGTGTTGTTAGCTTACGCCGTGGCATTGTCGGTTGGCAGGCTAACGCTATACAGCGCCTTTGCCAAGAACGGAGAGGCTGGCGACATCCGCATACTTATCGCTCCGGGAACCTTGTTCGTTTCCACTTTCATTCTGGGAGTAGTGGGGTTGGTGAGCGGAATGGTTCCCGCGCTACGAGCGTCCCGCCTGGATCCGATAGAAGCGTTACGACACGAGTAGGGCGCGGACATACATCCCGAAATTGAGCTTAAGCCAACCATTACGAAGGCTACGGGACCCGCGAAACTCAGGGCCCCGGGCATAGCAGCGTGAAACAGGCGCCAGATACACCGGGCGATCGCGTCACTAACATCGCCGCGTTTGGCCGGACGAAAGAGGGTGCGAAACACACCGTGCAGAGCCACAAGAATCAGCAAGACTCCAACAATTGTGAGCAGAATTGACATTCGGCTCCCGCGCTGCCATGCTCCGATGCAAATCGTCGAACTAGGGTCGCTGACCGCCTCTCGGTTTTGAGGCTGATGATTGTCCTTACCGGCTAAACCGCTGCAACAATGCCATTCAGGCCGCAAACTCCTGAGCGTCAGCGTGCTTGAGGATTAAGCCATTGCCAGGGCGTGACAAGTCTGGTTGCAACTCTCCATTCACAAGCTCCGGCAAACCGTCGAACAGCATTCGCTCAATTCTGACGTGGTCGTGGAAATACTCGAGGTTCTTGAATATTTCGACCGCGCAAGCTGCGTGGGCGTGCTGCGCTGGAGCCGTGTGTCCTGATAGCGGGACGTTGTACGCCTGGCAAAGGGCCGCCACTTGCAAAAATCCAGTGATGCCGCCGCAGCGAGTGATGTCGGCCTGCTGCACATCGACAGCGCCAGCCGACAACATCCGATTAAAGTAAAAAATGTCGTAGCCGTATTCTCCGGCTGCAATGTCCATTCCGGTGGGCGCTCGGTCACGGATCAATCGCAGCCCACTCAGATCGTCCGAGGAGACCGGCTCCTCAAACCAACAGACGCCCATTTCGGCAAACCTTTCGGCTTGCGACAACGACTGCTTTGCGGTGTAAGCGCCGTTTGCGTCCACGTATAAACCAGCATCAGATCCAATCGCTTTGCGAGCGCAGCGCACGCGCTCGATGTCGCGATCTGCATCGCAGCCGATTTTCATTTTCACGCTATGGATTCCCTGCTCCACCCACTTGGATAATTGTTCAGCGAGTCGGCTATCCGTATAAGAGGTGAAGCCACCACTTCCATAGACCGTCGCTCCTGTCCTCACCTGTCCCAACAACGTGACCAGCGGTATCCCGAGTAGCCGCGCTTTCAAATCCCAAACCGCGCAGTCAACTGCGGAAATTGCCATAGAACAAATTCCCGGACGTCCGAGGTTCCGAACCTGACGCCACATTGATAGGTATATCGCGCGCGGAGAAAGCGCGTCGGCACCCTTGATAATCTTTTGCAGTGTTTTCGCGATCAACTCGCCGGTTTCGTTATTCGCATAGGTATAACCACGGCCCTGTTTGCCCCCTGCATCGATGGTCACGATCACAATCGTGGTGCTGTCCCATTCGTATGTGCCGTCTGACTCCGGCTGATCGGTGGGAATTTTGTAACTTTCGACGGACACACGTTCGATAGGAACCGAACTGCGCACTGCGACCTCCTTATAAAGTTCTACTGCCGCTTGTGGCGGAACCAGGCAAGCACGACCACACCCGCAGTTAATGCGCCCAGTGCCACTGCTGTCCTGATCTTTGACTTGCGCACAGCGGCCCGGTGCGGCGCGAGAATTTCGTTCTCCGGCATGGCGCGGAAGCCAAGTCCATCGCCTTTGATTGCAAGTTTCAGTAGCTCGGCGAGGTGAAGCGGATGACGATTTGAAAGTTGCGCCACCTGCTCGCGACAGCTAAATCCGTCGGCCAGAATTGGAGTACTCAATTCTTCACGACGGACGGTCGGTAAAAGCGAGTGCTCACCGACCTGCACTGAAACGTCGTATTTGTCGCTCTCGAAACCGAATGACCCTGCCATTCCGCAGCATCCAGAAGTCGTCTGGCGCAAGTCGGCGCCCATATCTTTCATTAATTTCTCTTCGTGCTCGGCTTTTTTAATGATCGACTTGTGATGACAATGGGCGTGCATGAGCACTTTGCTATGGATTTTCGGCAGACGTTGGGTGTCGGCATGCTTCGCGATAAACTCGCCGAGCATGAAGGTATTTTGCACTAGATGACGCGCGTCCGCCCGATCGGGAAAGAGCTCATTGACTTCATCTTTCATGACCGACCAGCAGCTCGGCTCGAGGACAACGATCGGAGTTTTCGACTCCAGAACCGGGTGAAGGGCCTTCATAAGCCGCAGCAGATATTTTTCTGCCATATCGAGGAAGCCGTAGTCGTACAAAGGCCGGCCACAGCAAACATAACTCTGCGGGAGAACAACGTCGTAGCCAAGATGCTCGAGCACCTCGACCGCAGCCTTTGCAGTTTGCGGGAAGAAGTGATTGTTGAATGTGTCGGGAAAAAGTAAAACGCTCTTACCTTCTGTAATGCGACTTCCAGGACGGTTCCTCCGAAACCAGCGAGTAAATGGTTCGGGAGCGAATTGCGGAATGGTGCGCTCTTGCGGTATACCAGCCGCAAGCTTGGCTAATTCTCGAATACCAGGCGTCGAAGTGGCAAGGTTCACTATTCCAGGGATGCGGGAAGCAATGCGTGCCCACTTGTCAATCAGTCCAAACGCATATGCCGAGCGTGGGCGAAGCCGGCCCTCCCAGTAATGAGAAAGAAACTCGGCTTTGTATGTCGCCATATCGACGTTGACCGGACAATCTCCTTTGCAGCCCTTGCAAGAAAGGCACAGGTCAAGCGCATCTTTCACGTTCTCATCACGCCAGCCTTTGCGAATGGGATCTCCCTGCAGCATTTCCCATAGCAGATGCGCGCGGCCGCGGGTCGCGTGCTTCTCTTCATGCGTGACCATATAACTTGGGCACATGGTCTGGTTGTCGGGAACGTCGGAGCTTTCGCGGCGGCACTTCCCTACCCCTACACACCGCAGCGTGGCATGAGAAAACTTGCCTTTATCATTTGGAAACTTGAAATGAGTTTTGGGTTCCCACGGGTGGTAGTCAGCTCCAAGCCGCAGGTTTTCATCCAGCCGGTAAGGATCGACAACTTTGCCGGGATTCATCTTCCAATCGGGGTCCCAGATGGACTTGAACTCACGGAAAGCCTGCACGATTTCGTTACCGAACATTTTCGGCAGCAACTCAGCTCGAGACTGGCCGTCACCGTGTTCGCCCGACAGAGAACCCCCGTAGCTGACCACCAGGTCCGCTGCCTCTTCGGCAAAATGCCGATAGTTCTCGATTCCTTTTTGCGTGACCAGGTCAAATGTGATGCGGCAGTGAATACAGCCCATGCCGAAGTGACCGTACAATGCGGCCACATATCCGTACTTCTCCAGTAATTTGCAGAAGTCTCGCAGGTAGCGGCCTACTTTGTCCGGTGGGACCGCAGCGTCTTCCCAGCCGGGCCAGGATGCGGGCAAGCCGGGCACAAAAGCGGTCGCGCCCAGGCCCGACTCGCGAATATCCCAAACATGCTTTTCCTGCTCGGGTTGATCGTATAACTTCATCGAAGGCGGGTTCGGCTTTCCTTTAAGCCGCTCCATCAGTTGTCGCGCTTTGCCGTCTGCCTCGTCCTCTGTGTCGCCTGGAAGCTGGACCATTAGCCAGCCCTTGCCATCAGGCAAATTGCTCAGGTCTTTTACATGGAGGCCTTTCTTGGTCATATTCTCGATCAGAAAATGATCGATGCCTTCAAACCCCATGGGATGGGATTCCAGAATTTCCGGAATGTGATCGCCGGCTTGATAAATGTCGGGATAGCCGAGCACTACCAAGGTCTGGAAAGGGGGATTGTGGACCAGTCGAAGCGTGGCTTCAAGAATCGTAACCAAGGTGCCTTCAGAGCCTACGAGTGCGCGGGCCAGATTAACCCGGCCTTGATGATCCGGAATAAGCTGATCGAGGTTGTAGCCGGAAATGCGACGTGGAATATCTGGGTATCGCTCCCGTATCTGACTCTCATATTTATTGCGTAGCGCCAGAAGAGACTTGTAGATGTTTCCGATGCGGCCGGGTTTGGCGCTCTCGGCCTTCATCTCTTCTTCACTTGTCCAACCCAGGGTCATTCGCGTTCCGTCATACAAGAGAACTTTCATGGCTTCGGTATTGCTGGCGACTGAGCCCGCCATTTGCGCATGCATGCCGCATGAGTTGTTGCCTAGCATGCCTCCGAGAGTGCAGTGATTGTGAGTTGCTGGATCTGGACCGAAAGTCAACCCGTATTTGCCGGCGGCATTGCGGAGATTGTCGAGAACACAGCCTGGGCGCACAGTGGCCTGTTTACGCGTGGGGTCGATGCTGAGAATCTGCCCGAGGTATTTGGACCAATCCATCACGATGGCGGTATTACAACACTGACCGGCAAGACTGGTTCCGCCGCCGCGAGATAACAGGGGCGCGCCGCTGTTTCTGCAAGCCGCAACGGTGTTGATTACATCCTCGATAGATTTTGGTATGACCACACCGATGGGAACTTGACGGTAATTCGAAGAGTCCACAGCGTAGATGGCTTTGCTCCCATCATCGAACCGAACTTCGCCTTCGATGCTGCGCTCCAGTTCCTCCCTTAAGGTAAGGACTTGCATCGCATCAGCAACTAAGGTGCTACGCCGCGAGGCATCAGCATTGGTCGGAATGATCGTGTGTAAAGCATTCATAATTGATCTCCCACTTATGACCTGCCACCTAACTACGATGTGACCGCACCCTCCGAGTTTGCATTCTGTGGACGCGAAAACACGTATTAAGCGTTGCCGGCCCATTGCGCGCTCGAAATAATTCTTCTCCGGTGTCTCTCGACGTCTGCAATAAGGGCATAGTTCCAGTCGTGGTCCTTACGGCAATGAAGTACGCCGATCTCCAGCGGGGCTGATGACTGCATCACTTGTTTTTGAATAATTTCGGATCATCGCGCTCTTCGAAGCGCATGTCACGTGGGCCGTGCAAAACCGTTCCTCGCACAATATTCTCTTTACTCTTTGCTCCTGATCGCTAGTCCGGCAGGTTGAGATCTTCTATATTGTTTTGCTTTATTGGATGCACTGGTGGCACGACTCCCTGACCGCCCGGAACGTGGCCCCAAAGCAGCGCATCCAGGCTGTATTTACCTGAACCTCCAGCGGCAATATAGAGGAAGAGAAAACAGAATACGATTGCGAGTTCGCCCTTATTAATGATGGGCCAGAAACTTCGGTGGGCATGCACCCAAAAATATGCGACTGCCATCTCTCCGCTGGCAACGAACGCCGCGATGCTCGTCGCCAGACCGATGGCAATCAGCGTACCGCCAAACATTTCGATTGTCCCCGCGATCAGCCCTTTAAGTGTGTGTATCTGTGCCGCCCCGCCAAGGACGCCAAAATACTTTTGAACCCCATGGCAGACGAATAGCAATCCCGCAATGAAACGCAAGGCGGAATAGACTTCATCTGAGTATTTACGCAGCCAAGTCATCATGGATTCTCATTCCGTCAATAACTCCGCGACAGCGTCGAAGAGCTTAGGCTATCGATGAGGGTCGGGCCGAGTTCAGTTGTTAAAGTCGTCGAAATCTTCTCACCCGGTGGCGTCGCGCTTCGACGGGCAGAAACCCAGGCCACCTTTTTCACAACTTTGCATCCTACGCTGGTCAGGAAAGATGCGTTCGCTAATTCACAGCTTCGTACGGGTACTTACCCGGCACAGTTGTGTACGGTTTCACAATGCGCCCGTCATCCTACTGTTTTTCGCGCTTTGCGGGCTGCCGTCCTATTCCCAGACCGCTCCCCCGGGAATGTTACTTCCGCAAAAAGAATCAAATTATCAGCTGCGCCCCTATCAAGGGACTTTAGAGCCCGATAACGGTCAATGGGTCCGTCCCGCCAAGGATTACGCCAGCACTCGTTACAGCAGCCTGGATCAAATCAATTCCAGTAACGTGGAGAACCTGAAGTTGGCTTTTACCTTTTCCACCGGACTGACGCGAGGCCACGAAGCTGCACCGCTAGTGGTCAATAACACCATGTACATTGTGACGCCCTGGCCGAACAAGCTGTATGCGCTCGACCTCACCAAGCCAGGCGCGCCGATGAAATGGGTTTACCAGCCAATGCCTACGCCAGCCTCCAAAGGGGTCGCTTGCTGTGATGTTGTCAACCGCGGAGCATCGTATTCTGACGGAAACATTTACTACAACACACTCGACAATCAGACGGTTTGCGTAGATGCGAATTCCGGCAAGGAGATTTGGAAGACTCGCGTCGGCGACATCAATAAGGGCGAAACGCTGACGATGGCGCCGCTGGTCGTCAAGAACAAAGTACTCGTCGGCATCAGCGGCGGTGAAATGGGTGTTCGCGGATGGTTGAAAGCTCTCGACTCGAAAGACGGCAAAGTTGTATGGACCGCGTACACTGCCGGTCCCGACAAAGATGTGCTCATTGGACCAAAGTTCAAACCGTTCTATCCGCAAGACCGCGGGCAGGATTTAGGCGTAAAAACCTGGCCGCCGGATGCATGGAAGATCGGTGGCGGCGGAGCCTGGGCGTGGATTTCTTACGATCCCGAACTCAACCTCATTTATTACGGAACTGCAAACCCGGGTCCGTGGGACTCAGACGCACGTCCAGGTGACAACAAGTTCACGGCGGGAATCTTTGCTCGAGATGCCGACACCGGCGAAGCGGTATGGTTTTATCAGTACAGCCCTCACGATCTTTACGACTACGATGCAGTCAACGAAAATATTCTTCTCGACCTTCCGATAAATGGGCAGACGCGTAAAGTCCTCGTCCACCCGGATCGAAACGGTTATGTGTATGTGATCGATCGCACTAACGGCGAGGTCTTGTCTGCCAACGTTTTTGCACCCATCACAACCAGCCGGGGCGTGGACCTGAAGACCGGCCTTTTGCAATACGTAGAAGAGAAACGTCCGATACGTGGCAAAGCGGTTCGCGATTTGTGTCCAGCATCGCCAGGAGCGAAGGACTGGACTCCCTCCGCATTCTCGCCAAAGACCGGATTGATTTATATCCCGCACAACCATATTTGCATGGATGAAGAGGATGTTTCCGTAAATTACATCGCTGGCACACCTTACGTAGGCGCGAATGTTGTTATGTACGACGCACCCGGCGGTTACGGCGGAGAATTTACCGCATGGGACCCCGTAAACGGCAAAGTAGTTTGGACAATTCCGGATCACTTTCCGGTTTGGAGTGGCGCCGTTGCCACTGCGGGCAACGTAGTTTTCTACGGCACCATGGATGGCTGGTTTCATGCTATTGACGCGGTTTCGGGAAAGCAGCTATGGCGATTCAAAACCGGCTCCGGAATTATCGGCCAGCCGGTTTCCTATAAGGGCCCAGACGGCAAGCAGTATGTCGCGGTGCTTTCTGGAGTTGGCGGATGGGCGGGTGCAATTGTAGCCGGCGGACTAGATCCGCGTGATAAGTCTGCAGCCTTGGGATTCGTTGGAGAGACTGCGGATCTTCCCAAATACACGACGACGGGAGGCACGCTATATGTGTTCGCCCTTCCGTAGTGTTTTTGTCTTCTCATTAATATTCACGAGTTTATGTGGGCTCGCGTGCGCGCGAGATCTTCGGGTATGCGCTGACCCTGACAATCTGCCGTTCTCGAATCAAAAGCAGCAGGGTTTCGAAAACAAAATTGCAGAAATTGTGGCTCGCGATCTGAATGCCCGATTGGTTTATGTCTGGCAACGCATGGGACGCGGATTCGTCCGGGAATACCTCGACGGAGCGCGTTGCGATCTGCTCGTCGGAATCCCTAAAAACTTCAAACCAGTTCTGACAACTACGCCCTACTATCGTTCCAGCTATGTGTTCGTGACGCGCCCAAATAGCAATTTGAAACTAGCTTCGTTAGATGATCCGGCACTCCACACATTAAAGATCGGGGTTCAGGTTCTGGATGAAGATTACACTCCGCCGGCAACCGCTCTGGCGCGCCGCGGTTTGCAAAGCTCAATTGTCGGCTTCGACACGACAGGAGAAGATGCTGATTCAATTATTCGCGCAGTGGTCGACAGGAAAGTTGATACGGCGATCGTGTGGGGCCCGCTGGCTGGATTCTACGCAAACAAGTTCCCGAGCACGCTGGAACTCACGCCGGTAACTCCGCAAATTGATCCTCCGAACTTGCCGCTGACATTTGAGATTTCATTTGGAGTCCGTAGGGGAAACATAGGTTTACGCGATGAGCTTGAGACAGTATTGGAGCGCAAACAAAGTGAAGTCCGTAGCATTCTCAACCACTACGGCGTTCCGCAGTTGGATTTAGCGCCGGCGAGCACGGGCGGGAGTTGATAATGAAGACTCCCGCCATAATCGTCGGACTGTTAGGAACTATTTTCCTGTGGACTGGCTGCAAACGGGAGGAAAGAAATTTCCGTCCATCTCCCCCTGCGTCCGAGGTGATTAACGAGACTCAAGTGAGCGGGCTGAACCCGGGCGGACACCCGCTTCCCGGACCGCCGCTACCCAGCATTTACGAGGAGAGCGCTTATTCCGTTTCGGAGGGTAAGCGGTTGTTCAACCAGTACAACTGCTCGGGTTGTCACGCCAATGGCGGTGGTGGAATGGGCCCGCCGCTCATGGACAATAACTGGGTATACGGCAGTGAACCGCAGAACATTTTTACAACGATTGTAGAAGGCAGGCCGAATGGGATGCCGTCTTTTCGCAACCGAATTCCGGAATTCCAGGTCTGGGAAATTGCTGCATATGTACGCTCGATGAGCGGCTTGTTACCGAAGGACGTCGCACCGGCACGTAATGATCAGCTTTATGTGAGACCTCCTGAACAATCTATGCCCAGGCAAACACCAATCGGAATCACTGGGGCACCGGAGCCATCGCAATGATTGCTCGCCTAATTGTTTGTGCGGTTCTGGTTGGAGAGCACTCCGACCTGAATCCCGCCGGACCGCAGGCCAGCAATATCGAGTGGCTCTATTGGACAATTTTTTGGATCCTCGTCGTCGCATTCGTGCTGATGATCCTCGGTTTCACTCGCGCCGCTGCACGAACTCACACTTCAGCCTCCGAGATGCTTTCCATTAGCAAAGATCCCGTGGGAGATCGCCGGGCGGCATGGGTGGTAGCTTCGGCAGTTGCAGTTACGGTTCTGGCGCTATTCGTCGTGCTATTTATGAGCGTGATCACGGGAAAGAAAGTCGAGGGATTGACTTCGAAAAATCCGGTCACCATTCAAATCACAGGTCATCAGTGGTGGTGGGAAGCGATTTATCCCAATCCACAAGCCGACCAGACCGTCACTACAGCGAACGAGATTCATGTACCCGTCGGAAAGCCAGTGGTGATTTTAACCAACTCGGCCGACGTGATTCACAGTTTCTGGGCGCCAAATATCAATGGCAAACGCGACCTTCTGCCCGGCTATTCGTCCACCTTCTGGATTCAGATTGATCGCCCGGGAACTTATCACGGACAGTGCGCGGAATTTTGCGGTTTGCAACATGCTCACATGGGATTTTCTATCGTTGCCGAACATGAAGCGCAATTTCAGGCGTGGGAAGCTCGCCAATTGAAACCGGCTGCTAACCCCAGCGATCCGGAAGCAGAGCGTGGCCAACAAGTTTTTTTAACGCATGCGTGCCTGATGTGCCACACCATTCGCGGCACCGACGCCGGCTCAAGGATGGGCCCGGACCTGACTCATCTCGCAAGTCGGAAGATGATTGCTGCAGAAACGCTACCGAATACTCCAGGCGCATTGGCAGGATGGATTGTCGATCCGCAGCGCATAAAACCGGGTAGCCACATGGCTCCTAATCCGCTAGATCCCGGCGATCTGCAGGCACTCATCACATATTTACAAACGCTGCAATGAGGGAACCCAGTGGCCATCGGTGAACCAGAACCAATTGTGATTCCAGCCGGCAGCGGCGAGCAACGCCTGGCAAAAACATGGGCGGCACCCCCAGGCTTCTGGGGGTGGTTCAGAAACGTGCACCATACCGCAATCGGGGTTCGGTTCATGGTGACCTCGTTTGTTTTTCTGATACTGGGTGGAGTGCTGGCGGGGATGATTCGTTGGCAACTCGCGCGCCCGGAGCACAACGCGATTGGGCCGGATCTTTATAACCAAATTTTTACTGTACACGGCACCACGATGATTTTCTTATTTGCCGTGCCGATGATGTTTCAAGGTTTCGGAGTTTATTTAGTACCGCTAATCTGCGGCACACGCAACATCGCATTCCCAGGACTGAACGCATTCAGTTACTACATTTATCTGTTTGGCGGTCTGTTGCTTTGGACAGGACTGCTAACCGGAACCGGTGCTGATGCGGGTTGGTTTGCTTACGTTCCCCTTTCCGGGCCCGCATTCACGCCAGGTAAGCGGGTGGATTTCTGGGCGCAAATGATCACATTTACGGAGGTCTCAACACTTGGTGTTGCAATTTGTATCGCCACTACGATTCTCCGTTATCGCGCACCAGGCATGACGCTGAACCGCATGCCCATCATCTTGTGGGAAAAGTTGGTAATTTCATTTGCAGTAATTTTCGCCATGCCATCGGTCATGGTGGTGAGCTCAATGCTGCTCATGGACCGCACTATTAATACCCAATTCTTTAATCCGACCGTCGGCGGCGATGTATTGCTTTATCAACACTTGTTCTGGTTCTTTGGGCATCCCGATGTTTACATCATCTTTTTGCCGGGAACAGCGATCGTCTCTACCTTGGTGCCGGTATTCAGCCGCAGGCACATCTTCGGTTACGTGCCCGTTGTGATCTCGGTGGTTGCAACCGCTTTTTTAGGGTTCAGTGTGTGGGTGCATCACATGTTTGCGACCGGCCTCCCGCAAATGAGTGAGAGTTTTTTCACGGCGGCGAGTTTGATGATCGTAATCCCAACCGCAGTACAGTTCTATTGCTGGATGGCTACTATTTGGCACGGGCGTTTGCAACTGAAGCTGCCAATGCTCTGGGTCTTCGGGTTTTTCTTTGTCTTTATGATCGGTGGCCTCTCCGGCGTAATGCTTGCCTCAGTTCCGGTTGATTGGCAGGTGCACGACACCTTTTTTGTCGTTGCGCATTTCCACTACGTGCTAATCGGCGGAGCACTGTTTCCCATGTTCGCGGGCCTGTATTACTGGATTCCGAAGATCACCGGCCGCATGATGGACGATCTACTGGGAAAAATACATTTCTGGCTCTTCTTAATCGGCTTCAACATGACGTTTTTCACCATGCATTTTCTGGGGCTGCGCGGAATGCCTCGCAGGGTTTACACCTACACTCCCGAAATGCATTGGGGAACCTTGAACATGCTGGCTAGTATCGGCGTGTTGTTCATGGCCGCTGGAATATTGGTATTCATCGTTAATTTCTTCCGCAGCACAGCAACAGGGAAGTTAGCCGGCCCAAATCCCTGGGCCGCGGGAAGTTTGGAGTGGGCCGTGCCCTCCCCACCGCCGCCTTACAACTTTCTTGAACTACCCACGGTCAATGGGCGTGAGGCGTTGTGGGAAGCTTCGCCCAATCAGCCGATTGTTGTCGGGGTTCGAGACGACATTCCCGAGGTTCTAGTCACCAACAGCCTCGACTCCGAACCACAACACAAAGACGAACTTCCCGGGCCGACAATTTGGCCATTTCTTACGTCGATTGCAGTCTCGATCGCATTCATCTGGTCAATTTTCAGTCCGTGGGGAATCGCATATGGAGCGATTCCGGTTGTCATCACTTTGATCGGATGGTTATGGCCGCGCGGACATTCCCCGGCACCACGGACACAAAGGGAGGCGATTCCATCTTGGAACAGGTAAGGGAAAGGCCGGTGCTTGACGTTTCCGGATTGCCTAGCGTCGCCTTCGGTCCCAGCAATACTACATGGCTCGCAAATGTCTTCTACATGATGATTGAAGGGACGATGTTCGCCCTTCTGTTCGCAAGTTATTTTTATCTACGAACACGAACCAATAACTGGCCACCTAACCAACTTCCTCCGGACCTGTGGTGTGGAGTGGCAAACGGATTTGTTTTTCTGTTGAGTCTTATTCCAGCGCGCTACGCCCAAAAGGTCGCGCCAACCGGAGATCGGCTAAAGATTCGTTGGGCACTTGCGGGCTTGACCGTATTTGCAATCGTGAACTTGGTTCTGCGCGGCTTTGAGTTTGCCAACCTGAACTGCCGCTGGTATGAAAACGCGTACGGCTCGATCATATGGACGCTGATTGGGGTGCACACCGGCCACATGATCACAGAGCTTATCGAGACCTTGGTCATCCTGTGCGTGAGCTTCACAAACAAAATGGAAGGTACGCGGCTGGCCGACGTAGCGATCAATTCCGATTATTGGTATTTCGTTGTGGTAAGCGCGATGATCGTGGACTTTCTGATTTACGGCACAACACGATTGCTCTAGGAGCACGATGGCAACAGTCGAACAAACTGTAAAGCGCGGTGCGGCACCGGCGTTTATCTGGTGGACGATGATCGCGGGTCCGCTCGCCTGGGCTTTTGACCTGGGCTTCAGCTTCGTACTTACACAACATTCCTGTTTGACCGGGCACCACTACGTCTTGCACGTAATCACGGTTGTTTGCGCGCTCATCGCGCTAGCCGGTTTGGCAGCCGGACTGAGGGGATACGCAGTTCTTCCACGCGATGCGGCCGACGAGGGTGGTCGCCCGTTGGATCGGACGCATTTTCAGCTTTTATTTGGAATCGCTTTCAGCCTGGCATTCACAGTCGTGATAATCGCAAGCGCGGTGCCGCGCTGGATTCTGAGTCCTTGTGATTAGCATGATCGTTCTTATTTTCAATTTGCCGGCCGTCGCAGTATCGGGCGAAACAGGGATCGATGCTGCAAGCTGGACATGGCCCTGGTACATCGCGGTTCCGCTGTTTGGAATGGCTGCGCTCTACCTCATTGGAATAGCCCGCATGCAACACAGGGGAGTGCGCCTGCGGAGCTTTTCGATTGGATGTTTTATCGCGGGTTGGGTTTCTTTGCTGATGGCGCTCGATTCTCCGATGCACGAGATCAGCGAACAGCTGTTCTGGGTTCACATGACGCAGCACGAGATACTGATGCTGGTCTCCGCTCCGCTGCTGGTCCTTAGCCAACCACTAGCGGTATTTCTCTGGGCAATGCCGCCAAGCTGGCGCAGCCCGGTGGTCGGCGTCTTCAAATGGCAAGTTTCAAAAGGAGTCTGGCTGGCAATTTCCGCACCCGCCGCAGCATGGCTGATACACGCAATCGCGCTATGGAGTTGGCATGCTCCGGTTCTGTTTGATGCTGCGCTGCACAGTGATTTCGTGCACGCGCTACAGCACGCCAGTTTCATTGGCAGTGCGCTTTTGTTTTGGTGGGCGCTACTCCGCAATCATGATGGCCGGCTTGGATTTGGTGGAGCAATTTTGTACGTATTTACCACCGCAGTTCACACCAGCGTGCTGGGAGCGTGGCTCACATTTTCTCCCCGGATCTGGTATTTGCCCTATCTAGGAACTACCTCTCTATGGCACATTTCTGCTCTTGAAGACCAGCAACTCGGTGGGCTCATCATGTGGATTCCCGCCGGTACTTTGCTGACCGTGGTCGCGCTGGTGTTACTAGCCAAGTGGTTGCGCCATTCTGAGCAGCGCTGGGAGTACACGCATACTGCCGCCCTCATTCGCGCTTCGCAAGGAGTTACGAAATGAAAGGCCGGCTTTGGTTTGTCGCACTGATTGGCTCGATAGCCGCGATGAGCGCCTGCTCGGACATGAACTCCAGCCGGGTGCGCGCGGCTTACATCACCACGGGCGGTGGTAATGCACGAATAGGCAGAGCCGATATTCGGAAATACGGCTGTTATGCATGCCACACAATTTCAGGTGTTCCGGGAGCACATGGCTTAGTAGGGCCGCCCTTAAATGGGATTGCGGATCGCCAATATATTGCCGGCGAGCTTCCCAACACGGCAGCCAATATGATGCGTTGGATTCAACATCCACATGCAGTGGAACCGAAGACCGCGATGCCCGAAATGGGTGTAAGCGAGCAGGACAGCCGTGATATTGCAGCGTATCTTTACACGCTGCGCGACCGGGACTAGCAACTAATCGGAGGCGAGTATGAAAGCGACATTTGTACCAAGGTTTTGCGCGGCTGTGATTGTTTTGGTCGTCGCGGCAATCGCGCAGAAACCCAGCGAGAATCCCAATCCGCAGGATTGTTCCAAGCTGCCGGATTATTCCAAGCTCAAAGCAGCGCTGACCGCTGTCGTCAAAGAAGGCCAGGATGCGAACGGCGGTCTCGGCAATCAGGAATGGGGCACTCTCGTCAATCGGGACGGGATCGTTTGTGCGGTTGCTTTTACAGGTCCGAGCCGCGCTGCCGAGTGGCCTGGCAGTCGCGTTATCTCAGCTGAGAAGGCGAACACCGCGAATGCATTCAGCACCAACAATTTTGCGCTTTCAACGGGTAACGTTTATGCCGGAGCGCAGCCCGGCCAGTCGCTATACGGAATTATCGGCCCTCCAAATCCGGCCGTAGCATTTGCCGGAAACCCGCAGGATTTTGGCCAGAAAAATGATCCCATGGTGGGCAAACCCATAGGGGGAGTGATCGTATTCGGCGGCGGACTGCCTCTTTACAGTAAGAAGGGCCTCCTGGTTGGGGCTTTAGGCGTGAGCGGCGACACTGCCTGCGCGGATCACGTGGTCGCATGGAAAACTCGTCACGCGCTCGATCTCGATGCTGTTCCGATGGGGGTTGCGCCCGGTCCAAGCGACAACTTGATTTTTGATATTCAGAATGGGGTCAGCTCGAGCGGCTTTGGTCATCCGGATTGCAAAGGTGGGAAACCTAGCAAAGACATTATCGAAAAACTCAATAAGACTTTACCGGTCGGACCAAAGTAAAGACCTTCTCAGCGCTGTATAAATCTTTCAGTTCGTCAACATACAGTTCTTTGAGACCTTCATTTGCAAGTATTCGGCAGGCTCTTAAATGAGGCGAACTCGTCCATATGAAAAAACTCCTGGTCCTCACCCTTGGGATTATGACGGCGCTTGGAGGGTTCGTTGATCTTGGCCAGATCGTGTTCACCACACAGGCGGGCGCCCTGTTCGGATACCAGCTTATGTGGGCCATCGCGCTGGGCACGGCTGCCATCATCATCTACATGGAAATGTGCGGGAGGGTTGCCGTCCTTGCCAAGGAGCCCGTATTTGCCGTTGTACGTACACAGCTAGGCAAAAAGCTTGGGCTTGCCGCCTTAATTGCGTCCAACCTGCAGAACCTGATCACGTGCGCTGCAGAGATCGGAGGCATTGCCATTCTTCTTCATCTGCTGACGGGATGGCCGGAAAAGTTTCTGCTCATGGCGATTACTCTGACTCTAGGCACGATGGTGCTACTTTTCCGTTTTCAGTGGATCGAGCGGACGCTAGGCCTGTCTGGCCTAATGATGATCGTTTTCGCCATTTCGGCGGTGACCCTTAAAGTGGTTGAAAGAGTGGCGGGGACGACGGGACTCGAACCCGCGGCCTCTGCCGTGACAGAATACCCTGCCCGCGTTGCGCGATATTGCATCATGTAGCAGGAATGACGGTAAACCATAACAAAAGGTGCGGCTTAGGTCGCGCCTTTTCTATTCATGCGTAACGCTGCACTTCCCTGCTCAATCCTGCACTTGCGTCGAATTCTGCTCGGTTTTGTGGGCATATTTGTGGGGCACATAACTTCTGCTAGCATTTCTGGGTTATGCCGACAGCTAAGGATGTAGCCGAGTGGATGGTCGAAGAGCTTCAAGGAGATCGACTCGGTACCCTCATCCAAGAAGATGCTGCATTGGATATTGAGAAAAAATTTGGTTCAGAATTTACTTACCTGACCGACTATGGCAATTCCGCAATTCGGCGGGATGTCCTGAGGGAATTTCGTAAGCTCACTAAAGACTGGGTAGTATGGGACGGCGGCGAGAAAGCGTGGCGCAAACGCGAGCGCTACGATTCCCCCGGAAGAAGGCAAGATTAAAAAAACCATGCCACGCCGCAGCAAGTACGATTTTGAAGCAATGCGGGCCTCGCTGAACGTGGAATGCCCGCACTGCCATGCTGCCCTGAGTCCTGCTGAATACATGCGCCTGGATTGGGAGCGGTTGCGCTGTACGAAGTGCAGCAAGGATTTTGAGACACCGCACGCGATCCGGCACACCGATGCGGACCAGCTAGTAATACCCACTATGGGGTATGAACTGAGTACCAGCGCTTTGGCATCTGAATTGGTGGGGACGTGCAAACATGGGACACCTTGTTCAGCCTGAGTTGCTAGATGCCATGAAGAATTGTTTGCACGACTTAGAGAATGTCGAGCTACTCAGTCCAGATGATCTCGACATCATTGACCAAAGACGAAGCCTTCGGCAAAAAATAGATGAACTCGAGAGAGCAGCCTGAAGTCGCAGTTTATGGTGTTGAAGGTAAGTTGCTGAAATGCTACGGTTGTGGTGGCCCGGACTGGGTTGGTAACTGTGGAAAGTTTTTCCCTCGGGAATATGCCTTCCCCCAGCCGATTCAGACGGGCCTTTTTCTTCAACCTCACGCAACGTGAATAGCTGGAATGGCTTCTAAGAGTTCGAGCTTGGGGCATGGGTTAGACATTAGCCGCCTGCACCGCTTCTGCCGTTTGCCGTGCTCTCAAGCTCTCCATGACTTTTGTAGCGGAGTCGCTCGGGGTCACCTCCCGCAATGTCCAGACCGAGCGAATCTTTCGAACCGACAAGGCGAGGTCTTTCCTGACAGAAAATCCGCCGCCTTTGTCGGTTCGATTTGGCGGGGTGCGCTAAAATTAGTAGCAATGGCTCAAACGCGCTATCCGTCTTTTCTTCCATCTGCATCGGGTGATGTGCCTGAATTGCTCCGTTTTCATCGAGTACAACACAGACCTAGCCTTTTTGACTGCTTGTTACGGAATCGGAACAGAAAAAAATAAAATCGGCTGGCCTCAGACCTGTGCTAATATCCCGAACCGCAGGCTTTAAACCTTTTTCCCCAGCCAAAAGAAAGGTTCGCGGGAAACGGGTGGACTCGGGGGAGGGCTGCCCGTTTCCCCGCTTGATTTTTACTGCGCCGCAGATACTATTCCAACATTATGGTTGTGGAACAATCCTTTTTGGGGATGCTTACAGCCCGAGCAGCCAGCGAATCGCGTATCCAACCGCGAAGATAACTACCAAGTCTTCTATCCATGTCATCAATTCTCTAGAACCAGAATTGTTATTCATGGCATCTCCTTTTCAGTTCCACGCAAGGAATCTCGCGCACAGCAGCCAGCCCATTGACGCTCAAATACAGGACAAACAGAGCCGCTTCGCAGGTGCATGTGCCGCGTCTCATGCGATCTCCTTGGCATCTTGCTGCGCCTTGAGGTACGTTGCGATCGCTTCTTTGCGCCTCTTGTATTTCAATCGATCAGCTTCCCGGCAGTACACCAAATGTTGGCTGCAATATATCGTGCTTCCCTCGCAAACTGGCGTCTTGCAGTTGATACAGAGGCCTGCTAATTTTCGCCTTGCATGGAGTCGCTTACCGCCTTCGCGTTGCTGTCCCAGGTGCTCGGCGCAGTACCACTTGCTTTCCGGGCAGACAGGATTCAGGCACTGAGCGCAGATGATCGGCCCTGGCTGAATCTCGCGATTTGCGGTTAAGCCGTTTTCACCGAACATCCTCACCTGCATGAGTGCTTCCGCTCTGGCGCGAGGATTGAATTTCCGGAACTGCTCTTTCACCCAAGTCGGCGAGACGTGCGTATACAGCTCAGTAGTCTCCACCAGCGCATGGCCGAGAATCGTTTGTACGGTCCGCAGGTCGGCACCATTTTCGAGCATGTGTGTAGCGCAGGTATGGCGAAGGGTGTGCGGTGACATATTCAAGTTGAGGCCGGCGGCACGGCGTTTGACGATCTGCCACACGCGCTGCCTTGTGAGCGGCGTCCCTTTCCCGCCGCCCACAAAGAGCCAAGGGGACGCACCCTTTTCCACTAGCCTCCATCGCAGATACTTCAAATAATCCCCAAGAGCCGACGCAGCCCGACGCCCCAACGGCACTATTCGTTCTTTGCTGCCCTTCCCGAATACCAAAATAGTCCTAGCGTCTAGGTTCAAGTCCGCAGTTCGCGCTTGCGCCACTTCCCCAACCCTGCACCCCGTGGCGTAAAACAGTTCCAGTATGGCCTGATCACGTCGCACCAAATAGCTAGGTTCTCCGCCGTATCTGATACTGGCGTTAGACGGAACATAATTTCCAGCAGGCTCATTCGGATCGAGAAACGTGTCTACTTCGGAACGTGACAAATATCGCGGCATCTTCTTCCAGCCTTTCGGCGCCGGAACACTTACGCTGGGGTCTTTTGTAATGACTCGATCTATCAACAAGAGCCGAAAGAATTGCTTTAGCGCAACAAGCTTCCGAGCAACGGAACTCGCTTGGTGACCCGACAGCAGTTTCCCCATGTAGGTGCTAACGTCAGTCTTCTGCGCTTCGATCAGGGGTCTGCCTAGAAACTCCGCAAACTGGCGCAGGTCTTGGCGGTAGGCTTCAACCGTCAATGGTGAGAGGTTTTTCTCGACTGTATTCCACTGGAGAAAACGCGCAATGAGATCGTGGTTTCGGGCTGCTAATTCTCTGTTTGGGGACATCGCTCCTCCTTCATGCACTCCCGCAGGAGTGCCTCAGCCAACAGGCGATCTGTTAGCTGAATTTGTTTATCGAGAAATTTGTCTAGCAGAAGTACGAGGAATGGATCAGCGAATTGGGATAGATTGGATTCAGCCATTTTTGCACACTCGGTCGTGCGAATTTGGTTAGGGCTGCATTCGTGTTAACGCACGGATGTGGCCCGTTTTTTCGTGCGGGATAATACTGCACCTTGCTTAGCAAGGTGTCAAGAGTTCTTCCTGCTACGATTTTGCCGCCCATGGATGAGGATAGAATCCAAGACGCGGTTGCGGCTTACATCTCAAAAATAGCCAGCAAGGGCGGCATTGCGAGAGCCAAGAAACTGAGTCCAGCGCGGCGCAAGGAAATTGCGACCAAAGCATCTAAGGCTGCGGCAGCAAAACGAACGAGGGAAGCGAAAAAGAAAAAGGCAAGATGAGGGTATAAATCCATGAGCACTGTGTGCGTTAATTTTCATGGCCCGATAGGACATCCACAAACCACGAAGCTCCGAAATGTGTTATGCAACGTTGCTAACGATAGAGATCCAAACGGGAATCACAAATCGCTTTACCTGTACATGAGTAGCGCAGGCGGGTCGCTGGATGATGGGATGTCATTGTTCGGCCTCATTCGTTCTCTCCCTGGAGGTGTTACAACCATCAATACAGGCGTGATTGCTTCTATTGCAATTTTGCCATTCTTGGCTGGTGCCGTAAGGATTGCACTACCCCATTCCCTCTTCCACTTTCACGATTTTGAAATGAACTATACGGCTGCTCACAACCTTACCCGATTGGAATTTCAAGATCACACACAAGTTTTAAACGCGATTCGCGACGTTACGTTTGAACTGCTCAAAGAGGACACGCTTTTGACGGATGAGAACCTCAAGGAACTCCAGCTTCTCAGCATACCCACAATCAAGGACGCTACATTCGCCAAAGAGAGAGGAATTGTCGAGGAGGTTAAAGACTTCCCCATCCCGAAAGATGCGATCATCGTTAACGTGGACTACTAAAGTTTTCTTCTGCCCAGTCATTAAGTTGAGTGACTGAATACTCGCGCAGCTCCCCTCAATCTTTGAATAGCCCGTTCAGATCGGACTTCAATTGCTGCCATGAATCGCCGCGTTTTTGGTTCAGTAGGGCAGCGCGGTTTTGCTGAAGCCATCCATGGAATACGAATGCATCATTCTCGGTCGCATTTTCACTGGGCCGCCGCTCTAACCATAGCTGCCTTACCCTAGCGATACGATCAGCTTCTTTCATGACCAAATCCCGATCTTGTACGGCCATGGTTCGCGATATTTCGGCTTTTTTGGCTGTACGGTTACTGAAAAGGTCATCGCCAGCGCATCGCCCAGATCGGGAGACGCCATCCCGCGAGCGCGCATATCGTCCTTTTTCTCTAGCTGGATTTGCTGTTTGGCGCTGTAGCCGTATTGCGGCCCGGTGAGGTCGACTTCCAGCTCGGCATCGTCGGGAATTTCCGCGCCTTCTTTCAGCCAAGCGCCCATCAGCGACCAAACCTCCGCGCGTCGGTTGTAATATGCTGCAGGGTCGAACGGCATCCCGCCGCCGTGGAATTCGTATAGGGTATCGTCGTGACCGCGATGGCGTACTTGATCCACAACTCCTGCGCCTAATCCATCGCCATCAATGATCGTCGCATCTGGGTTTTCTTTTATGATGAACGCAATAACCCGCTCTGCCAGTTGCACCGTATCTAGACCGCGAAACTTGCCGAGAATCTGTGCCTTTCTTCCTTGCCGCAAAATAATTGTGCTGCGCGCATCTCCGAATCTCGCGGGATCCACGGCCATAATCTTTGGTAGTGACTGATACCCGACCGCCTGGTACTTCCTGCAGGCAGCAACGACATCAGAAGGAATGAGCTGTGTTGAACCAGCACGCGGACACTCGCCGCGAACGCGAACCCGGAAAAAGTCCGAATCCTCGCCGTAATCTTCGGCCCATTGCTGTATAAGAGCCTTGTTAGAAAACTTTGATTTCCGACTGTCCACCTGAATTCGGGTCCATCGCTGGCGCTCATTGCCAAACGAAATGCGCTGGAACTTTCCCGTATTGCGCGTCGGGTTGCCGCAGGCAATGAAGATCGGCTCACCGTCAGTAAGTCCGCCTTCCGCGACCTCCCAGATTTTCTCCGGTACGCCGCTCGCCTCGTCAAAGATATAGAACGATGACGAATCGGCAGCGTGCTGTCCGGCAAACGCCTCGCTGTTCTCCTCTTTGCAGCTTTGTGGGCTTACAGCCCATGCCTCTTTGTGCCCTCGGTAATGCATCGAGTCGTTGGTGATGTCGAACCAATGCCGATTGATGAGCAGTTTGCCCCACTGCTGAACCGCCGCCCAAGTTTTCGTTTCCAACTGCTTAAACGTTGTCGCTGTGATCGTACCGCGAGCGCGCGGACGCGTGGACAGGATGAAATGAGTAACCCAGGCGCAGAACACTCCCTTGCCGATGCCGTGACCAGAAACGATAACAATACGGATTGGTTCTACAGGATTCAGTCCATCGAACTTGCGTTCTTTGATTTGATTGCCGAGTTCAACCAGGGCTTCGCGCTGCCATTCGTCAGGCCCGTCATGCCTTTCAAGCATTCCAGGCTGGCCCCATGGATAGGCCCAGTTCACAAACCCAAGCGGGTCATCATAGAAGCGTGCGACATCTTCAGCGATTTGTAGGTCAACGTCGCTTTTGACTGCCGGCGGTGCCTGCTTCACTGAACAGACTCCTTTTTCTCTTCAGCCTCGCATTCTTCAATCTCTGCCGGTTCTGCATCAATGGTTCGCGCTGGGAGCTGCCGCAATCCTGCGTTGCGCCTGCCAGCCTCTAAGCGCGCGATCAGTTTGTCGCTCACGTCAAATTCCACGCGATCGGTAAACATCTTCAGGTATTTCCCTTTGAGTTCCGCGATCTTGACGAGCGTTGCTGCCTGCCATGCGCCCGCCCCTGCCGTCTTGCACATATCGGAAATGTCGTCTAAGTCCTGAATTACAGTGTCCGCCGTGAGTTCCTTTTTGCCCACGATTTCGGCTTCTATTGCGCCGAACTTGTTGGCTATCTGGCGATCAATCTCGCGCTTTACTTCCGGATCGCGCATCCATTCGGAAGCGGTGACCTTGGAGCGGTTTTTGCATCCAGCCTTGCGGGCGGCTTCTGTTTGGCCGAGTTTCGGATCATTGCAATACGCCGCAATGAAAGCGCGCTTCATTTTCGTGAGTGCCATTTCTATTGGCCCCCGAGCAAAGAATTGAGATAACCAGCGCCGCTAACCGATGTAGGGAATGAGCGTGGATTAGCCGAGCGCGGGCCGCTCTGCCGCTCCCACTCCTCTGGGCTTTTGACGCCTGGGATTTTTGGCAGGCCTTGGCCAACAACGTTTAGATTTTCTTTGAAATCACGGAAACCTCGTGAGGCCATATCCTGATCAGCAGTCGCAACGTCAGGTAGCGTCTGCTCTTGCAGTTCTAGTGCCTTGTCAGAGGACTTCCCGCTGCCGGACAAAACCCGGTTGTACCCCACAAGCGCTTCCCGTGCGTTGTAATAAGCGATAAGCGCATCGCGTCCGCTCGGGGACAAGCTCTTGACGTGTAGTTGATCGGCGACTTTATTGAAGCTATCGACCGGAATTTCTGCACCAAACGCACCGAGTTTGAATTTGTCAGTTGAAAGCAATGACTGAATTGCTAGCCGGTCGTTTACTCCTATGCCCTTCTGCATTGCCTGCTCGTAGCGGGCGATCTTCTGGTGAACGTCACCCAGTCGATTCAGCAACATGGTATCTTCCGAGACTTCCTTCTCGGTAACCGGCAGCATGGTTTTGATTCCGGACTGCAGTGCGTCAGTTTTGCTCATCAGGGTTTTTTGTGGTGGTCCTCCAGCTTGCGGAACGTAGGCATACACCGGTTCCGTCATTCCCTGAATGAGTTGCCGAGTCTGGCCTTCAACTTTTGACTGCTCGATTTTGTAACCCTGCGTAGCTCTTGCGTTCATGGCTTCCTGCTGAGCTTTGGCGCGCATGATCTCGGGGTCCGTCTGCTCCGCCTTGTATTTCTGCATCTCCTGCTGGCTCTGATACGCCTGATCGAGAACCTGCTTTGCACCTTCAAAATCCCCACGACTGAGCGCACCGTTCACCATTGCCTTTGCCATTTTGTTGCCGCCGGCATTTTGCTTGGGATCGAAGATTTGATCGATTTGCGAGTCGAAGTCTCCTGGTTTCGAATTCTTCGCCATATTGACCTTGATGTTTGCGAGCGCTGCCTGCGCATTTTCATTCGCGGCTTTGGCATTGTTCGCGTCCGTTTCCGACTGAGTTTTGTGATCGTTCAATAGTTGCGCATGCATTCCTAACGGAACTTCCAGGTGCGTCAAATCATCGTTGTTTTGGGGTGCCTGCTGGGGATAATTGGATACGTCCAGGCCGTGGCCTTTCATAAAACCGAGCATCTGCCCGTAGGCCTGCTGGCGCTGTTGTGGGTCGGTGATTTGCTTTAAATCCTCATGCATCCCAATCGCTTTTTGATTCGCGGCGTTCTCGTTTTCTTGCTCCGTCTTGGTCGCGTTAGCTAGGTCGCTGCGAACTTTCGCGTAGTTGGCCTGCATCGAATTGACATATTGCGGTGACGCGCCTTTTTGGAGCGCATCCTGTGCCAGCCCATTCCAGTCGTAGCCGGTGACCTTTCCGGATTGGTCTTTAACGACATGGTCCGGAGCGACCTGGCTGATGATTTGTTGATTCTTGAGATCGAGCTGCTTCTGCTGATTTTCAAGCCCGACTTGCTGCGTCTGTTGTCGTTGAAGCGCGGTCTGTTGCCGCAAGGCTTGCCCGCGCTGATACTCGTTGTAGCCCTGTTGCGGAGCGCCCCCGATTTCGCCAGCCACTTCCGCTATGTTTGGCGCAGGAAAACTAGACATTTTTAACCAGCTCCCATTGCAAAATTCCCAAAGTTTTCAAGCAAACTCGAATCGCCAGACATATTGCCGAAACCTCCAGTGAGGCCCCCCGTAATTCCGCCGATTGCTTTTGACCAGGCATTTGCCGAGCCGAGATAGCCTGAAGCTCGTGCGGTTGCGATATTGTTGTTTTGGGTCGCGGCATCTTCTGCACCGCGCTGCTGAATGTTGCCCATGGTTCCGGCTGCCTGACCGCCCAATGCCCCGAGAGAGCTGGTTGCGCCCGCTCCGATCTGCGTGCCTCCCAATAGGCCCTGCAAATTCGCCAAGTACGATTGCATGGCGTTGCCGTAAACCTGCTGATAGCTGTTCTGGGCTAACCCTTGCCCGTAATCGGTAAGTGCTTTTCCGGTATTGCCTGACAGCAAGGTTCCGTTCGCCGCCGCGTTCTGGTTTATCGCATTCGTACCCTGCTGTAGCGTGAATTGATACCCGGGTGTTTGCTCCGCTTGTTCGAGTGTTGGCGCTTGGAAACCTTTTCCCAACAAAGCAGCAAGGTTGCTCGATGATGTCGCGCCGAGGTCAAGGTAAGGTTGGAAATTGTTTTTTGTCCCTTGCCACTCGCCATTTAAGAAGTTGGTCGCATTGTTGGTGCCTTGGTTGATGATGTGCTCTGACTGCGTAGCACCCTGTGCTTCGGCGTCTGCGGCTTTTTTCGCGGCACTAGACCCCAGTATCCCGCCAACTATCGACCCCAACGCCCCGATGCCGCCACCTAAAAATCCCATTTTAAGTTCCTACCTTCTTTCCGAGTAGCTACGCCCGTGCTCGACGCTTGGCCCATTCCGCTCTGTCGAAAGCTGCGAAATTGCCGTCGCGTGCTGCATTCAGCGAATCGTCTCCGCCGCCGAGACCCCGCCCTCCAACCTCAACAGGCGGTTTGGGTGCGCGTGGTTTAGGCGGAGACTCAGGTTCGGCCTTTGCTTCGACTTTCGGTGCAAGCGACTTCGAGAGATGGTGCACGGCTGCCCGGAAAGCCTTCCAATTTGGCTGCTGCAGCAAAATGTTCCGGTCTGTTTTGTTCAGTCCAAGGTGGCTTACAACTTCCGCATGGTTTTTCACTTCTGTAAGTGCCTTGATAAAATCTCGGTGCTGATCAGGGCGGCCGCTGAACATATTCCGCAAGCCTGCCTCGATCTGGCCGCGCTGCTCATGTTTCTCGATATGACCCCTCACACCTTGGTCGGCGCGCGTGACGCGCTGCTGAAGCACTTCCATGTCCTTTGGTTCAAGCTCCTGCTCCGGCCCTGTCCACATCCGATCAAGGGGCTTAAATTCGCGCTCGTCCTGCGACTCTTCGCCGGACTTCGCTTCGAGTTTTAGCTCAGTCTCGTGCTTTACTTCTGGGTCGCTTTTCGCCTCTGCCGCTTCCTTGTCTAGTTTTGGTTTATCTTCGGCAGCTAGATCGTTCGCATGCTTGGAAACGCTTTCGCGAAAACGTTCCCAGGATTTTTTGATGTCGGGAGCCTCATTCTTTTCGCGCCATTCGCGCTCGCGGCGCTCTGCCCACTCCTTGGCCGCCTTCTCTTCAGGAGAAATGGTTTTTTCTGGGGCATCCTCGCGCGGTTTTTCGGGCTCGTTGTCCGCCACTATTTTGCCATTGATCTGCAAAGGTCTGGGACTTGCCGGGATGATAAGTACTCTCGGCTTCCCGCTGGCTCAGCGCACGAGTTTCTGTTCCGACTTCAGGCATATCTATCCCCTCTATCTCCCTAATTGCTGAAGCTCGACCGCGACGTGTTGAATTCGCTGAATCGCTGCGGAATCCTTAAGCTGTGAAAGGAAACCCCGGAACTGCGGCGAGCGCCCCAAGAACAGAACAAACTCAGGCCCATTTACCAGGCCCGCGATTGTACGTATCCAAGAATTTGGCAGGTCACCAACGGCCCGCACACATTCTGGGAAATCCGGATTGGCCTGTCGCGTCAGCTCACATCTCTGCATGAAGTCCTGCCATGCCGCTTTGTCGGCCTCGATGCGCTCGGCTTCTTCCCTTTGCAGCCGCGCATAGTCATTCGGGTCAATACCGGCGACCGTCGCCCGCAGGGATTCGTTATCCGCTTTCAATTTGCGGTTTTCATCGGCCAATGCTTTCGCGTCCTGCAACTGGCCGCTTTGTGCGAGAAGTTCATCGACTTCGCGCTTCACTCGCGCGCGCTCTTTTATGAGCACGCCGATCTCAGAACGCAGCTCAGTCGCGCGAGTAACTCCGCTGATCTTCCCCTGCGGAACTTGCGAGGGCTTCTCGACGCTGCTCGTCATCGTCTCCACTTAAGTGATCTTTCTGTAACGAGGCGGCAACACGTTCGGGCTGCCAGTCCGCTCAATGTCGTTCTCGATACCTCTTTTGAAAATGCCGGTCGAGTTCTTACCTGCTTTATCGGCGTAGCCTTGGTTGGTCGCTGAGTGTCGGGCACTCAGACGTGCAGCTCCGCGTTGAAAAATGCCTGTGGATTTTCCCTGTCTTGCGCTCATTTGTCTTGTCCCCTTTCTGCTAGCTAATTCCCCGCAGCCGGTCCTCTCTGCTGGGGTGAGTTCCAAGTGAATGCCGCTCGCGACGCCAGCTGGTGGTAAGGTCCCGCAGGTTCTCCGCTATGGTTTCGTAAGCGGCCCAGTTGTCGGTTTCCACATACTGAAGCGCGAGCCTCGTTAGGCGCGTCAATTCTGCTTTATGATCTGGACTTAGCACTGCTTTGCTCCTTTCAAATCGGCTGGTAAACCTTTCCGTTCTTCGCGGTTGAGCGTGTCGCTCCACTTTTCCCAACTCGCGATCACTTGCTCAGCTTGCTGCAGCTTCTCCTCTTGCGAGCGGAGCAGCGCACGGTTCGCCCGCAACTCAATTCGCGCGTCTACTAGATCCTTCACCTTGGACCAGAGACTCAATCGCGCTCCTCGTGGCCAGTGACCTTTGCTCGCAGCTCCCGAGCTTTGTCATAAGCGAGTGCGGCCTGCGTTTCGGCGTCATATAAGCCGCGAAGATCACTAACCTGCTGCGTCAGTCGCGCGATGTCCTCATCCTTTTTCTCGATCACCGTCGAGTACAACTGGATCAGTTCGGTTTGTGCATCGATCAATCGCTCAGTGGTGTCGAGTCTCTCTTGGTCATCGGTCATTGCAAGAAGTTGGTTTGCCCTTGAGCGAATCCGGGCGGCTGCCATGGGCGACAACTTATGCTCGGCAACTCGCGCCTTGAAGGTTCTTTCGAGTGAATCCCAAAGCTGTTGCGCCTTTGGGCCGACCAGCGCTATTCGACCGGTTTCAACTGCGGCGATCCAGGATGCGGTAACACCGGAGATGCCAGCGAGTTCTCTCTGTCCGATTCCTAACTGCTTTCGTACATCGCGCAAGTTAGCCGGGTCTTCGAACCAATCCATTGGCCGCTTACTCCTTCGTAGCAAAGATGACATTTTCTGCGTTGCATTGGAACAGTGTGCTACGGATGAGCCGACCACAATCTAGCTAACTTTCGTGGGGAAACTCGTGGAAGCTAACAGTACTTACTCCCTAACTTATTGCGAGTGCGATTCAAAGCGGCCCGAGGCCAATGCCTAGTTACGGCATTCGTCAGGCAATTTAGTGCTTGAACGGAACCGGATTGCACTCTTTATGCGTGGGGGTAAATTACGCAATTCGTCAAAGTTCTCTTGGAACCAACAAAGAGGTCGTGGGGGTAGGTCGTGGGGGTTGGGGGTGGGGTGTCCAAAAACCCTAGTAAAGAGAATTTATGGACAGTACATAAATTAACCCTCCGGGAAGCGAGATTGACTTCTCGCATTCCCCGTCGGGGTCTGGCCTCTAGGAGTGTCCACAAATAATTTATGGACGATTTTGGACGGGTTACTGGCCTTGTTCTGAGAGGAGCTGTCCGGCTTTGGACTTACTGATTCCGAGCGCACTACCGATGTCTCGCAGGCTCCTCCCTTGAGCCTTGAGCCGTTTGGCCTCGGCTATTTTGTGTTCTTTGTCTGCAATCTCCGGCCTACCAACATTTCCGCCTTTGTTATCGCTCAGGCTTCCAGCAAAGCTAGGGGAGTGCGTAAGCTCGAAGTAGCCGCATTGGTCAATCGAAGGCCTGCCCTGAATAATGAACGGTTCGCAAGGTAGGAAGTCGCGAGCTTTGACGTTCTGCACAAAGATTCGGTTCGAAGGGGCGTCGATCTGACTTAGGCCCCAACATGTCACGAGCATTGCCCCGATATCACCAGAGCCGCGCAGCACATTTTCAAGGGTCATTACTGTATCTTTGCCGAAAGACTTGGGCGAATGGTGAGCGCCGGTAATGGTGCGGGCACCTGCGCGTTGCAACCCGAATAGAGTTTCAGCGAATACCTTCTGTTCCGCCGCGCTGTTCTCATCCCCAACCATGAAACGAATTGCGGTATCGAGAAACACGTCAGAGCCTTTGACCGCGGCGAGGAGTTTGGGATCGGTAAGCGGCAACGAACCAGCAGCCGCCGAGAGTGTGCGACAGAACAGGCGACCGTCGCGGACATGATCCAGTAGGTGAAATGTTCTCAATCGTGCGGAGAACGGTCCGAGTCCGGCTTCGGGGATGAGGTAAATCACGCGCTCGGATTGTTTTGTGACCGCGAAGTGATCGAATAGCCTGCCGCCCTCCAACAGCGCTCGAACCATCGCCAACATGCATAGCGTTTTTCCGTGTCCGGCCAGTCCACCGATCAACGTAATCCCCTCTTCTTGCAAAAAGCCGTCGATAGCGAAGCTCACAGGCGGAACATTCAGAACGTCATCGTAAGAGTGGAAGAGGTGACGCCAGTTGCCTTGCTCCGGCTCTGCGGTGAGTAATTCCTGCAGCCGTTGAGCGCGAGCGCGCAATGTATCGAGGTCGGTTGTTTTGCTGAGAAGTTCGATTTGAGACTGTGCTCGGCGGTTAATCGAGGCAGTGCGCACGCTCCGTACATAGGCCCCGACGTTGATAGGGAGCGCATGGTCGATCAGACCGGAAACGTAAGCTGGACCGCCTATGGGCTCTAAGTGACCAGCTTTCCCAAGTTCGTCAGATAGTGTGACTGGGTCCACCGGAGTCTGATCCTCAAACATAGCGGACATTTTCGCGAATATCTTTTGGTGACTATCCAGGAAAAAATCGCCGAAAGTAAGCCCAGCCGTTTGCGGCCATAGCGAATTGTCGAGCAGGACCGAGCCGAGAAGTGCTCGTTCAATCTGTGCCGCTCCCTGCTCAAAAGGGGATGTCTGCACGGATTTACTCTTTCGCCTTCCGACTGCGGGGTGTGCCAACTCCGTACTGTTCCGCCCGCTCTACTTCGGCCCTGGAAATTCGCTGCAATGCCCCGATGTTCACCGCTTTTAGTTCGCCGCGCTCTACTAGCCGGCGAACAGTCCAAAGCGATACGCCCCACTGCTCGGCGACCTCTCGGAAACTGAAAGAGGTTCTCTCGATTCCGGTGCTCATTTTTTACTCCTCCAAAAATGTGACTGCTAGAATGTGATTGACAATCAATAGTTAATTGATGCAATATCACTATATAGCAGGATGGAGCAATCAATAATGGCTAAGCGCGGAAGTGACGATCAGTATCTAGCGGACAAGTTGCGACGCTATGAAACTGAAAACCGACGCGAAAAATATGAACGATTCTTGGTGTACATCGCAAACCTAAACTTTCCAGTGGGCGAGGCCGATGACGTACTTCTTCGTCAACTCCGGACGGCGACCGAGGAGGCCTGGCCGGAAATATGGAGCGGCAATCCTGAGTTGCCTCCCCCCGACTTTGCTCTCCGAACAATCCAGAAATATCTCCGGCAGTGCTGGAATGCGCATAGCAAGCGCGATCGACTTTGGCACATTCACCGGGCTATTGAATATTGCCAGACCTTCCGCGTTTTCAAAGACGCAGAGCTGACCGCTCTGCACAAAGCCGGGGCTAGGGCAATACGGGAGGGGGATGCTCAGCAGTTACATGCATTAAACCTGCGTGTCGAGCACCGAACAACCTATCTATTGGATCAACCGCCACCGCCATCGCCGGATTTTTCACTTGAGGGTGCGCTCTTTCACTTACAGGAAATGGCCGATATTCCTGCACGCAAACCGCGACACTGTGATCCTCCAGGGGTCACGTGTGAGAGACCGTACTTCTTCAGCGATAAAAAGGGACGCAAGTATTGCCCAGTACACAGGATCGGGACCATTGAAGCGAGGAGTCGCGAAAACAAGGGGAAGAAAAAAACTTGGCACGACCGTAAGCACATTTACCGAATGAAAAAGGAAGGTACAAAATGAGCAGAAAACGTGACGGCCTGTATCGTCGTGGCAATATCTTCGCTTTTCGTTACAAGGATGCCGATGGCATCTGGCGCGAAAAGCAAACCGGAGAACGCGACCGCGAGGAAGCCAAGAAGTTTCGGACGAATTTTCTGACCGACATTGACAGTGGCACGATGCCCACCCAGATGGCCGAATGGACGCTGGATCAGGCCAGCAAATGGTGGATTGAGTTCCGCAAGCCTCGCGTGGCTTCGCCTACCTTAAGCGCCGAGGGGTATCGCCTTAAGCCAATGGGACGCATTCTCGGCAACATTCGCCTCAAGCAGATCACAAACGTTCTGCTCGATAACTATGTGACCAAGCGCCTCGCCGAGGAGATCGCGCCCTGGACGATCAACAAAGAAGTCCTAACGTGGTCGATGATCTTGAAAAAGGCGAAGCTCTGGCGACGACTGGCCGACGACTACAGGCCGCTCAAGACCAAAGTATCGGACGTGGGCCGCGCCCTCACCCGCGAAGAACTGCGGAACCTTGCCATTACCGCAACTCAAGACGTTGATTGGGAAGCGGCATTCTATGGTTCGGTTTTGGCCGCGAACACGGGGCTGCGTGGTGGAGAGATTAAAAAGCTGCGGATCGAGTCTCTCGACTTAGCAAATCGCCGGCTAACGATCCGGCGCGCCGATACCAAGTCAGACGCTGGCGCTCGCACCGTTGAATTGAATCGGGACGCTACAGAAGCGGCGGCACGGCTCGTAATGCGAGCTGAGAGTCTTAAGCCGCCAGCGAATAAGCCAGAGCACTACCTAATGCCAAAGCATCTATCGCGTATCGCTTTCGGCGAGCACAAAGGCGAACGTGGCTACGATCCGACTCAGCACCAGCAGTATTGGGATACCGCGTGGCACACGCTCACGGTAAAGGCCGGTCTGCCGGGTCTGAGATTCCACGATCTGCGGCACACGTTCATTACTCACATGGTAGAGCTGGGAGTTTCCATCGGGGTTATTCAAACCTTTGTCGGCCATATGAGCGCCCGAATGGTTCGCCACTACACGCACGTATCGAGCGGAGCAGCGCGGAAAGCTGTCGAGCTATTGGACTCCGATTCGATTCTCGTGCCGGCCGCGAAAAAAGAAGAAGTTCACTATGTTTAGAGCTTGTGGGGAATTTTGTGGGGAAATTAGGAATCAGCGTTGCCATTCCCTTCTAAGCTGCTGAAAAGAATGGCGGGGACGACGGGACTCGAACCCGCGGCCTCTGCCGTGACAGGGCAGCGTTCTAACCAACTGAACTACGTCCCCACTCGCCAAATCGATAGGATGGAAAATCCGGCACGGGTGAGCATTTCACAGTGCCGACTTCACAACTTGCGACAGGAAGTATCCTAACAGCTTCTTCGGCAATGGGAAAGTGTGGACGAGAAGGCAAGGCAGCTGAAAACCGCAGTCGAAAATTGTTTATAGAAAAAAACATGAAGCGCAATTTTTATTTCTCGAAACACCCTGGACAGCCGAAGGCGGCTGTCACTACGGGATTTGCTCTTGGTCTTTGGCAACATAATTTGTTACTGCGGACTTCACTGCCCACGCAGAAGTACATCACGAATTCACCTCCAGAGCCTGCAACTCCAACCAAATCTCCGGAAATTAGACTTAACCCGGGTCCGTAAGAACCACTACAGTTTCTTGTGTATAGACCCTACGTAGGGCCGAGTTATACGATTCGGTTTCGGGGCTCCCGAAATCATAGCTGTATTCTTCAGTACGATATTTCAGTGCAGACCGGTAACGGCAAGGAGAAAATAGATGTCGAGTTCGGTTTCCAGCGCTGGAGGTAAAAATTTTTCTACCCCTGCGAGTAACCGGCATGAGCATGTTGTCCAGTTTTATCAAGATGACAAATTTCTGATTGACTCAATAAGCGGGTTCGTCGGCTCTGCGCTTGGTGCAGGCGACGCGACGGTGCTCATTGCGACAGCAGCCCATCGCGAAGGAGTCGAGCAGGTCCTGCGAAAACGCGGGTTGGAGATCCTCCAAGCGGCGCGACAGGGGCGTTTCATAGAACTGGACGCGACCGAAACTCTAGCGAAATTCATGATCGACGGTCTTCCGAATGAAGAACGATTCAAGAAAGTGATTGGTGCTACCCTGGCCCAGGCGGCGGCCAGCGTGGCGCCAGAGCGACGGCGGATCGCAGCCTTCGGTGAGATGGTCAACATTCTTTGGGTAACCGGAAATTATGAAGCCGCACTGCGACTGGAACAGCTATGGAACCAGCTTGCCAAAGAGCATTCGTTTTCGCTGCTGTGCGCGTATCCCATTGCGGGATTCAACAGCGCAAAGCATACAGATGGATTCTTTAGAATCTGTGCCGAGCACTCGGCGGTTTTTCCCTCAGAAAGTTTCCCGATGACATCGAGCGAGGGCGACCGATTGCGCAGCGTTACGCTTCTACAGCAGCAAGCGGTAGCAATGCAAAGTGAAGCGGCACTGTTGCAAAGCGAACAACGTTTCCGACTGTTTGTAGATGCGGTGCGTGACTATGCCATATTCATGCTGGATCCCAATGGAAATATCACGACCTGGAACACCGGCGCGGAACGCATCAAGGGATACAAGCCCTGGGAGATCATCGGCCAGCATTTTTCGGTGTTTTATCCGGAAGCGGACTTAAAAACACGGAAGCCGTGGTACGAACTGGAAGTCGCGGCGAAAGAAGGACGTTTCGAAGATGAAGGGTGGAGGCTGAGAAAGGATGGATCGAAGTTCTGGGCAAATGTGATCATCACCGCGATTAGAGATGAAGGCGGCCGATTGCTGGGCTTCGGAAAAGTCACACGGGATTTAAGCGACACAAAACGTGCTCACGAAGAATTGGAACGAGCGCACCGGCATCTTCAGAAAGAAGTATTCGAGCGAAGAATTGCCGAGAAGAATTTGCAAAAGTCTGAAGAGTCATTGCGACGACTATCACAGCATCTGCTGCGCACCCAGGATGAAGAGCGCAAGCGAATCGGCCGTGACTTGCACGACAGCCTGGGACAATGTCTGGCGGTATTAAAAATCAATTTAGATTCGGTACAGCTCGCGCTTCCTGCGGCGCAAGCGAAGGCGATCTCACAGATCGAGCAATGCCTGCAGCTCACCGACGAGGCCATACGAGAGGTGCGGACGATCGCATACGTGCTGTATCCGCCGATGCTTGAGGAGTTGGGATTGAACTCGGCCATCTCTTGGTACCTTGAGGGATTTGCCAGCAGAAGCGAGCTCAAGATCACATTCGATGCTGCCCCTGAATTGGAGCGACTAGAACGACCGGTGGAAGTGACGCTATTTAGGGTCCTTCAGGAGAGCCTGACCAATATACATCGCCATTCGGAGAGCCCAACAGCGCATATCCGATTGTTCGAGGAAAATGGGTCAGCGGTGCTCGAAATCGAGGATGAGGGCAAGGGATTTCCTGGGGCGATGTTGGAGCTCAACCGGGACGACTTGGCGTCGAGCTTTGGTGTTGGGCTACGTGGCATGAACGAACGCTTGCGCGACGTGGGCGGAACAATAGAATTGAAGCCGGCGAAAAAGCAGGGTGCGATAGTGCGAGCGGTAGTCCCGCATAAACAACAGCGGCCCGCTCTTGAGAATTCGGAAATTGCTTCCAAGAAGCACGAAAGCGCGGCCTGAACCGAGGCTTTTACGGATATTTATTGGATACCTAGCTCCCTTTCTCAATGCCAACCTCGAAAGAGTGATTGAGGACGGTTCTTCCTCTCTGCTCGCCGGCAGCACTCTCCAACGTATTGTGCATCGCCGAATTCATCAAGTCTTAACTTCGCTCTAACCGTCCTGTCACTGGCGGACTGCTAGTTTGCTCCTGCGGGCCGAGTCATTTACCTGAGGCCCGAAACTCTCATCTCGCGAGAAAAAGGTGACATTAATGACAAAGAAAGCAATTCTGTCTCTAGTTGCGGCTCTTTTGACCAGCCCGCTGTTTGCCGCCGAAGGACCGGTGCCAAAAGGAATTCCTCACCTCGATCATGTGTTCGTAATCATGATGGAGAACCATGGGTACTCACAAATTATTGGAAATCCAAATGCGCCTTTCACAAACCATTACGCGCACGAGCAAAATACAGCGGCCAATTACTTTGCCGTGGGGCACCCCAGCTTAACGAACTATCTGGAAGTGACCGGTGGATCAAATTTCGGGGTGCTGGATGACAATCCGCCTGACTGGCACGATCCGAGCTGCATGTCAAACCTGCAAACCGCCACACCTTCGCTGGAGGGCAATTCGACCGCAATCTGCCCGATCACGGGAACAGGTGCGGATGCTGCGACTCCCGCGATCGACTACAACAACGAGACCACCGGGCCGCCGGGAGACATCAACGTTAATGGGACAGTCTCTTTCCCTGCAGAATCGAACACTCTCGGCATCACCATTGCCGACCAGCTGGTGGCAGCAAATAAAACCTGGCGGAGCTATCAGGAGAGCTTACCGATCACCGGGGCGGACAATGTTAATTACAGCGATGGGTTCTTTACGAACTTGACCGATTTCAGCCAGATCATGCCGGCACAGAATCCACCGCTCACTTCCAGCGAAGTTGTGCAGTTGTACGCAGCGAAGCACAACCCATTTGTCTATTTTGCCAGCGTGCAATCCGGCGAGCTGCAGAAGAACAGTCTGGCGAATGTGGCGGGATTTAACGAGCTGTCCGCAGACCTGAGTTCCGGGCACGTGCGTAGTTATTCTTTTATTGCACCTAACCAGTGTAATGATCAGCACGGGCGGGGAAACGCAGGTCCGTTCTGCAATTTTGATCCTAATGATGATGGCACCCAGGCGGGATTAAATCCGGCGCTGATTTATCAAGGCGACGTGACCATACACCGGCTGGTAACAGCTATCAAGGGTTCCCCGACCTGGCGCCAGGGAAACAATGCCATCGTTATTCTGTGGGATGAGAATGATTACAGCGGGTCTCCAACCACCAACCAGGTATTGACCATTGTGGACACCAACTATGGCGTGCACGGTGTCCGGAGCCGCCAGTTCTACACACATTACTCATTGCTGAAATCGATTGAGGCCGGAATGGGTTTGCCGTGCCTGAATCATGCCTGCGATGCCAATGTGAATGTAATGGTTGATGTTTTCGGAGCCAAGAAGACGAATTAGAGGGGCTTATGGTCATTTAAACGGGGACGGATTTTCCGTCCCTGTTTCATTTTGCAGACAGCTACTCGCCACCCAGGTACCTCTTCCACAGGTACGATGGCGGCCGGCAATGCTAATCTCGTCCCATGGCATTGGTTATTCGGCTATCCCAAATTCATGCTGATGGTGTTTACACCACGTCACCAATCAGGGAGCGCACAATTGTCGCTGAATACACCGGCCCACGCCTGACCAACTCGCAGGCTGATGATCTCTACGAACACTCCCCACGAACGTATCTCTTCGGATTAGTCGATGGCGAACACGTGATCGATGGCGACGGCATTGCCGCGTTTATCAATCATTGTTGCGATCCGAATTGCGAAGCCGACGAAGTGAAGGGACGAGTCATCATTCGTGCAGTTCGCAATATCGAAGCGGGCGAAGAACTTGCCTACGATTACAACCTCTACGACGGCGACCCGGAGGATCCAGCGCCGTGCTGGTGCGGTGCGAGGAAATGCCGGGGAAGCATGTATTCGAGGAAAGAGCTGGCAAAAAGAAAAAAGCGTCGAGCTGCGCTCGATGGACAGCGGGGGCGGCTGTCCCCGAGCGACAAAAACTAAGCTAGGCGATGCGCTGGTCGTGGATGGCGGGTGCAGCGCTGAGTGGGAAATCGCTGGCTTCAGGCAGTGCTGATCCGCTCTGACTAACAGCTGGCGTGGAGAGAGCCATTTCGAGGAACGACTCCGCCCATCCCTGCACGTTGTAGGTGCGAACCACGTCGCGTAACAATTTCATGCGGGCGCGCTTTTCTTCAACCGGCATGACGCAGGCGCGGTGAATGGCTTCGGCAACTCCCGCCAGATCGTTAGGGTTAACCACTAACGCTCCGTGGCGCAACTCCGCCGCCGCGCCCGCAAATTCGCTGACGATCACAACGCCCTGCTCGTCAATTTGAGCGGCGCAGAATTCCTTGGCTACCAGATTCATGCCGTCTTTCAAGGAAGTAATTAATCCGATATCGGCGGCGCGATAATAGCTAAGCAACTGCTTGCGGGAAAGGTTGCGGTGAATGTAATGGATCGGTACCCATCCGGCGTCGGTGAATTCGCCATTGATCTGGCTGACCAGCAGCTCAACTTCGCGACGCAGGGCTTTGTATTCCTTAATGTCTTCCCTGCTGGGGACCACAACCAAAACAAAAGTGATGCGGTGACGCAACTCAGGATAGCGGCGCAAGAGAATACGGAAAGCCTTGAGGCGCTCCGGAATGCCCTTGGTGTAGTCCATGCGATCTACACCCAACAACATGAAATTATTGGAGAGCTCGCGGCGAAGCTGATTGGCTGCGGCCTCGACTTCGTGACTGGCGGCGTGATTGGCAAACTCTTCGAAAGAGATGCTAATGGGGAAGGTCGCAACTGTGGTCTGGTGATGATCATAGGTCACAGTGTTTTCCGACTTTTCGCGTTGCGACGATGCTTCTGGAAGGATGCGATCTACACAACTAAGAAAATTAAACCGATCGCGATCGGTTTGAAATCCCAGGAGATGGTAACCCAGCATGCCGCGTAAAATGCTTTTCCGCCAGGGCAATTTTTCAAAAATGTCGGGGCCGGGAAATGGTATGTGTAGAAAAAATCCGCTGGGATTGGCGCAGCCGATCTCCCGCAGATAGCGACCCATCAACATGAGGTGATAATCGTGGGCCCAGATAAAGTCTTTGCCACTGACGCTGTCTGCCGCGGTCTGTGCGAATTTGCGATTGACGCGCTGATAGACCTCCCAATATTCGGGATCGAAGTTGCAGCGCGATGGCATCTCGTGGAACAGCGGCCAAATAATTTCGTTGGCAAAGCCGGAATAAAACTTTGAGACTTCCTGGGAAGAAAGTGGGACGGCGCGAAAATTGTAAGGACGGCCACGTGCTGCTTTTTGTAAAAGCGGGGCAGCGGCCTCGGCATCAACCGGGCCAGCCCACCCGATCCACAGGCCGTGTTGATGACGCCAAATGCTGTCGAGGGCCGATGCAAGCCCTCCCGCGCTGGCAGTCAGACGCGGCTGTCCGCCCCGGTTTCTGACTTCCACCGGCAAGCGGTTGGACACATTTACGAGACGCCCTTCCAGCAGCTTCATGCTTCCGCTCCGCAGGCTGTGAGCCAGTCGCGTAGAAAGCGACCCAATTCTTCCGGCGGCCGCAACCAAATATCAGCCACTGTGGGCCGAGGCTCGGCTCTGACCAGAATCGCAATACCCCGCCCTTTGATGGCTTTAAAGGCATTTTCGTCGGTCTGATCGTCACCTAAATATGCAGCAGCTACTTCGGATCCCGATTCCTGGAGAATTGCTGAAACCGCATTGCCTTTGTTTTTCCCGGGAGCCCGCAATTCAAGTCCACCGTCGAATGGCAGCACATGCAAGCCGTGATCTTCAATCGCGGAGGCGAATAGATATCTGATTTTTGCTTCCATGGGTGCGCGTTCAGCGACAGGCAATCCACGCCAATGGACCGCGATGCCTCCGGCCTTGATTTCCACGTGTGACGAAAAACCACAAGCGTTCAACGAGTGCACTGCGGCCTTTAACGCGGACTGATGGTCCGGCGAAGGAGGCTCAACCTGATAGGAGCCGTCAGGCAATAGGCGCTCAACACCGTGACTACCCCAGATTTCCGGGTGAGGGTGTATGCCGCTCAGGAACAGCAACTCAGTTGCGGGGCGCCCGCTGATGAGAACGACGCGAGTTCCAGTGCGCATGATCCGCGCGACCAGTTCTGGAATTTCTGGATATGGAAAAGCATGCTCCCGGTCGGGAGTAAAAGGCGCAAGAGTACCGTCGTAATCAAGCAACAGCGCACGAGAACGCGCACTGCGCAGGCGTTCAAAAAATATGGCGCACACATCCTGGTGTACAGCGACACCCATCGGAACTCCTCCTCAGGTCGTTTAACTACTTTGGCCAGACAACCTGAGCGGGAAATCAACCCGTGCGCGAAGTGCGAAGAACTCCCCGGAGCCACAATTCCTTTGTCGGCGAGAGCAGCCCTAAGTAAGAGCAATTTAAGAACGCCGCAAAGCGATGACCATCAGTCCCCTACCGCCTGACTGCCACCACAATCGGAGTCTAGCATGGAAAAAAGAATCCAGAGCAGCTGGAAGTACATTCCGAGTTCAGTCGGCAATTTCCGCATGAAGGAATGTGTTGGGCTCTTCCTGTGGAGGTGTGAGTCCGGAGGGAATGGTTCCGCGATTGTATTCTGCCATGCGATTTTTCCATTTAAGAAAATCGGTGATCGATTGCGGCTCGATACGAATTTCCACGCGCCTGAGGCTGGCGAGGAGCAGATTCATCTCATAGCGAAAAGCGCGTGCCGAGCGGAGGTCTTCAGCAGAACGATGGGCCATCAGCACTTCCCTGCCCCGCAGTTCGAGCAATCCCCAGCCGGCGGGTAGTTCGTCGGCGCGGATGATCCCAGCCGGGGCAAAGTAGAAGCGCTCGCATCCCATGCCGATTGTGGGTTTCACGCGAAAGGGCTTTTCTTTGTCCACGAGAAAGTCGCAGCGCGAGGCTTTGCATTCCACAACTACCGAGTGACAGCCACGCTTCCAGCCAATGGCATCGGGAGTTTCCCCGCTGGAGCAGGACTGTTCAGAGAGCACCACGCTGCAGCCATAACGGCGCAACCAGGCCACAGCTTTTTCTACGAGCCTGGGGTGAGTCATACAAACAGGTTCGCCTGACATCCCGAGAAGGAGAAGTAACTGAGAAGGGACGTGCAATGCGATTGACCGAGGCCTCGTGGCACACTGAATAAGCGTTGCTGTGGCAGACTGATTGATCGATGAACCTTAAATCTGAATGAATGTCATTGAATTCACCTTTCTAGTTTGGGCGGGAGCACTGGTCGCGGGATTCCTGGGCTCCCTAACCGGGTTGGGCGGCGGGGTGGTGCTGGTCCCGCTGCTTACGATTTTTTTTCATGTGGATTTGCGCTATGCCATTGGGGCGTCCCTGGTGTCGGTGATCGCGACCTCATCCGGATCGGCGGCTGCGTATGTTAAAGAGGGATTCTCAAATATTCGTATCGGAATGTTTCTAGAGATCGCGACCACGACGGGCGCATTATTCGGCGCCTACCTTACGGCAAAAGTTCCAGCTAAAGCGATCGCGATCATTTTTGGGCTGGTGCTGATGTATTCGGCTTATGTCTCACGACGCACCCGGCCCAGAACAGAGCAAGAGCAACCGCCGGATCCGCTGGCTACGAAACTAAAAATGAACGGCAGCTTCCCTGACACCAGTGGCATTCGGCCCTATAACGTTTATCACGTGCCAACGGGCTTCGGAGTTATGTGGATAGCAGGCGCTTTGTCAGGATTACTGGGCATCGGCTCAGGGGCGCTGAAAGTTGTGGCCATGGACCAGGCGATGAAAATCCCGTTTAAGGTTTCAACTACGACCAGTAATTTCATGATCGGAGTTACGGCCGCGGCCAGCGCTGGAGTGTATTTAAGCCGCGGCTATATTGATCCATCGTTGGCGATGCCGGTGATGATTGGGGTGCTGATCGGGTCTTTAATGGGAACGCGGGTGCTGGTGAAGACGCAGACCAAACGGTTACGCCTGGTGTTCAGCGTTGTGATTGTACTGCTGGGCGTCGAGATGATGTTTAAAGGATTGACCGGAGGATTCTGATGACGCTGAAGCCGTTGGATGACGATCGGGTGGAAGGACTAATCTCTCATCTGCTGCGTGCGGGCGTGGTGATCGCCGCGCTGGTGGTGATTGGCGGAGCGGTTCCTTATCTTGGACAGCACCCGCGTGCACATGTGAATTACCGGACGTTTCATAGTGAGCCGGACAATCTGAAGGCAGTTCACGGCATTATTCCAACCGCACTGTCGGGCGATCCGCGCGGGATCATGCAATTGGGATTATTGCTGCTGATTGCTACGCCGATTGCGAGGGTGATGTTTTCAGCGGTGGCATTTGCGATCGAGCGAGACCGTATGTACGTGGGGTTCACGCTCCTGGTCTTGGCTATATTGTTGTACAGCTTGTTTGGGTCTTTTCTTATCGCTTGAATTTCGGCGGGCGTCGACGGCCGCCGCTACACGGCCCATAGCGATGTTATAAACGCGACATCGCTACGTTGTTCGCAGGGTGATGTGGGTGACTTCGGGAATGCAGTTGATACGAACGGGGATGCGGATGGTTCCAATGCCAAGATTGGTGTAGAGCAGCATGTTTTCGATTTTGTAGAAGCCGCGCGGATAATTTCTTGCGAGTCTCGGCAACCAGGGAGCACCGATGCCAGGGATCCATATCTGGCCACCGTGGGAGTGGCCGGAGAGCTGCAGATCAACTGGGGTAAGCGCGGCCTCGTCGGCGAAATCAGGTTCGTGGGCGAGAAGAATAATCGGTTCTCCGGACGGAATTTTTTTGATAGCCGCGCCCAAATCAGGTTGTCCCTCAAGGGCATCGTCGATTCCAACCAGCCAGAAGCGGGCGCCGTCGCGTTCGATGGGCACGCAGGAATTCTTCAAAAGAGGAATGCCGTGGGCTCGCAGCCCCGACGCCACTAACGCTGGATTGGAATACGCGTCATGGTTGCCGAGAATTGCGAAGTATCCCAATCGCGCCTTGATGCGGCTTAGGACGGCAGCGCAAGGAAATACAGCGTTGGCAGCCTCACGCGCCGCATGCTGACCCAAATGAAACATGGGTACGGTGACAAAATCTCCGGTAAATACCACCAAGTCGGGATGGAGGCTATTTACCAACTCCACGGAGCGGCGGATAGGGAAGGCGGAAAATTGCTCTTCGTAATGAAAATCGCTGAGTTGGACGATGGTAAAACCGTCAAACTGTGGGGGCAGGCGACGCAAAGGGATTTCTATTTTTTTAAGCTGGAGACGATAGGATTCGAGATATCCATCGGTGCCTAAGCCCGCGATGCCGGCCGCGGCAGCGGCCCCGGTATATAGAAACTGTCTTCGAGTAGGCAAGATGCGGTCGCGAGGAATTTTTCTTCTTAATTCTAATGGATGCGGACCATGTGCTTTTCGAGGCGGGGCACATAAATTCTCAAATAAAACATATACGCAACGATGGCGAGGTTGATCAGCAAAATACTTACATGAAACCAGCTCACGTGGTGGGCCAGCTTAAGAACTTCAAAAGGGATATACATAGCGCCTGATACCAGCGCAATCCACTCTGCCCACGGTCTTGCTCTCCATAATCCGAAGGCTTCGGCGAAACGCAGCGCGGAGTAAATGCAGGCGACCAGTATCACTGACCACATGCTGGCATTGCTCAGGATATCGGCCGAGTGAAGCAACATTTGCGCCATATGGTGGTCGGGACTGATATGAAGAAAATCTAGGAAGGCTCCCGCGACATCGCTAGGATCAACCCAATAGAGACTAATGGCCGCGGCTAAAACAGCTACGCCTTTGGCGAACTCCATCGTGGCCACGGTTCGCAAAGCCTGAAGGCGGCGACGGTATGCTGCTGTGTTAGGGAGAACCTGAGTGTGCAAAGCAGAGTGCATCGGAACTCGAATTGGTTTGGATGTCGAATTCAGAGTAAACGCCAAGCGAAAAGGCTCCTTATATAGTCGACCCAGAGCTGGTTGACCGTACGCTGGCCCGCAATTCTTCGACAATCTCACGGGCAGCTTTGCTAGCTTGGGCATGCTGGGACACGTCGAACGAAATAGCACCGACGCGGGCATGGCCGCCGCCGCCGTAGCGTTCGCAGACTTTTGCGAGATTCACAACTGGAGCGCTCGGCGCCCATGGATTCGAGCCCACGGAGACTTTCACCCGAAAGCTGCTCTTACTCAGCCCAACACTGTAGATCGACTCAGGGTGCAAGTAATAAGGTACGAACTTGTTATAACCCTCGAGATCCTGGTCGGTTACGTCAAAAAAAAGCGTTTGTTGGCGCGATTCGATGCGATCTTTCAAAACATTGATAGAACCGCGATGCCTTTCAAGCAATGGCGGCAGGAGCGGCGCCACGAAGGGAGCCAGTACAACTTCAGCAAGAGGTTGAGTGGCAAGCAGCGGGATCAGCCGAGGAATAAGTTCTTGATCCTGCGTGGATTCGATCACCATGGTGAGCTGCATGGCGGGTTCTTTCATTTCCACGGCAGTTTTCGCGTCCTGGTACATGGCGCCGTCAATGATGTCAGTCCAATGTATTAACTCGACAACTGAGGCAGGGTTGAAGCCGAAGCGTTGCTCGGCGATGGTGGCAATGAAACTTGTGCAGGACTTGAAATCGGGATCGTAAAATTTGCGGCTACCCTGGTCTTGCTCGAAGTGGTCGGCATCTTCAGGCGACAGAAATGCGCTCTGGTGATGATCGAACCACCAAGTAATTTTTGGCGAACTGGAATATTTGAAATCGACGATGGCATTTTCGTCGCCGTCAAAATCGGCTTCGTTAAAAAGAGATCCTGCGCGATGCAGCAAGCCCGAGTAAACAAACTCGACATCATTACGGATGCGCTCGCCATAAAAACGCGAAAAAAGCGCAGCCGAAGAAGCGCCATCAAAACACCGATCGTGGTAGAAAACCTTAACCTTCAAAAGCTCCCCTTTTCGCCTGGCCCGTGCCTTGCCGCGAGTTATGGTTCAGAACCAAAAGTAAATAGGAATGACATCTTGAAGGGGTGCGTGTCAAGCTACGACCGTGTACTACGAGCTAAGTCCCTAAGAATCAGCACGCGTTGCGAGTTGCTCAGCCCACGGCCCGATTAACGGCAATTGGTAGGAATTCCCCAGCGCAGCCTTTAGGAGTAACACAACCCACAGAAAGAAAATCCCCATGGAACCGATCCCGATCGACAGCCAGGAGAGTAGAAATCCGACAACGGGCAGAATTGCAAGCACCACAAATAACAACTTGAGCGCGAGACCCAGCAGCGCGGACGCAATAGTAAAGAGAACTGATTGCCAGGAGTGAAAGCGCGCGAACCGATTGCGACGCAAGGCCGGAATCAGCAAAAGGATTATGGCGGGAATCAGGCCGACGTAGGCCAGGGCGCCTAGCGCCCGGTCGCGAGAATTAACTGCGCCGGGAGTTTCGGCAACCGAGAGACCGCAAGCGGGACAGAACGCGCTGACATCGGGCATGGGGGCATCGCAATTGGGGCAGATCATGTCGAGTATTAAAGATCATACTGGGCGATTGCGATGCAGGCCAAATGCAGGCAAACTTTTCGCGAATAGCGGCGCAAATTGTCAATTGCAGAACAGCAGCCTACAATCGAAATCCGCCATGAATGCCGGCACTTACCCGCCCATTACGTCTTCGCGCTCCCGATCCAGAATCTGGAGGATTGTGGGCATTTTCATTTTAATTTTGATCGGCGTTGCGGCGGGGACAGTGCTTTGGCTGTTTTCAATTGCTCGTTCGGTGCTGCCGAAAATTGATGGGACGGTCGCGGTCGCGGGATTGTCCGCGCCGGTGCGCGTGACACGCGATAGCCAGGGCGTCCCCACGATTGAGGCGCTCACCAGCGACGATCTCTTCTTCGCGCAGGGCTATGTCACCGCACAGGACCGGCTCTTTCAGATGGACCTGTTGAGACGTGCGGCGGAAGGTGAACTGGCGGAAATTGTGGGTGAGGTGGCGGTGAAGCACGACCGCCAGCAGAGAATTCTTGGCATCATGGATGCGGCCGAAAAGGGTGTGGTGGCGGCTACTGCAGAAGATCGGGAGCGAATCGGAGCTTACGTACGCGGAGTTAATGCACTCATTCAATCGTCCGCAGGCCATCTTCCCTTGGAATTTCGCATTTTGCATTATTCACCGCGGTCGTGGACAGCTGTAGATTCCCTGGCAATCGGATACCAGATGGTCGAAACCCTGAGCACCAGCCCAAAGTCTGCACTGACGCGGGAAAAAATCCTGGCTAAACTGGGCCCGGAGCTTACGGGCGACCTCTATGTGAATACATCGTGGCGAGATCATCCGCCGACAATGCCCATGCCGCACCTGCAAAATGCTCCAGGCGTGCAGCCGGAGGGAATTTCGGGTGCGGTGGCATCGGATGAAATTCCGGAACTGTTGCGGCCGTGGCTGGAGGACTTTTTGCGAGATTATCCTGCGCCCCTGGGTTCGAACAACTGGGTAGTGTCTGGCGCGCACACCACAACCGGAAAGCCGCTGCTCTCAAACGATATGCACCTTGGGCATCAGGTGCCGAACCTTTGGTACGAAAATCATCTACATGAGGGAGATTTTGAGGCGGCGGGAGTTTCCCTTCCCGGATATCCCTACGTAATGGTGGGACACAATCGGCGAATTGCGTGGGGATTTACTAACGTTGGGCCGACAGTGCAGGACCTGTACGTCGAGAAATTTAACGAGCAAGGACAATATCTAACGCCGGGTGGCTGGAAATCGCCGGAAGTGCGGCGTGAAGTCATTCACGTCAAGGGTAAGCCAGATGAAAATGTGGATGTACTGATCACGCGCCATGGGCCGATTGTGACGGAGTTTGTTCCCGGCGAGACTCGCAAGCTTGCGCTTCGGTGGACGCTGTACGACAACATACGCAGTCCCTTCTTCCATGCAGATACGGCGCAGAATTGGCAACAATTCCGCCAGGCATTTTCGGAGCTCGACGCGCCGGGACAAAACGTGGTCTATGCCGACATCGATGGGAACATTGGATATCAGACGACAGGCAAAGTCCCGATTCGTGCCTCTGGCAATGGCAGTCTTCCGGTCGATGGAAGCGACAACGGGCATGAGTGGACGGGATACATCCCCTTCGAAAAACTGCCCAGCGTTTTCAATCCGGTGTCGGGAATCATCGGCACCGCGAACTCACGTATTTCACCAGATGGATATCCATATTCCATCAGCGTGGAGTGGGAAGCACCGTGGCGGACGGACAGGATTTATCGCGTGCTGAGCTCCGGAAGAAAATTTTCTCCTTCTGACATGTTGGGCCTGGAAATGGATATTTACTCCGAACTGGACCGTTTTGTTGCTGACAAACTGGTTGAGGCCGTCGACCACGGCAAGACAAAACCGGTTACCTTGCGTGCCCACACTGCGGTTGACATTCTACGGGATTGGAATGGGCAGATGTCTGCAAACTCGGCAGCCCCGACAATTGCGTCGCACGCAAGAGAAGAACTGATGCGCTTGCTTTTGGAACCAAAGTTGGGAGCAGCCCCGGACAAGGGATCTGATACAGGACTGAACTGGAAGAGTTATCACTGGATGATGGAAACCGTGTGGCTGGAGAATGTGCTACGGCAACAGCCGCCGCGGTGGCTTCCACCCGGGTTCGCGAACTATGACGAGCTGTTGGCGGCAGCGATCGAGGCGACAGTAAAAGATGCGCCAGAGGAAATTGCCGGCTGGAAGTGGGGGCCAGAGCATTCGGTGACCATACAGAATCCAGTCCTGGGAAAAATTCCTATCCTGCGCCGATGGGCCGGGCCGGGAGTACAGCCGCAATCGGGAAGCGAGTACACGGTGAAGGCGGCAGGGCGGGACTATGGGCCCTCAGAAAGATTTACGGCGAACCTCGCCGACTTCGATTCCTCAACGCTGAATGTTGTAACCGGGAATTCGGAGAATTTTCTCAGCCCTTATTACATGGACCAATGGCGGGCGTGGTACACGGGGTATACGTTCATGTTGCCATTTTCAAAATCAGCGGTTGAAAAAGCCGCCGCACATCGGCTCATGCTGCAGCCAAAGTAGATTGAGTTATTCAATCATTGAGACATTCAATCATTGAGTCATTGAATACCGGTGGCGCATTGGTCTGATAAGCAGAGAATTCCTGAAAGATTCAGACGACGCCAATGAATCAATGACCAAATGATTCAATGATTCATTTCTTCTCAGAAGTCCACCAGCTTTACATCGATGGCTTGACCGACGACCGTGATCTCAGTCTTGGTCTGTGGCACAAGTTGGCGCTGCGAGCCAAGGTCAAGGGCGGTGTCGTAGATTGTGAACGCACCGCCTTCACAGACATAAACTACGCTGCGGTTAAGGATCGGTTGAATACCGGTAACATCACCATTTTGCGCCGCAGTATAGACCGTGCCGCCTCCGGTATTAAGGACCGAAAGGCAGCCGCGTCCCAAAGTTTTACCGGTAGCAATCACATTCGTACAGTTGCGGGACGCGATGAACAACTGATTGTTTGGCGCCTTTACCAGGTTGTCGTGATAGCCGTCGGTGATCGCGAATGTAGTTGGCGTGGCGCTGAGATTGGCTCCTGGAAACACGGTGAGCATGCCGCAAAAATTTGCCTGGCAGTCCACCCCCGCACTCGGAGGGGTTCCGGCGATGTAAAGATTGCCTCCATTGATGAGGCCGGTCGTTGCTGCGAGAACTGCAACCGGTGGACTGGCCAGTGGAGGACTTTGAGTCATATCGATCGATACGACACCGGCCGCTGATCCGCCACACTCTGGCCCGCAATTCATTACGTAGGCCGTCGAGCCATCTGAACTGAAGACCGCCCATACTGGCTTGTCAAAAGTGCCGGGTGCCGCGGTGACTGGGGTAAGGGCATTTCCGGTGCTGATAAAGGCCGGTGTGAGAACCGTGACGGTACTCGCGCTGTCTGAAACCACCAGAATCTGATTCCCACTGGGACTCGGGATAATGAAGCGTGCCCCAGCAACCGGGATAGTAGCGGTCACCGCGTCGTTTGTCAGACTGACCTGGACGACCGCGCCGGGTGACCGGCCGGTGATTGTGGCGTTGGGGATGGCGGCGAAAAGCGTGGTGTTGTCGCTCGCCACAAACATGCTTTCCGTGGGGCCAGGCAGGGTCACAGACGAAGCTGCGCGCTCAGTGGCATTATCCACAATACCCAACGAGCTATCGGAAGAGGCAGGTCCGGTAGCGCTGTACACTACCGTGCGGTCCCGCTTAGGGCTTTCGACCATCATGCCGGCGCTGCCGACCGTGCCTGACAACGACACTTCGAATGGGCTCAACATATCTTTTTTGGCGTCCATAATGTCGAGACCCGGAAAACCGCCGCCAGTGGAACTGGGGTTGACCGGATTAGAGATGAATGCGCGAAAAGTCAGGCCACTTCCATTCCCGGTGTTGGGATTGGTATAGCCGCCGCAGGAAATCAGCCCCATGCAGAACACAATAAAGACAAAAAGAGAGCTTAAGGATCTTTTCAACCCTGGAACTCCAAGATCATTAGTGGATTAAGAGAGTTAGATGCGACGAAAGGCGGATTATAACAGAGGGTTCAGGAAGATTTTTCCCACCCGGCGCCGCGGCGCGACATGCAAAGCCGGAGTTCCTCCTGTATTCTCAATGATATGCCTGGAGACTTCTTAGCCCGACTGAAAGCTGCGCCTGTGCTATGCGATGGCGCCATGGGCACGCTGCTTTATTCGAAGGGCATCTTCATAAACCGTTGTTATGACGAGTTGAACGTTTCGCAACCGGACCTGATTCGCGACATTCACCATGAATACCTGCAGGCCGGGGCGGAGGTCATCGAGACCAATACTTTCGGTGGAAATTCGGTGCGGCTGGAGCGCCATGGGCTACAGGACAAAGTTCGCGACATTAATTTCCAAGGTGCACGGCTTGCGAAAGAGGCGGCCAAAAGTTTTGACGGTTGGGTCGCTGGAGCGGTAGGACCGCTCGGAATTCGCATTGAGCCGCTGGGCAAAATGTCGTTTCAAGAGGCGCGAGATATTTTCCGCGAGCAAATTGCGGCGCTTATTGAGGGCGGTGTCGACCTTCTGATTCTGGAGACGTTCGGTTACATCGACGAACTACACCAGGCGATCCATGCGGCACGAGAGCTGGATCCACGAATTCCCGTGGTGGCGCAGGTAACACTGGACGAAGAATCGAATTGTCTGGACGGTTCGACGCCGGAGCTTTTCGCACCTCGAATTGAAGAATGGGGCGCAGACGTTATCGGATGCAACTGCAGCGTTGGGCCCGTGACAATGCTGGATTCGGTTGAACGAATCAGGGCGGCGACTTCCCTGCCCCTCTCGGCGCAACCAAACGCTGGGATCCCCCGATCAGTGGAAGGAAGAAACATTTATTTGTGCTCGCCGGAATACATGGCGAGCTATGCGCGGAAGTTCGTGAATGCTGGCGTGCGGCTGGTGGGAGGATGCTGCGGCAGCACGCCGGAGCATATCCGGGTAATGAAGTCGGCTTTGCGGGTAACCCAAGCGCGGGCGCGTACGGGAGACTCGAGCAAAAAAAAACAGCCGGCATCGCCGGTAGTGGCTTCGATTCCGATTGAACAGCGGTCGCAGCTGGGAGCCAAGATTGCCCGTGGCGAATTCCTCACCATGGTGGAGATCGTTCCTCCCAAAGGAATGAGCATTCACAAGGAGCTCGAGGGCGCGAAGTGTCTGAAATCCGTTGGCGTGGACGCGATCAACATTCCTGACAGTCCGCGAGCCTCAGCCCGTATGAGCAACCAAGCGTTGTCTCTATTGCTGCAACAGCAAGCGGGGATTGAAGCCATCCTGCACTACACCTGCCGGGACCGGAATGTGCTTTGTATTCAGTCCGATCTGTTGGGGGCGGCGGCAATTGGAATCCGAAATCTAATTTGCATAACCGGCGATCCGCCGAAGATGGGCGGCTATCCCGACGCGACGGCGGTGTTTGATGTTGACGCAATTGGCCTGGTCAACATTGTTCATAATCTGAACCGAGGTCTGGATATTGGCGGCAACCCGATGGGCGCGGGAACGGAATTTGTAATCGGAGTGGGCGCGAACCCGGGGGTGCCGAATATTGATGAAGAAATCCGCCGCTTTGAATACAAGGTCGAAGCCGGCGCAGAGTATGCGGTCACGCAACCGGTATTCGATCTCTCGCTCCTGGAGAAATTCTTACGACGCATTGAGCACTTCAAGATTCCCGTGGTCGCTGGAATCTGGCCGCTGGTGAGCGCGCGTAACGCCGAGTTCATGAAGAATGAGCTGCGGGTCTCAGTTCCTGAGAGCATTATGGAGCGGATGACGCACGCGAGTTCTCCCGAGGCGGCGAAAGAAGAAGGGATTGCGATTGCCCGCGAAATGTTGATCGCAGTCCGGCACATGGTTCAGGGAGCGCAGATCAGCGCACCGCAGGGTAAATATGCGGCCGCGGTCGATGTGCTTGAGGCTTTGGGGACTTCTGGGGCGAAGGCTGGGCAGTAACCTCTTGGTGCATTCCTTAAATGACAGCTCGTAGTGGACGGGCGAGGATCCCGTTGCCCCATCGAGTTGATTAGTTAACTTCGCGTTTATCAGTTAACTTCGGGGCACCACCTTAGTTCCCAAAACGATATTGCTACAGTGTTTCCCTTATAGAAAATACCCTCGGTGTATGTACACTCTAGGGGAGGAGCAACTTTACTTTGCCGAAGTTTGAAGAATGCATTCAGCGCCTGGAAAAGATCGTCCAGGAGTTGGAACAGGGCGAAGTGCCGCTGGAGAAATCGCTGACCCTGTTCGAAGAAGGGATGCAGCTTTCAGGTTCCTGCCGCAAGGAGCTGGAAGACGCGGAAGGTAAAGTGGAAATCTTGCTCAAGCAAAATGGAAAAATTCAGCCCGAGCCGTTCGAGCGAACTTAAGTCCGACGCGGTTTGCGGTAAAACTCCCCTGCTCTGCAGTTATGTCTGCGGGAGCGCAGCCAGCCGTAGTCAGCGGCGAGAAGATTAGGAGTCCTCCCCATGCAGTATGCAAATGTAGTTCTGCTGCAAAGTGATCCGAATATCGCCCAAACCCTGGCTGGCCTGCTCGCGAACACGTTTTACAGTGTTCACGTGGCGGGATCAGTAGAAGAGCTGCGCCACGCAGCTGCCAAGTATCGTCCATCAACGATCGTCATAGACCTGGAATCAGCGAGCCTGAGTGAAGTTGAACTGCTCAAAAAGGAGTTCGGCGGGGTACGCGTGATCTGCAATCATCGCGTGGCCGATGAAGAGATGTGGACGCGGACGCTCAGCGCCGGCGCAGACGATTGTTGTCCATCGTCAGATACCCGCGGAATATTGCTTGCCGCGATGCGGGGCAATCTAGGGTCGCGGCAAGTGGCAGCCGCTTAATCTGCACTCATTTCTAATGGTAAGAACTCCTTGCTGGGCCTGTGCAAGCACGGGGACCTTCGACTGCGATTGATCTTTCGCGAGCGAAAGACCAATCTTCGCTCAGGATGACAGAGATAGGATGATCAGTGGTATCCCGGGCCGCGTAATGCCCGGCCGGGGTGCTCATCCGTAATCTTCCCTTCGGACACTACCGGTTTGCCATTCACAAAAACGTATTTCACTCCCGCGGAATAGCGCAGGGGATCGTTGTAGGTGGCTACATCCTGAACGGTGGATGGATCGAACACAGTGATGTCGGCCATCATTCCGGGACGAAGAATTCCGCGATCAGTAATTCCCACACGACTGGCGGCCAGCGATGTCATCTTGCGCACGGCGTCTTCAAGCGTCAGGTCGTGCTCTTTGCGAACGTACTCGGCGAGCACTCGCGTCATGGTCCCGAATGCACGGGGATGGGCCTTGGTGGTGCTGAGCGGACCATCTTCGGCCTGCTCTTCCGAGTCTGAACCAAATGTCACCAGTGGATTCGAGACCGCGGCGCGGACGTCAGCCTGGTCCATGATTGAAATTACAACCTGACTCTTTCCGCGATCGGCAATGGCAATATCCATAGCAGCGTCTTTGGGGTCTTTGCCCATCTGCCGGCCGATCTCTTCGAGGTTCATGCCTTCGTATTTATGCAGATCAGGGTTCAAAATGTGGACCAGCATCACGCCCTTGCCGCCGCCTGAGCCGAGCCACTGGTTTTCCCAGGTTGAGCTGGGCGTTTCCATTTCTTTTTGAGCGCGGGCGCGTTGCACGGGATCTTTCAGACGGGCCAGCATTTTCTCCGTGCCACCTTCAACCACCCAGCTGGGAAAGCAGGCGATGAGGTCATTCGAAGCGCGGTCGTAGGGATAAACGCTGGCAGCCACATCGATTCCCTTCTCCCGAGCGCTTTCAATTCGGCCCAGCACCTCGGGCATTTTGCCGAAATTTTCGTCGTAGGCAGTTTTCAAATGCCAGATGGTGGTTGAGATATTTGCACGTTGTGAGATGGCGAATACTTCATCCAACGACGGGAAAATTACGTCTGATTCCGAGCGCTGGTGGGTGAAGTAAACGCCGCCATAACTGCGCGCGACTTTGGCGAGCTCAACGATTTCGTCAGTAGTGGCGAAGACGTCCGGAACATATTGAAGTGCGGTGCTGATTCCGAAGGCGCCCTGCTGCATGGCTTGCGCCAGCAACTGGCGCATTTGCTCGAGTTCTGCGGGCGTGGCGGGACGGTTGTCCTTCCCGATTACGTATTCGCGCAGACCTCCGGCGCCGACGAAGGTGCCGAGATTGATCGCCGGATGCGCGCGCTGGAAGTGTGCGAAGTACTCGTCAAGCGAGCGCCAATCGAGATCGACGTGATACTTTTCGGCTTCGGGACGGAAGTCTTCCCGCAGGCGATCATTCAGAGGCGCGATTGATGTTCCCTCGCCGGTAATTTCCGTAGTCACGCCTTGGGTGATTTTGCTGGCAGCGCGGCCATCAACCAGAATGTTGAACTCAGATTGGCCCTGGACATCAATAAAGCCGGGCGAGACTACCAGATTGCGCGCGTCGATACGATGATCCGCCGACGCCTTTTGCAGATCACCCATCGCGGCGATGCGATCCCCCTTGATGGCAACGTCACCGTAGACCCAGGCCGCGCCGGTTCCATCGACGATGCGCGCGCCGGAGAGGATGAAATCGTAAGCCGGTTGTTGCGCGTGGGCGGAGAGCGCAGCGAAACAGAGCGCGGTCACAATGATCAATAGAGAGAACGGGCGGGGACGCCCGTTGCCCCATGGGCAAGAAGCACACCGGTAGCGACCTGGGCAAGAAGAATGTGATTTGGAGTTCATAGGAATTGTGTGGTGGATGATAACGCATCACGGAGTTCACGCGTCGATCAATAATTCTGGATTGTTATACTCACCTTCATGCTGACGCAAACGCTTGAAGAAGGTCGCAAGCTGACGGATGCGGCACTTGAACGCCTGCTGCCGGCGGCGGATGTGCGCCCGACATCGATTCATCAGGCAATGCGGCACAGTATTTTTGCGGGAGGCAAACGGATCCGACCGATCCTATGCATGGAAGCGGGCCGCGCTGTCGCGGGATCTTTGCCGCCGGCAATCGACGAGTTAGGCGCAGCGCTCGAGATGCTGCATACATATTCGCTGATCCACGATGACCTGCCCGCACTTGACAATGATGATCTGCGCCGTGGCCGGCCCACCTGCCACAAGGTTTATGGCGAAGCGATCGCGATTCTTGCCGGGGATGCGCTGCAGACGAAGGCCTATGAAGTGCTCTCTCGAGTGAAATGTCCAGCTGAGGGCAGAGTGAAGATCGTCCAAGAGATCGCGCGTGGAACCGGCACCGTGAATGGAATGATCGGCGGACAGGTAGTTGATCTCGAAGCGGAGCGAACCAAGCCGGATTCCGATACCCTGGAATATATTCATCGCTCAAAAACTGCGGCGTTGATCACCGCCAGCGTAGTCACGGGCGGAATCTACGCGAATGCCACTGCAACAGAAGTTGAGAATTTGCGGCAATTCGGACAGGCGATCGGGCTGGCATTTCAAATCGTCGACGACATCCTCGATGTAACTCAGACTTCCGAGCAACTGGGCAAGACGGCGGGCAAGGATATGGCATCCGAAAAAGCGACTTATCCCGCGTTGTTTGGATTAGATGAGTCGCGAAAAAAGGCTCAAACATTACTCACGGATGCCTATACCGCGGTCGAGAGTTTTGGCGCTAAAGCTGGCGCGCTCAAAGACTTGGCCCGTTTTTTGATCGAGCGCGAGAATTAAGTCCATTCTGGAACTCACACTATCTTAACGTTATACTTACCTCAGACGCCCTCAAAGCGCAGTTCATATACGTCTATTGTTCAGCCGATAAAGGATCAATGAAGAAGACCCTTTCGCCCCGTATTGCATATTTTTCAATGGAAATTGCGCTGGAACCGGACATCCCGACATATTCGGGAGGTTTAGGAATTCTGGCCGGCGACACACTTCGCTCCGCTGCCGACTTGGGCACGCCAGTGGTGGCGGTCACCTTGTGTTATCGCAAAGGATATTTCCGCCAAATTCTCGATCCGGCAGGAAATCAATTTGAGCAGCCACAAGAGTGGAACCCCGCCGATCAACTCGCGGCGGTGGGACCGCTCGCCACCGTGGAGATTGAAGGTCGTCCAGTTTCGGTACGGGCATGGAAGTACACCATCACGGGAATTTCCGGGGACATAGTTCCAGTTTATTTGCTGGACACAGATCTGCCGGAGAATAGCGACTATGACCGATCGCTAACCGATTGCCTTTATGGCGGGGATCAGCGATATCGTCTGGCGCAGGAGATCGTGCTGGGTCTCGGTGGCTTCCAGCTTTTGCAGAAGATTTATTCCGGGCAGATCGAAACCTTCCACATGAACGAAGGCCATTCTGCGCTACTGTCGCTGGGACTGCTGGCGCGGAGACTCAGTCAGAGTTTCGCGGGAAGATTGAAGCAACTGGATATCGATGGCGTGCGCAACATGTGTATCTTCACCACCCACACACCGGTGCCCGCTGGGCACGATCAGTTTCCGCGTAGCTTAGTTTCGCAGACATTAGGACGCGAACAGCTCGGATTACTGGATGAAGCCGAGGCGTGGGAGGGTGAAGCGCTGAACATGACTTACCTGGCGCTGCGCTTTTCCGGTTACGTGAACGGGGTTGCGATGCGCCACGGAGAAGTTTCGCGCGGCATGTTCCCTGCCTACGAGATCAGCGCGATCACCAACGGCGTTCATGCAACCACCTGGACTTCGCCAGCTTTCAGCCAGGTATTCGATTCGTATATTCCGGGATGGCGGACCGACAATAATTATTTGCGTTATGCGATCAGCATTCCGTTGCCGGCAATCCGCGAAGCTCACGCCGAAACCAAAACCGAATTATTTGAGGAGATCGCGCGAGTATTCGGAGTGCAGCTTGACACGCAGCTGCTGACACTGGGCTTCGCTCGCCGTGCCAGCACTTACAAGCGGGCGGATTTGTTGTTCCAGGATCCGGAGCGGTTGCGAAAAATTGCGCGCGAGGTTGGGCCCATTCAGTTGGTGTATGGAGGCAAGGCTCACCCGAATGATGAAGGCGGAAAGAATCTGATCCGCAGAGTGGTTGGCGGCGCGACTTCGCTGGCGGATGTGATTCGCACGGTGTACGTGGAAAATTACGATATGCGCTGGGGCCGGCTCATCACCTCCGGTGTGGACCTATGGCTGAATACGCCAATG
>JBOGLH010000004.1:0-6324 GCA_050746025.1 Terriglobales bacterium | reverse complement strand
TTGCTGCTCAAGACTTACCACGAGATCGCGCAACCGTTCGTCCTGTTCCGCAACTTGCGCCACTCGCTCGCCAAAGACGCCAAGGTCGGAGCGATCGACCGTAACGGCGACGGCACCAATCACGGCGTCAGCCGCGATGTGGTCATTCGCGAAATGAAAGCGGCGGGCTACAAGGTGATCCATCAGGAAGATTACAAAAAAGATGGAATGGATTACTTCCTGGTTTTCGCGGCTGAGTAACTGCCACAATGATGTTCGAGAACTTCGCGATGGCGATGGATTACGTTCCGTCTTTGACAAGAAATTTACAAGTTTGTTGCTTCTTTCCGAAGCTAATTCGTTTCTTTCGAATCCATCTACTTACGAAAGGCTGATAGTATTCGCGGGGATAAATCCGTCGGTCCGGTTCTATTCGCGTTGCGCCCCTAAAGGCATTCCCGGCATCGTTCCAGCCCTAATTCCAATAAGAAGGACCGGTATGTCTACAAGCAAGACTGCAAGTTATCTCCTGGCGTTTATCGTCGCCATATTTTCGACCGGGTGTGGAGGCTATGGCACTCGGTCCACTCCGCCACCGACCACCGCCCAGCACTTTGCGTTTGTTGCCAATTCGCTTTCCAACAGTGTTTCCACCTTTGCCGTCGATCCTCAAACAGGCCAACTGCGCGCCAAAGGCACAATGCAGACCGGTGGGACGAAGCCTCGTGTCATTGCAGTGGAGCCGTCCGGGCGTTTTGCTTACGTCGGCAATATCGCTTCCAACAACATTTCAGTGTTCTCTGTCGACGTGAATACCGGGAGACTAGCAATGGTAGGTTCGCCTGTTTCTACCGGCAACGGCTCAGGTTTCGTCGTTCTCGGGCCGGCGGGAAACCTTCTCTATGTGGTGAATCAGAACGACGACCAGATTACCGGATTCTCCATCAACTCAAACACCGGCGCGCTCACGCCTCTTACTGGCGGCACCCTCAGTTGTGGCGGCGCCAGCAAAGCTGGGCCGCCCCAAAGATATGCGTTCTATTTACACGTTGCGATGAACCCGGTGAACCCGGAGAATCCCGCGATCAATCCTTTACCCGGACTCACACCAGATACGCTGGTTGGAACATTGCTATTGGGCATCACAACCTTCTTGAAAGCACCATTCTGATAGAGAAAGGAACCCGTTTGGGTGGTCGAGCTTCTGCCCGTGACCGTGTTCCCCACGATCAAGTTCGAATCGCTAATACCGCTGAGCGTAGTCTGGGAAGCTGGATAATCCAGCGTTGCCCATCGCCCGTTGTTGTAAGTGAAACCGTGCCACCAGGCATTGGGCGGAAGAAAATTGCTATAGGAACCCACAATGGTGCCATTGTCGTTGATCGCAGTTGCCCTAGTTTCGGCGCTGCCGGGATAGTCGAGCGCAACCGTGTTCCCGTTGCTGAAACGCTTAAAGCCGTGCGGGTTATCCGAAGCGTCTGGGTAGGCACCCACGGTCGTTTTCCAGCGATTGTTCCCCCATACAGTGAATTTGTCATAAGTTTTCCCGCCGATGCTTATCGTCAAGGGAGTGTAGGTCGAGCCTTTTAGGGTAAAGGGCGTGCCGGTCATGCTTCCCAGGGCAGACTGTCCGCCTCCGGCCACGCCAATCTCGGTCCCGTCATTGATGCGATCAGTAAAAACTGTGTCCATGCCCGCGTGGCTGTAATAGGTGATGCTGCCGTTTGACCAACGAGTAAAACCGCGGTTCGTAAAACCCGTCTCGTCCTGGTCGTTACCAACTACAGTGTTGTAATCGTTGACACCGAGCGGAACCAGATCGTGAGTATGGCCGTTGATAGAAAGTTGTCGATTGAAAGTGTTGAACTGACAAGAGGCCTGCGTCTGCGCTTCAGCGAGACCTGGAGTGAACGCCAGGATCCATGCACCAAATAATGCGAGGCCCGACATCCGGAGAAAATTCAGATGGTTCAATATAGCTGTCATAAAATACCTCATAAAAATTCCTGAGCAGCACGTTGCGTGCTCGATCAGCGATATAAATTGATGCCTGATATTGGGCGCGGTTGTGCGCTGCTGCCGGTGTAATCAGATTTTCTAAGGTCCTTAAGGATCGGTAGACACTAAGGCGTACTGTAAGGACCGTAAGGGCTACACCAAAAACTTATTAAGTAAGTGCAGTCAAGGCTTAAGGCTTTTCTGGCGACGGCTGCCAGAGCTCAATCTTGTTTCCATCCGAGTCATAGATCCAGGCAAAGCGGCCGTAGGATTCATCCATTCGCTTGGGTTCGATTTTTACGCCCTCTTCTTTTAAGCGGTCGAGCAAAGCATCCATATCATCAACGATGTAGTTGACCATGAACTGCGGATGGGTGGGACCAAAATAGTCAGTGGTGGCGGGAAAAACTGTCCAGACTGTAACTTGTTCCTTTTGCGGATCGTCGTGTTCGCGCCACGAAAGCATCGCGCCGCTGTCTTTGTCACTCAGTCCAAGATGTTTCGAATACCATTCGCGCATCTGGTCACGATTTGCGGACTTAAAGAAGATACCGCCGATTCCAAGGATGCGTCCGCGCTGCTCCACTTTGACAGGCGGCTTCGATTTTTCACTTTGCGTAGATTGCACTTGCTGTCCTCCTTTTGACCAACCCGAGATGAGCAACAGCGAGGCGATGGCGATTGTGCTCCAGAGCATTCGTTGCATCCGGCGGCCTGTACACGCGATTTGGATAGGTGTTTGACATCAATTTGTCACTTCGACTTTTTCGTGGGCCCTTGCATTCCATCGATACGTGAACGAGATCTCCAGGGTGGCCCATTCAAGCCAGATTTTGGCTTGAGTGGGAGATCATCGAACTATGGCGACGTTCCCAAACTGCTATCCTATATCTAAAAGCTAAATAAAAAAGGCGCAGCTAATCGCTGCGCCTTTTGTCTTTCTACTGTGGCTCGGTTCGTGTGGGTCGGACATTCCGATAACCGGAAGCTCGAATTTCGCAGGCGTTCCTACTTCGCAGTGCGCTAGCGTACTTCCTGCAGAAGTCGCGGTTCCGTAGCACAGATAAAGTGTCCACACTGTAAGGCACGGTTAAAACCGTGCCTTTTTCCCTTTCACAAGGTGCCATTCCCTGCGGGTAGCCGGGTTTTTGATCCTCTGTGCATGACCATCAAAGTGGGTGCCCTATTCTTTGTGCTTTTGCTAAGAGCCTGCCTGAGCGCAGTCGAAGGGTGAGAATTACGGACCTCGATGGTTCCAGTTTCAATCACCAGAGCGAAAGATTCGGAAAACCCACCCTTGCGAAAAACGCAACAGGCACTCAGTCGTAGCTGCACAAAACAAGGGGCTACGATCTCAGAGCGATGCTCCCGAACCAACCCTAGTTACTTCAATAACTTAGCTTCCGCCCACTGCGAGTTTTACCCGCTCAACCCCGATTTTTCCCCTTTTATTGTCTTAATCGTGCCTTATCCCCAATAGCTCAATAGGATAGAAGTACACAAAACCGTCATCGGTCATTGGTCGTCAGTCTCCGGCAAAATCCTTCAGGCCTCCGAAAAGGGTTTGGCCGAAGACCGACGACCGAGAGCCGACGACAGCTTCACATTCCAAGGAATCGAGAGGCACGTGTAATGCATAAGCCAGTTAAATACGTAGAGAAGGCAGTCACGATTGGCGCTAAGGGAGCCTGGGTTTTATTCGATCGGCTGAACCGGATCAAGCCGAACCCGTCCCCAACGCCGAAATGGTCGGACAAGCCGTTGCTCAAGTCCTACCAGAAGTCGAAGCCGCCGCTCGGATGGCCGCGCGCCACCGATTCGCTCTGCCCCAAGTGCGTGCCCGAAATCCGCCAGCAGATTCTCGACGGCCACCTTCCTTATGAAGTGCTGATGAACGAAAAAGTCGGCGAAATCAAAGCCACTATCGTGGAAGTAGACGGCAAGATCATGATGGTGAAAGAGTGCCCGATTCACGGCCGCTTCGAAGACGTAATGTCGATCGACACCGAGTTCTCCAAGCACCTCGAAGACGTCTTCCCGGGCCGCGACATCGCCGCCCACAACGACGAAAAGCTGCACAAGCACGGCTCGTCCACGGTGAAGTACGGACGCGGCTCGGTGCTCACCATCGACCTAACCAACCGCTGCAATATGATGTGTGACCCTTGCTTTATGGATGCGAACCAGGTCGGCTTCGTGCACGAGCTGACGTGGGAAGAAATTAAGACCATGCTCGATAACGCCATTACCATTAAACCGCGGCGTCAGATGAGCGTGCAGTTCTCCGGTGGCGAGCCGACACTGTCGCCTTATTTCCTGGACGCGGTACGCTATGCCCGCAAGGTTGGATACAACTCGGTTCAGGCTGCGACCAACGGAATTGAATTCGCCAAGAGTTTTGAGTTCGCGCAGCAGGCCGCCGAAGCTGGCATGCGTTACGCATACCTGCAGTTCGACGGCATCGGCAACGCTGCCAATGCGCACCGCAAAGTCGGCAACTTGTTTGACGTGAAACTGAAGGCCATCGACAACCTGCACCGCGCCGGCGTCGAAATCGTGCCGGTCGTGACCATCGTCAACGGCATCAATAACGAGCAGGTCGGACGCATCATTCAGTTCGCGCTCGACAATCCCAGGAAGATCGGCTTCCTGTCATTCCAGCCGGTCAGCTTTACCGGACGCGACGAAGCTATCACCGACGATCGCCGCAAAGCGCAGCGCTACACGCTCTCGCACCTTGCGCATGACGTAAAAGGCCAGACCGGCCTCGGCGAACCCGCCCGCGACTGGTTCCCGATCAGCTTCATGTCCACCTTCAGCGACTGGGCCGACCTGATGCACGTCGAAGACAAAAACAACGACTGGGGCCAGTTGTCATGTGGCTGTCACCCGAATTGCGGGACAGGGATGGCGGTGATGATCGACAAGGAAACTAAGGAAGCGGTTCCGGTGACGGCGTTTCTGCAGGGCGACCAGCTGGCCAAAGATATTGCCAAGGTCAACGACGCGTCGCGCGGGAAGTTTCTGACCATCGTAGGCATGGCGCTGTGTTTGATGAAGAATTACGACCCGTTCCATTCGCCGAAGCATTTCAAGCTGATGGACCTGCTGAAGAAGTTTGATAAGAACTTCAACGCGACCGGCAAGGATTACGGCAAAGTTGGACCGGACCGCAGCATCGACGATGTGATGAAGCGGCGCAATGATCGCTGGAACTTCCTGTTCATCGCCGGCATGTGGTTCCAGGATCTTTTCAATTACGACTTCCGGCGCACCGAACAGTGCATCATTCCGTATGCCACGCAGGAAGGCGAGATTTCATTCTGCGCCTACAACACGGGGGTGGGCTGGCGGAACATTATCGAAAAGATGCACATGACGGCCACACTTACCAAGTGGTATGACGAGCACGGTCGCCATGAAATTTTCGCCGGTGGCAAAAACGTGGGCATGGAAACCAGTGAGCACTCGCTCTATCTGCGGGACGGAATCGTTACGCAGGAAGAGCAGCGCGATCTTGACAAACTGGGCATTGCCAAGAACGCACGCGAAGAAAAAATGCGGGCGCGCGATGCGAAGCAGAAGAACGATCCGGCTTACAACGCACGGATGGCGTCACTGTACCGTGAAGTCGTGCTGAAAGAAAAACCCGTAGTCGCCGAAAATGGATTCATTCCGCTAGGCGCTTTGGGAAAACCGAACGGCGGATCTGCCCCGGAGACGAAGCCGGAAGTAGCAGAGCCGGTGGCGGGAGACTAGCTCTTAGCCGTCAGCCTTCAGGAAAAACAAAAGGCCGCCGAAAGGCGGCCTTTATTTTGCACATTTCCGTGGTACCCACCCTTTCGCAAAGAACGCGAAAGGATGGGGCGCCCGGCGTTTCGATCCCGGATTTCGCAAACAGTATTTGCATCGTTGCCATCAGAAGCCGAAAGGCGTGGCCAAGATGGCGGCGGCGCGCAAGTTAGCCGTACGACTCTACTGGATGCTGCGCACCCAGATGGCGTATCCAGAGATCGTTCGCATCGAGAGCAGCCCGCGGGTGCCCCTGGTCGGCGCAAGCTAGAAGTTGGATTGATTGGGCGCTCTCGCATCCCGTAGCGGACGGGATGTTCGCCTAGAAGAATCATGGCCGATGACGTGGTCGAATCGATGGTTGGTGGAGCGACGGTCCACCGCAAAGTGATTCAGCGTGAGATTTCCAGCGTCTTGGCCCGCAACCTTCTCTGGCAAAACAGCGGTGCTACTCGCACCGCCCAGAAGAAGTGTGCTCTTGACAACGCCTTCGCTTATCGAGGAGTACCCGGCGCCCCTGTTAATTTTCTATAGCTTGTTCAGCCCATCCAGAGC
>JBOGLH010000003.1:0-11259 GCA_050746025.1 Terriglobales bacterium | reverse complement strand
CGGACAGCCGGGGGCGGCTGTCCCTACAAGGCCAGGGGAAACTGAAGCGGGAAGAAGTCATTTTCAAAGTTGATGAAGGCCCGCGAGCTGACACTTCTCTCGAAGCGTTGGCGGCGCTCAAGCCCGCGTTTCACGTGAAGGGCACGGTGACTGCGGGCAATTCATCGCAAATGTCAGACGGCGCGGCGGCGGCTGTGGTTATATCGGCGGAACGGGCGCGGGCTTTGGGAATCAGGCCGCTAGCGCGTTTTGTGGCCTTTGCAACTGCGGGCTACAAACCCGAAGAAATGGGATTGGGGCCGGTGTACGCAATTCCCAAAGCGCTAAAACTGGCAGGCCTGAAGTTATCGGAAATTGACGTCATCGAGCTGAATGAGGCCTTCGCCGCGCAATCCTTGGCAGTGATTCAGGAATCCGGGCTCGATCCCGAGCGCGTGAATCCTAGTGGTGGCGCGATTGCGCTGGGACATCCGCTGGGGTGCACTGGGGCGAAATTGACCGCCACTATTATTCGCGAAATGAAGCGGCGAAAGGCGAAATACGGTTTAGTTACCATGTGTGTGGGCGGCGGCATGGGCGCGGCGGCAATCTTTGAGAACTTGAGTTGACGCAAACCCCAAGCTAACGCCGCCCGATTTCCGCAGCCACGGTAGTACAATAACCCGTTTTGCCCATGTCCCATACTGTCCACTTCGAACTGCGGTTAGCCAAGCGCATGTCCCGGCTCGGGACTGAGACCGCCTTTGAAGTCCTGAACCGCGCGCGGGAACTGGAAAAGCAGGGCAAAGACATCATTCATCTGGAAATTGGCGAGCCCGACTTCGACACGCCGGAAAATATCGTCCAGTCAGCGGTGAGCGCGCTCAATGCCGGCTGGACGCACTATGGGCCCTCGGCCGGTCTACCCGATCTACGCAAGACCATCGCGGACGAAGTCAGCCGTAGCCGCGGAGTTCGAGTGCAGCCTGAAGAAGTGGTCGTGGTCCCAGGCGGCAAACCGATCATCTTCTTTTCTATTCTTGCGTTGATCGACGAAGGCGACGAGGTTATTTACCCGAATCCCGGCTTTCCGATTTACGAGTCGATGATCAACTATGTCGGCGGACACGGAGTTCCCATCCGGCTGCGCGAGGAACGTGATTTTCGGCTGGATGTGCATGAGTTGGAAAAGCTGATTACCGATCGAACCCGGCTCATCATTATCAATTCGCCACACAATCCGACCGGCGGAGTTCTGAACAAACGCGACATCGAGCAGATCGCGCAGGCGATTGGCGATGGGAATATTTTCGTTCTGTCCGATGAGATTTACAGCCGCCTGATCTTCGATGGCAGTCATCATTCGATTATGTCCGAGCCGGGATTTAAACACCGAACTATTTTGCTCGACGGCTTTTCGAAGACTTATGCCATGACCGGCTGGCGCATGGGATACGGAGTGATGCGCTCCGACCTGGCGACGCAGGTTGCGCGGCTTATGACCAACTCGAATTCCTGCACGGCAAGTTTTTCCCAGGTGGCAGGAATTGAAGCACTGCGTGGTGATCAGAGCTCGGTCGATCACATGCGCGAAGAATTTCAGCGGCGTCGGGATATGTTTGTTGCGGGATTGAATCGCATCAAGGGATTCTCTTGTCGCATGCCGAAAGGCGCGTTTTATGTCTTCCCGAACATCGCAGCGACAGGTTGGAAATCGAAAACACTTGCCGATGCCCTGCTGGAAGAAGCCGGCGTGGCCTGCCTTTCAGGGACTTCCTTCGGCCAGTTCGGCGAAGGATATTTGCGCTTCAGCATTGCGAACTCGATGGACAATTTAAGCCGAGCGCTGGAAAGAATTGCGCGCTGGGTCGCAACCAGAATCAGTTAGCCAATTCAATGACAACACGCAAGACATCCCCCAAAGCAACACGACCCAACATTCCCGGTTACGGATTGCCTAAGAGCAAGAAAGGCCTGTTGCCGTGGAAGTGGGCTGAGGATCGTCTTAAAAAAAGCCGGCAATTCTGGGTCGCGACCACCCGTCCGGACGGACGACCGCACGTGATGGTCGTCTGGGCGCTCTGGATGGATGGTCGTATTTACTTCAGCACTGGTGCCGAGACGGTGAAGGCCCGGAATATTGCGAAGAATCCCCGTTGTACGATGTGCACGGAAGATGCGGCCAAGGCAGTCATTGTCGAAGGAGTAGTTGAAGCCGAGCGGAACGTCGATACGATTCGTAGATTCGTTCCGCTGTATGAGAAGAAGTACAAATTTAAACTGGGCGAGATGGGTGAGAATCTCATTGCGTTAAAGGATCCGCTGTTTTGTTTGCGGCCGACAGTCGTGTTTGGGCTCTGGGAGAAGAAGTTTTCGAGTAGCGCGACGCGCTGGGTTTTTCCGGCTAAACTTCGTTGACCACAAAGGGCACAAAGGTACACGAAGGAAAATAGAATCAATTTTCCGGTAATCCTATATTTCTTCGTGTAACTCCGTATTCCTAATGCTTTAATTTCTTCGATGACAAATACTTTCCGCGTTTTTGCGACTTGCGATATCGGACCGGCGCTGAATATTCTGCGCGAGCGCGGATACCAGCTCGAAGTTTATGCTGAACCTAAGGCGCCGCCGAAATCTTTGATTCTGGAAAAAGTGGGTTCGGGTATCGACGGCTTGATTACCACCCTTCGCGATCAGATCGATGCCGAAGTTTTTGAGGCTGGCAAAGGGTCGCTCAAGGTTGTGGCCCAGTTGGCGGTAGGCTTCGACAATATCAACCGCGCCGATGCGAACAAATACAAAGTTCCGTTTACTCACACCGCCGACGTTCTCACCGAGGCGACGGCCGAGTTCGCCTTCTTCATGTTGGGAGTCCTGGCGCGCAAAATGTGGCCGGCGGAGCATCTGACGCGGGAGAACCAGTGGGGATTCTGGCATCCATATTTTCCGTTTTTGGGAGACGAAGTCACCGGCAAGACCATCGCCATCATCGGCACGGGGCGGATCGGACTCGCCATGATTAAGAAGTGCGCCGGGTTCGACATGAATATTCTGTGTTATGACCCGGCATACGAAAATCACGACTACATCAAAGGCATTCAGGAGATGATGGACCTGCGCCATGCGCGAGGCATTCAGAGAGAAACAACCTCGATCAAATATGTTCCCTTTGCTGAGGCCTTGAAGCTGGCGGATTTCGTCAGTGTGCACGTGCCCCTGTTGCGTGAGGGCGAGAGCGACACGCCAACATTCCACTTATTCAACGAGCGCACCCTGCGCATGATGAAGCTGAACGCCTTCCTGGTGAATACGTCGCGCGGCCCGGTAATCGATGAAGCCGCTTTGGCTCGGGCGCTCAAAGAAAACTGGATCGCAGGCGCTGCATTGGACGTCTACGAGAAAGAGCCTTTGCCGGTGGATTCTCCGCTGCGTGACGCAGCGATTGAAGACCGCTGCAGACTGATGCCTCACTTCGCGAGTGCGGCGAAAATCACCCGGCTATCGCCCGATCCAAATAGAGGGATGGCCGGACGATGCGTGCAGGGATTGATTGATGTCCTGGAGAAGAACTACGGCGGGGACCTGAAGAAGATGCCATACGTGGTGAATAAGGAAGCGTTTTGAACATTGGTGAGTGCTAGCATGCGCGTAACCATAATCGTATTCTCATTTTCCAAGCTCCAGTGATGTCTGCTATCGACACCGGCGCAAAGGGGTTTATCCGCGCTCAATGTCCCATGACTGGCGAATCTCATCTACACCTCACTTCGATTGACGGTCATAAGCTCAGCCGTGAATTATTGCTGCGGATTCCTGAACAGGGGTGGCAAGTCGGAGATAAGTGGTATCAGTATCCAGGAGAACAGTGCTCATCAGGTGAATGCGAACCTTCGGTCCGTAGCAAGGTACAGATTTTGCGTCTTTCCTGGAGTTCATCAGTACTGTTCCACGCTCGAGGGCTGACTGGAATTGTTGGCAATTTCGAGATTGAGCTGAAGAATGGAAAAACGCTGAGCGGCTCATTCACAGCGAAATTGCTCGTTCCGAAAGGCATGCGCTGTGATTAATGTATCAGTCACTGGTCGCCCCGCACCGGAGTCGCTCTTCCTGAGATCGGGGCGAGGCGCCCGCGCCATACACGATTTATTCCGATACAGTTTGCTATGCGGTCGCGAAGGACACGAAATCAATGTTCGGGCGGACAATCGAAAATGGGAGAAGAAAATTGGTCTAGGCGCATCAATGCAGCTTTGGTGTTGAGCCAAATCTTTGCGGGTTCTCGGAACACCGGTGTTCATACGATAAGGTGGCGGCACGCGGTGGAGCTCAAACGATGGCTCGTCCAGCATTCGCCTGAGGATGTGACAGAAGTGGCCGATCTGCTCGTGAACATGATTGACAAGTGATGAGCTGTTGGGCGGATCGCCACTTCGAGCAACGCCCATTTGTCTCACCCAAGAGGCGGAGTGTCGCTCCTACGTCGCGTTCGGTCCGGCTTTCTTTGGGTGGCACGGCTGAAGCCGTGCCCTGATACAACCGCTCCTCACCGCAAAGCAGGTCCTCCCAAAACTTTTTCTTTCACAGACGAAACTAATTCTGGCTACTGGGGTTCTGCAACTCAGGTCGATGCAGGTTGATCCTTCCAAAGGAGTACTGCCATGCTCTCTCGTCTGTGGATTGTTGCACTTGCCCCTCTCACCCTTCTCGCCGGTTGTAACAACACTCTGAACCCGCTTTGCGGTAGCGCGCGGCCGGCGCCGCTGGTGGCTTCCCTTTCCCCAAGCACGGTGACGTTTGCTGACGTGCAAAACGGCGTGATGCTTAGCGTGAATGGCAGCCAGTTTGTTCCGGCATCTGAAATTGTGGTCGGCGGCAAAACCCTGGCTGCGTCTGCCACTAGTGACAAGCAGTTACAAGTAATGCTCACCACCAGCGTGATTTCTGGTCCTGGAAAAGTGAACGTGAAAGTGGTCACTCCGAGCGGCGGTACGAGTGATGTCGGTTGCTCGAGCGGCGGGACCAGCAGCGTGTTGTCGCTTACGGTGAACTAAGAGAGCACACACAGAGTTATTTTGCGAAGCGTAGCCATGGGCTGCTCACTCTAAGTATCGAGGAGAGCACAATCATGGCACGAAAAGTAATTTATTGGGCGAGCACGGGAGTGATCGCTGCGCTGATGTGTTTTGCTGCGTTCACTTATCTTTCTGGCGGTCCAAAGGTGGTGGAGGGATTTGCGGGCGTTGGGTATCCGCAACAGCTGCGAATTATTTTGGGGATTGTGAAACCGCTGGGTGTAATCGCACTGCTTGTTCCCGGATTTGTGAGATTGAAAGAATGGGCGTATGCGGGATTCACCTACGCGTGGATCTGCGCATGCGTTGCCCATTATTCGGCGGGACAGAAAGCTGAGGCAATCTTTCCGCTGATATTGCTGGCGCTGCTTTATGTTTCTTATGTGATGCGTCCGGCGAACCGTACGTGGAGGGCGGCTTAGAGCATTGCCGCAGCAGGCAGGTCGGACACGAATGTCCGACCCACACAGCCATTGCCGCAGCCTATTGTCCGGCCAAGAGTGTCCGACGCATACTTAGGTGCGGGTCTCTACTGTTTCGCCTCTTTCGACGAAGGCTTGCATCCAGCTTAAAACGCGAATCCAGCCTTGGCTGTGGCCTTGCGCGGCGGCGATGTTGCCGGCGAATCCGGAGTGTCGAATTTTCACCAGCGTTCCGGTTCCGACGCGGCCCGGCCCCTGATGCTGAAGGCCGTGAACGTCGCGCGCTTCAAGTTCCCATCGCACTACGCTGTGCAGATCCGAGTAACTGGGATTCCAGGTTTGCACCATCAGGCGTGGCGGATCAAGTTCGAGATACTCCCCTTCCACGCGAAACTTCTTGCCGTCACTGCCAAGGCCTTCGCTGAACCATTTTCCGCCGGGCCGGACATCACCCTGTGCGTCGGTCAGACGATAAAGATTTTTCTGTCCCCACCATTTTGCGGTCTGGGTCGGATCGGTGATAGCTGCGAAGACGCGCGCAGGCGGGGCAGCTATGAAAATTTCCACAGTGACGATATCGTTATCGGGAGTGACGCTTGTAGTGGCCATTCATTTCCTCGTTTCAAAAGTTTCGCCTTTTTCAATGAAGGCTTTCAGCCAGCCGAGCGAAGCGCACCAGCCGGCATAGTGACTCTTGGCTTGATCAACGTGGCCGGCGAACCCGGAGTGGCGAACGCGAACCAGCGTGCCGGTACCGACTTTATGCGACCCGCTGGCGTGCAAGCCATGCACTTCGTGAGCCTCGAGCTCCCAGCGGACGACGGTGGTGAAAGGACCGACGAAATCGGCGATCCGCGTGTGTACAAGCAGGCGCGGGGGATCGATTTCAAGATATTCGCCTTCGAGATGGAAACGCTGCCCGTCTCCGCGAACACCTTCGTTCGACCATTTGCCACCTACGCGAAGGTCTGACTGGGTTTCTACTACTTGGAAAGAAGTGACCTCGTGTGGCCCCGGTCCTGAAGGCGCTTTGATTCCCCACCACTGCGCCCGCTGTTTGGGATCGGCGATAGCCTCGAAGACGCGAGACGGCGGAGCTGCTATGAAGATCTCCGCCAGAACAGCGTCTTTATCGGGAGTGAGAGTTGCAGTTGCCATTTCAGCTCCGGTTGCTCTCGATGGTTTCGCCGTTTTCGGCGAAGGCTTGCAGCCACGTGAATACCAGCGTCCAGCCCCAGCTGTGACCCTCGAGCTGATTGATGTCGCCGGCGAATCCGCTGTGCGTGAGTTTCACCAACGTGCCGTTGCTCTGCGAGTCGAGCTCCCAGAGGACCTTGGTGAGAGCAGGCATCCAGTTTGAGTTCCAGGTATAGGCGAGGCGGCTCGGCGGATCAACTTCCGTGAATTCGCCGTGGATAGCGATATCACCCATCTTTGACGACGTCCCTTTGCTGGACCATTTGCCGCCGGGGCGAACGTCCATGTTGAAGTGGGTGAAATAGTACTGGTCTTTGCGGCCCCACCAGCGAGCGGCTTGCGCTGGATCGGTGAGCGCCTGGAAGATACGTTCGCGCGGCGCGGTAATGAAAAGTTCTAAAGTCAGCACATCGTTGTCGGGAGTGATGCGCGATGTGGGAGTTATGCTGGGCGTCGCCATTGAGTTTTACCTTTCTGGGTGAGACAGCCGAGGGCGGCTGTCCCCACGAAAATCTGTTCACGAAAACCTTTAAGAAAAGCTCGATGCTTGGCGGGCGAGGGCGCCCGCCCCACACGTGTTTTTGGGTAATTACTTCTTGTTTGGTTTCCAAAGACCCAGGTGCGCGCCGGTTGGGTCGGTGATGATGCTGAGCCAGCCCATGTCCGCCACCGGGGTGACGTCTTTCATTATTTGAGCGCCAAGCGATTGGGCTTTCTTGGTCGAAGCCTCAATGTCATCGACCAAAACATAAGAAAGCCAGAACGACGGTGCACCCGGAATGGGATTCTCCATCATGCCGCCCCCAGTTCCCTTTCCGACGCCGATCATCGTGTAGTCGCCGCCGGGCGTGGGTGCGGGCAGATCTTCGAGCTTCCAGTTGAAAAGTTTGCCGTAAAAATCCTTGGCTTTCTTTACGTCAGTAGTGTTGAGTTCAACATGGCAGAATGGATTCGACACAACAGGCTCCTTGAGAATTGAAATTATTTCTTCAAATGTAGCGTCGTGGTAAGTCGCAAGCATAAAGTTTGTTTCCTGCAATTACTGGGTTGAACCTTCTAGGGGACAGCCCCTTCGACTCCGTTCAGGTACAGCCGAGGGCGGCTGTCCCCACGAAATCTGTTGCTAGCTCTTTCTCTGCAAATCGAAGCGCTCGACCATTTCTTTTCCCTGGACGGCGAAGCGCCATTCTTCAGTGTGATGATTCGCGTCGATGAAATTAAAGGTCACGCTCTGCATGTGTCCGGCTTCGGGAGTTGCGAGATTGGTGGCATCGACAAAGGTGAAGGTGATGATTTTGCCGTCAGGTGAAAGCGTGGCCTGCATGCGCGGTTGATTACCGGCGGAGCAATAATGGGTGAGCAATACGCGATCGCCGTCCATGTTGATCATGGAAATCATGTCTTCGTCTTTTCCGTGCATGGTGGTTTTAATTTCGCTCACCACGGCCGAGCCGCCGGCGGTGACGCGATTGGAAACCTCGACTGCACCACCCTGACTGTCCTTCCCTTCCCAATTGCCGGTAAGGGATTTCATGGTGTCGAAGGATTTCTGTCCGTTGGACTGGGCAAAGGCGGCCATAGCAGCGAGCAGCATGAATGTGGTTACGGCTAGAGTTGGGCGTTTCATGAGTCTTTTCTCCTTGAGTGGGGCTTCGGGCTTGAAGTTTGTGCAGCATTCATTTCTTTTTCGTATTCAGATTCGACAAACGATTTCAGGCTTTCGAGGTTCGCGGTCCAGAAGCGGCGATACTCGTCAAGCCAGGAATCAACAGTTTTGAGGGGCTCGGGATTGAGCTGATAAAAACGGTGGCGGCCCTGGCGATGCTCATCTACTAAATGGGCGCGGCGCAGAATTTTCAGGTGCTTGGAGATTGCCGGCCGCGAAATGGGAAAAGCGCGGGCAATCTCTCCGGCAGGACGTGTCCCTGCCCGCAGCATATCGAGCACAGCGCGGCGGGTGGGATCGGCCAGAGCGCTAAAGGCGGTATCGCGAGAATATGTAACCGTACGGTGACGCATAATGTGTAACCATACAGTTACGCGAAAGCGATGTCAAGAGCGGTGGACAACTTTTTTCAAAATGATCCCCTTGGACTCTGTTCCGGGCTGAGTCCGACAAACCGCTCGTCTGGGCACCCTATTGCGGGCGCATACATCTAAACTTCGCCGAGGACCAGGGGATGACGCCAATCTTAGCGGAATCTATTGTTTCCACTACGTTTCTTGTATTTGCATACGTGGCTATCGCGATTCTGGGCATTTTTGTTTTTGTCGGCCTGTTTGGGCCAGGACTAGGCTACAGAGTCTCAGCCGGCGTTGAGTCTGCGAATGACTCGGACGATTTCTTGCACATGCTGGAGGCGCTGGTTGATGCCAAGATCAACCGCAATACCAAGCTGACGGTACTGACAAACGGCCCCTGCTTTTATGAAGAGGAACTAGCGGCGATTTCTGCCGCCGAGCACAGCATCAATTTGGAAGCCTACATTTTTCATCCTGGGGAAATCGCCGACCGCTTCGTGCAAGCGCTGGAGACGCGAGCGCGAGCGGGGGTTAGGGTCAACCTGGTCCTGGACGCAATCGGGAATACGCGCACTCCCAAGAAGTTTTTTTCTCAGTTGGAGGCTGCGGGCGGAAAAGTTGCCTGGTACAACGGTTCGAGGTGGTCCAAGCTTCCCCGTCTTAACAATCGGACCCATCGCGAGGTACTCGTAATTGACGGGCGCATTGGATTTATCGGAGGTGCAGGCATCGCCGACCAGTGGTGGAAAGGTAGCACGCGAAAACCGACCTGGCGAGATACGGTGGTCAGGGTTGAAGGCGATGCGGTAGCCCACCTGCAGGCGACCTTCGCGGAGAACTTTCTGGAGAGCCGTGGAGAGGTGCTCACGGACCCGATGTATTTTGCGACCCGTCCGGCGCATGGCGAAGGTGCCATGTTGGTGATCAACAGCACGCCCTCTGGCGGCGGGGCAACCCGATCCAGAATATTGTTTCAAGTCCTGCTCGCGTCCGCCATGAAAAGCATTCACATAATCACTCCTTATTTTCTGCCGGACAAAAGCATGAGAGACGAACTGGTGCGGGCGGTGCGCCGCGGAGTTGAGGTCAAGATTCTCGTCCCCGGCAAGAAAAGCGACATCTGGCTAACCCGTAATTCGAGCCGGTTGGCGTACGGGAAATTGCTGAAAGCGGGCGCCAGCATTCATGAATATCAGCCATCGATGATTCACGCCAAGGTGCTGCTGATTGACGGGCGTTGGGCAGTAGTTGGCTCGACCAATTTCGATAACCGATCGTTCGGCTTGAACGATGAAGTGAATCTCGCGGCTTGCGAAAGCGACATATGCGAACGCCTGGAGCAGGATTTTCAACGGGACCTGCAGCGCAGCGAGAACATCAGCTACGAGCGTTGGCGTCATCGGCCGGTGCTGGAGCGTGGTCCTGAGCTTCTCGGTTGGGTGTTTCAACGCGAACAGTAAGCGGTCAGTAAGCAATCCCGAAACGCCAGAGGCCCGGGTAGCTGAAACGGGTTACTTACCCGGTTGGCCAGTGGCTGGATGATGCTGACCTTCGGTGATGAGAATAATGGCCGGTAGCACGATATGCTTGCTGCACTAACGATTGCGGCCCCTCAACTATGCAGTGTCCTAATTGCCAGAGCCAACTTAGCCCTTACGCAGCGCAGTGCGACCGGTGCGGCGAGGAGATTCCGGCGGGCCAGCATTTGCTTGAGGAATCGGGCGTAGTTGAGCCGACTCCGGTGGCTGCAAAATCTGCAAAACCGGGCCGATCCCCGAGCTCAAGCGAGTATCGCTTCGCCAGCCTGGGGGATCGGTTTATCGCATTTGTACTTGATTCTGCGATGCTCTTCGGCCTGTTCGCGATTGTTGATGCGTGGGCATTCATGCGATGGGGGGCGGTTGAAGGTACGGAATTGCAGCTCACGACAGCGGCGGTGCTTATGGCGGTGCTGCTGAACTCCAGCATCCTTTTTCTTTATGGCTGGCTGTTTGAAGCGGCATGCGGGGCCACGCTGGGCAAGGCTTTGGTCGGGATTCGAGTTGTGGGAAGCGATGGGCGAGGCATTTTTTCGTCCTGCGCGGTGCGCAATGCGTTACGCGTAGTCGATGGCATTGGATTTTATATTTTGGGCGCGCTGGTGGCCGGGTGCTCAGGCATCCGGCAGCGCATCGGCGATTTGTTTGCGCAGACGGCGGTGGTAGAAGAGAGTTATGGGATCGGGATTAGAATCGCCGCGCTGATCGTGCTTGCGGGGACGCTGGCGGGAGCCGGATATGCTGTTCCACGCATTTGTGCGGTTGACAGGTCGGTGCACAGCCGACATCTTAATCAGGTCGTTGTGCGGGTCGGACGGAATGGGAACTCAGCCTACTTCCGAGTGGCGCGATATAGCGTGGATGTAAACGCGGCGCCTTCGCAGTAACTTTCGCGCGGTATGTAAAGGGCACGGCTTCTCAGCCGTGCCATCAGAAACAAAGAGAGAACTTTGCGGCACCCCTCAAGCCGTGCCCCGATACATTCGCCGCAATCGACGGAGACAAAAAAAGCGCGCGGAGATTTTAGAC
>JBOGLH010000002.1:0-75117 GCA_050746025.1 Terriglobales bacterium | reverse complement strand
GCTTGCTTCCGCACATCATTAAGTTGGAAAGCTATTTCACTGGAGAGCTTAAGCAACAGGCCGGGAAGCTGATTCACACATCGAATCTCTTCTATCACGAATACCAAGCGGATTTGGCGAAGCGCTTGGTGAAAATCTCCGGGCTGGATCGCGCATTTTTCTGTAACAGCGGAACTGAAGCCTGGGAAGGCGCATTGAAATTGGCCCGCGCCTATGCTCGTGTGAACAACAACAATGGGCATAAAGCCAAGTGGCGTTTGCTGGCTCTGGAAAACTCTTTTCACGGGCGGACTTTTGGATCGCTGGCCACCACCGGCCAGGAAAAATATCGCCATCCGTTCACGCCGCTTGTGCCGGGAGTGAATTTCGTCGCGTTTAATGATCTGGAAGATTTGAAACGGCAATTCGATGGCAGTGTCTGTGCGGTTTGTATCGAGACAATTCAAGGCGAAGGCGGAATACGGCCAGTGAGTCCTGAGTTTCTGCAGTTGGCGCGTGAGCTGACCCAAAAATCAGGCGCGCTACTCCTGCTCGATGAGATTCAGAGTGGTCTTGGGCGCACGGGGAAATACTTTGCTTATCAGCATTACGGGATCAAACCCGACGTAGTAACTGTAGCGAAACCGCTGGCGGCGGGATTGCCACTGGGTGCCTTGCTGACCACCGATCGTGTGGCCAGCGGAATCCATCCTGGTCTTCATGGCACAACATTCGGCGGCGGTCCGCTGGCATGCGCCGTCGCCATCGAATTCCTGCGCCAGCTCGATCGCTTGCTTCCGCACATCATTAAGTTGGAAAGCTATTTCACTGGAGAGCTTAAGCAACTTCAGTCGAAGTACTCGTCGGTGAAAGACGTGCGGGGGATGGGATTAATGCTGGCGGTGGAACTCGACTCCAGCGAAAGCGCGAAAGTTGTGCTCAGCGAGCTGCTCGCAAAAGGAATTCTCATTAACCGTACTCATGAAACTGTGTTGCGATTTCTGCCTCCATACATTATCGAAAAAAAGCATGTCGATGAGGTGGTGCACGCGCTGGATCTCGTGCTCGCGAAATCAAGAACAAAATCAGGAACCACGAAGAACAAAAAGGTACACGAAGGAAAACGCAGGCAGTTCGAAAGGAGCCACTAGTGAGCAGCCAGACACTTGCCGCGCCCATAGCGCCGCAGCCGGCTATTACGACAATTCCGGGAAGAGACCTGGTCTCGATTCGCGACTTATCGCCCATCGAAGTGGAATCGCTATTCCACCTGGCGACGCGGATGAAATCGCGACCGCAGGATTTTCGCAGCGTCCTCGCGGGAAAACACATCGCTATGTTTTTCGAAAAGCCTTCGCTGCGTACGCGGTTGACTTTTGAAGCCGGAATTTGCGGGCTGGGCGGATCAGTCTCGTTCGTCGATCAGCGCCATGAGCGTTTGGATGCGCGCGAAACATTGAGCGACATCGCGCATAATCTCGAGCGCTGGGTCGGCGGAATTGTGCTGCGCACTTTTGCCCACGAGACCGTAGAAGGGATGGCGGAACTCGCTTGTGTGCCGGTGATCAACGCTCTCAGCGAGGTCGAGCATCCGTGCCAGGCGCTAGCCGATTACTTCACCCTGCACGAGAAGTTCGGAAACTTAAAGAAGATTTGCCTAGCGTACGTTGGCGATGGCAATAATGTGATGAACTCGCTACTGCTGACGGCGGCATTGTTGGGATCGAAGATCCGCATAGCGACGCCGAAGAACTACGGTCCGAAACCGCAGATTCTTTCCGATGCTCTCGACATTGCGAAAAATACCGGTGCTACCATCGAATTGATGACCGATCCGCATCGCGCTGTGAAAGGCGCCGATGCGATCTACACCGATGCCTGGACCAGCATGGGTCACGAGCACGAAACCGAAGAGCGGGCGAGAATCTTCCCGCCTTATCAGGTCAACGACAAGTTGATGTCGGAAGCTGCGCCGCACGTGGTGTTCATGCATTGTCTGCCGGCGCATCGCAATGAAGAAGTAACCGATTCCGTGATCGACTCGCTAAGTTCGGTTGTATTCGATCAGGCGGAGAATCGTATGCACGTGCAAAAAGCAATATTGATGATGCTGATCGGCGGCAAATCCCGCCAACCCTTAAGGAGTGCTCATGCCTGAAAAAGTTGTACTCGCATATTCCGGAGGCCTCGATACTTCGATCATCATTCCATGGCTGAAGGAGAACTACGCCTATGACGTGATCGCAATGGTCGCTGACGTCGGCCAAGGCGAGGACATTGAAGCTGTGGTCGACAAGGCTTACAAAACGGGCGCCAGCAAAGTTGTTGTCGAAGACCTGCGTGAGGAATTCCTCACCGGTTACGTGTTTCCGGCCTTGAAGGCGGGAGCGGTGTATGAGCACAAGTATTTGCTGGGAACATCGATGGCTCGTCCCGTAATCGCCAAGCATCAGGTAGAGGTGGCTTTGCGCGAAGGTGCAACTGCTGTTGCACATGGATGTACCGGCAAGGGGAATGACCAGGTACGTTTTGAGCTGACATATCAGGCGCTCGCTCCAGAGCTGAAAGTAATCGCACCTTGGCGCGAGTGGAATTTGAAGTCGCGCGAAGATTGTCTTGATTACGCTGAAGCCCACGGAATACAGGTTGCAGCCAGCCGCGAAAAGATTCATAGCCGCGATCGTAATCTGTGGCATATCAGTCACGAAGGCGGCGAACTCGAAGATGCTGCCAACGCGCCATTCGAGAGCACGTGGCAGATTTCGAAATCGCCGCAGGAAGCGCCGGACCGGCAGGAAAAAATCGAAATCGAATTTGAGAAAGGCGTGCCGGTTGGGGTCAATGGCATGCGGCTCGATCCGGTTTCGCTGGTCGAGTTGCTGAATGAAATCGGTGGAAGAAATGCGGTTGGGCGCGTCGACATCGTCGAAAACCGTTTCGTGGGAATCAAGTCGCGTGGATGTTATGAAACTCCGGGCGGAACTTTACTGATCGCCTCGCATCGCGAACTTGAAGCGCTGTGCTGCGAACGCGATGTCATGCATTTCAAGCAGCACATTGCGCTTAAGTATGCCGAGCTGGTTTATTACGGGCTGTGGTTCACGCCCTTGCGCGAGGCGCTGGACGCATTCGTTGAAAGCACACAGCAGGAAGTTACGGGCACGGTCACGCTGTCGCTTTACAAGGGAAATGTTTCCGTCCTGAGCCGGAAGTCAGAGTACTCGCTTTATCGGACCGATCTTTCGTCCTTCACGATGGGCGAGAGCTACGATCAAAAAGATGCCGCCGGTTTCATCCGCATCCTTGGGTTGCCGTCGCGGTCGCGCGCATTGAGCCGCGGAGAAAGGCAAAAGCCTTTGACCGCAGAGAATGCCGGGAAACCTCAGAGTTCGCCGAGGAAAGCGGAGGAGGTCGTGCGATGAAGATGTGGTCGGGCCGATTTCGCGCGCCACTTGACCCCGCCTTTGAGCAATGGCAGCGATCTTTCGAGTTTGACTGCCGATTGCTCGAATGCGAACTCGAAGCGAGCGCCGCGCATGCTCGAGCGCTAGGGCAGGCGGGGCTGCTCTCGGCAGAGGAGTTGGAGTCAGTAGTGCGCGGGCTGGAGCAGATTGCAGATCAGGCGGCAGAGTCTGCAGAATTCGTGAACGATGAGGAAGCAGAAGATGTACATCACTTCGTCGAGAAGAAGCTCGTTGAGTTGATTGGAGACGCCGGATACAAACTCCACAGCGGGCGCAGCCGCAATGAACAGATCGCGACCGACCTGCGGATTTATGTGCGCGCCGCCTGTGACGAAATCAATGAAGCGCTCGCAAAAGTAATTTCAATATTTCTTGATCGCGCGGAGCAGGCCGGGCAAGCCGCGATGCCGGCGTATACGCACATGCAACGCGCCGAGCCGGTGCTGGTCGCTCACTGGTTACTGGCGTATGCCGAAATGCTGTTCCGCGATCGCGATCGTTTGTCTGATTGCCGGAAGCGCACCAACTTGTGCCCATTGGGATCGGCAGCTGTCGCGGGTTCTACTCTGCCGCTGGATCGCGAATTGATGTCAAATGAGCTGGGATTCGACTCCCCGACCGCAAACAGCGTCGATGCCACCAGCGATCGCGATTTCGTTCTCGAAGTTGTAAATGCGTTCTCGCTGCTGGCTTTGCATCTGAGCCGCTGGGCTGAGGAGATGCTGTTGTTTTCATCCCAGGAATATGGCTTCGTGCATTTGCCGGAGGCCTACTCGACCGGCAGCAGCGCTATGCCGCAAAAAATTAATGGCGACTTGCTGGAACTCACTCGCGCGAAGGCGGGGCGCGTCATCGGAGATGCCAGCGCCCTGATGATCACTACTAAAGGCCTGCCGCTCGCATACGCCAAAGACCTGCAGGAAACCCAGGAGCCACTGTTTCACGCTACCGAAACTATCGCGCTGTTGTTGCCGTTGGTGACGGGATGGATGAGCGCAGTGGAAATCAATTTCGAGCGCATGCAGAGCGCTGCTTCAACCGGCCACATGAATGCCTTTGCCGCAGCTACTTATCTCACACGCAAGGGCGTCCCTTTTCGAATTGCGCATGAGCAGATCGGAAAGGCGGTACGCCTCGCGCTGGACCAGCAATGCGAACTCGAACAGCTTCCACTCAATGAGCTGCAGAACATTGATTCTCATTTCGAAGATGACTTTTTTCAATTTGTGAAACTCGAAAACGTTCTCGCCATCCACGATGTGTCTGGTGGCACTGCGCCGGCGAGAGTCGGCGAAGCCCTTGCGGCTGCGAGAAAGAAACTAGGTTCCGTTCACGAGGAGGCCCATGCACACGCGTGAAGCCGTCCTGCCCGATGCCGAACGCATTCACGAGCTCATCGGGTCATACTCCACGGACGGCACGCTTCTGCCGCGCACACTGGCCGAACTCTGCGAAAACGTACGCGATTTCATAGTGCTCGAAGAGGCCGGACAAGTGATCGGCTGCGGCGCCCTGCATTTGTACGGCACGCATCTGGCCGAAATCCGGTCGATCACGGTCGAAAAGAATTATCAGAAGCGCGGCGGAGGCGAGTTGCTGGTGCAATCGCTCATGTCAGAAGCCCGCAAGCATCAAGTCAGTTGCATTTGCCTTTTCACGCGCAGCCCGCAATTCTTTGCGAAACTTGGCTTTGACGTCGCTCAACGCGAAGACCTGCCGGACAAAATCAACAAAGACTGTTGCGTCTGTCCTCGCTACCATTGTTGCGACGAGGTCGCGATGGTAAAAGGTGAGCTCCCAAGATTCGCGATCCTTCCCGAGCCCGCAAATTTCCTGGTGAAACTGCAGGTATGATCCCATCTGGCCTGGTCTTTCTTCCCAAGGGATTTAAACTTGCGGCGATTCGGGCCGGCATTAAGCTTAGCGGAAAGCCCGACCTAGGCCTGATGATTGCTGAGCCCAAAAGCTCCGCGGCCGCGCTTTTTACCCGCAACCTTGTATCAGCCGCGCCGGTCCAAGTGGGACGGACCGCGCTCGTGAAAAGCAAAGGCCGTGTTCAGGCTGTCATAGTAAATTCCGGAAATGCAAATTGCGCTACTGGGTTGCCGGGGCTTCGTAATTGCAGGAAGGTCTGTGCCGAGACCGCGCGTATGCTGAATCTGAGAACCGAACAGGTTTTCCCTTCCTCGACAGGAATCATAGGCGTGCCGCTGCCCGTCGATAAAATCACCTTGCAACTGAAGTCGCTGATTTCGAGTGCGGGATCGACGCTGGAACATCTTCACAAATTCGCCGAAGCCATTCTGACGACCGATTCAAAGCCCAAACTCGCCACTGTTCCTTTACGCTCCGGGCGCGGCGCAATAACCGGAGTAGCCAAAGGCGCGGGCATGATTCACCCGCAAATGGCGACTATGCTGGTTTACTTGCTGACGGATGTCGCGGCAAAGCCAGCGGAACTGAAAACGGCGCTCCGCAAGGCTTGTGACGAAAGCTTCAACGCAATTTCGATCGATGGCGATACCTCGACTAATGACACAGTGTTGCTGCTGGCTTCAGGCGCGAGCGGAATTCAATACAAATCAGTGGGCAAAGAATTTGATCGCGCCCTGCTGGAAGTGTGCCGCTCGCTCGCGGAACAGATCGTTGCCGACGGCGAGGGCGTTCAGCATGTAGTCCGATTGCGTATCGAAGAGGCAAGGAATCGCGCCGAAGCTTTACAGATTGCCCGAGCGATATCGCATTCACTTTTAGTAAAGACGGCATGGGCGGGAGCCGATCCTAACTGGGGCAGAATCCTCGCAGCCGTGGGAAGGTCCGGGGTTGCGGTTCATCCGGAGAAGATCGCAATCTTGATCGGCAAACAAACTGTGTGCCGGCGCGGCGCCGCGTGTGTGTTCGATGAAAAGTCTGCACACCAGGAGCTGTCCAAGGCGGAAAGCGAAGTCAGTATTCGCCTGGGAAACGGGAAAGCCTCGCTGCTGTTCCTTACCACCGACCTCACGCAAGAATACGTGAAGATCAACGCCGATTATTCGACCTAGAATGGCGTGGCCCGGATTGACATCGTTCGGCTTCATCCGGGCCCATGCGAGGAAACGATAAAAACCCGCGCCGCCATTTTCGTGACGCGGCAGGTAAGATGCAGATAATCGGGCAGGCAGTCTCGCCTAAGCTGCCGGTTTTTGCTGCAGCATCCTTCTCTTTTGATCAAGCGAGGCGATCAGATTGTCGTACGATTTCTCAAACTTCTCCACACCCTCTTCGGTCAGTTCCATACCTATCGAGCGCATATTGATCTCCATAGCTTGTAGTCTGCCAATCACTTCTTCTGCCTCGCGCTCGTCTCCCGGGAGGGCGAGTGTTGCGCGCCCGTGGTCGCGGAAGGCCTGCAACGTCTCGGGCGGAACTGAGTTGATGGTGTCTTTGCCTATCAGACTTTCAATGTAGAGCACGTCTGAGTAGGATTTGTTTTTTGTGCTCGTACTCGCCCACAGCGGCCGCTGCACCCGGACTTTCTTGCCTTCCAGTTTCTTAACTTCATTCCCGAAAAATACTTCGCGGAACCTAAAGTAGGCGAGCCTGGCATTCGCTATGCCGGATTTTCCACGCAGTTCAAGCGCCTCCGGAGCCCCGCTGTCCTCCAAAGCCTTGTCCACGGCGGTATCGACGCGGCTTACAAAAAACGATGCGACCGACGCGACTTCCTCCGGATCGCGAGTCCGCTCAATTCCTCTCAAGTAAGCTCGCGAGACGTCATCGTATTGGCTCACGGAAAACATTAACGTCACGTTCACATTGATGCCATTGGCTATCAATTGCTCAATGGCCGGAATTCCTTCAATCGTGGCGGGAATTTTTACCATAACGTTGGGCCGATCAATTTCGTTCCAAAGACGCTGTGCTTCGGCTACGCTGGCGTCGGTGTCGTACGCCAAGTGCGGATTGACCTCGATACTGACAAAACCGTCGGTCCTTTCGGTATGTTCGTAAGTTGGCCGCAAAACGTCCGCCGCCATGCGGATGTCTTCCACTTCCAGGTGCTCGAACAGAGTTGCGGAACCAATCTCCGGCGATTCGTTCAGAATTCTCTGAATCGCAGAATCATAATCGCTGCCAGCGGAAATCGCTTTTTCGAAGATTGTGGGATTGCTGGTTATCCCGCTGATCCCGTCTTCATCGATCATTTGCTGAAGTCTTCCGGTCGTTATCAAATCGCGCCGCATGTAATCAAGCCAGATTGACTGGCCCAAGGCCTCAACTGCTCGCAATGGGTTCATAGACGCTTCTCCGTTTTCGAGTTCTTAACCATCGGATGGACCCTAGTGGGGTGCGGTTGTATTAGTGCAAGTGATAAAGCGACCCAAGTATCGCACCAAAGGCCGCGTGGGCAAAGAAAATTGAAATCGGGGTTCGATAGCCGTAATTGAGGGCCATAAATCCGGGCGGCTCGAGTTGTCGGCGCGCGGTGGGCCCCTTCCGCTCGCTCGCCATCCGCGGGTGAATACTCGGGAGGAGCGACATACCAACCGTGAGTAGCACTACAGCATGCGCCAGCCCGATCAGAAGTCCGAACCACCAATTCACCATATGGCGGGCTTCGAAGATGTAAATGTAAAAAAATGAGAAAACCCACCCGTTCAGCAGATGGGCAAAAAAGCCGTACAGTCTGGCGCGCTCGCGTTCGGGAGTGATGATTGTGCCCAGCATGTAGGGAACGTTCATGCGGGTCAAGCGAATCCCTTGGCTGCCCGCCAGTAGAGCGGAAAGCGCCAGCGTAGCGATAAATCCCGAAAGAATCCAGCTTTCCCAGTTCATGCTTCCTGCTTTGGATGCGATGATTGCGGGGTCGCGCTTTCTGGCCTATGCCCCAACTGCTGTTCACCTTTTTCACGTTGAATCAGCGAAAGCGCAGCGCCGATGTAACCGACGTGAGTGAATGCTTGTGGAAAATTGCCAAGCGCCTGGCCTGTATTTCCATCGATCTCTTCGCCGTAAAGTCCCAGATCATTTCGATGTTTGGTGAGCGTCTTCATCAGATCGCGGGTCTGTTGAGTTGTACCACCTCCGAGCGCGAGATACTCGGCCTCCCAAAAACTGCAAATCGCGAATGTGCCCTCCGATGGCAGATCTTCTGAGCGATAGAGCAGTCCTTCCGGTGTACTCAAACGTTCGCGTAATCTGCGGTAAGTGGCGTGCATTCTGGGTCCATCGGGTTTTTCAAAGCCGTACCACGAGAGTAGCAGCAGGCTGGAATCTACTTTCTCTCCGTCCAGTTCGCTTACATAGCTCTGCAATTTTTGATTCCATGCGCGTTGCTGAATTTGCTGGCGGATGGCTTCGGCCTGCTTTTTGTATTGGTCGAGCGGTATGTGTTTTAGCTTTCCTTTTTCATGGAGTGTGATGAGCCGATCGAGCGCAGTCCAGCAGAGCAGCCGCGAATGAGTATGATTCCGTGGTTCGGTGCGAGGCTCCCATATTCCCTGGTCAGGTGCGTCCCAATGCTTGACCACATAGTCTCCAAAGCCGACCAACACCTTTTGCATCTCGCGATCCAGCTCACCACCGTGAAATGCGAACTGGGCGGCGGCATCCACGACCTCTCCGTAAACATCAAGCTGCACTTGATCGCGAGCAGCGTTGCCGATGCGCACCGGCCCGGAGCCGCGATATCCTCTGAGAATTTTGGACTCCCGCTCTTTGGGTGGACGATTTCCATAAAGGGTGTAAATAATTCTCAATTCAGGTTGAGTGAGCCGGGTCGCGTGCAACAACCAGTCCAAAAAAGTGGTCGCCTCCACCCAAAACCCAAGCTCAATCAGCGTGCGGATCGTAAGCGACGCATCCCGCAGCCAGCAGTAGCGATAGTCCCAATTAAGGTCGCCGCCAATACGTTCGGGAAGGGAGGTAGTGGGAGCGGCGACGATAGCGCCCGAAGGAGCAAAAATCATCAGCTTCAGCGCGAGCGCGCTGCGCATGACCTCATCGCGGAAGTCGCCGTCATACTGGCCTTGCGCAGTCCAGCCCTGCCACCACTTCGTGCAGGTCTCGACGCGCCGCGGGACTTGTTCCAGCAGGGGCAGCACCGCGGGCCCATTTTCCGTGTAGCTGAAGGAAAAAATCAGGGTTTCCCCGGCAGTCAAGCTGGCCTTCCCGCACACCGCCGAATCTTTGATCCTCAGCGAAATGGGGCTGCGCAGCCAGTACACTCCGTGGCCATTCTCGATTCGCATGCCCAACTTGCCGAAATCGCGAATCGGAGGAATTCTTTCCCCATAATCACCTCGCGGCACAAGGTCAATTTCGATCTCCACCTCGCCGGTAGTGCAGGCAATTTGGCGAATAATCTCATGGTCAGGAACCATGACGGCCTGGGTTGTGTCTCTGACCGGCATCAGGTCGAGTAGCGCAGCGGTGCCGGAGGAGGTTTGAAATCTTGTTTGGAGAACGTTAGAGCCTTCAAGGTATTCGCGCTGGACAGAAGAAGGCCCAGCAGGAGCGATTTTCCAATATCCTCCACGTTCGCGGTCGAGAAGCGCTGCAAAAATGGAAGGTGAATCAAAGCGAGGCCAGCAGAGCCAATCTATGCAGCCATACTTAGAGATCAGTGCAGCCGTACGGCAATCGCCGATAACAGCATAGTCCCCAATATCAGGATAGGATCTCGACGCGATGAGGCTGGAAGCAGGTTCCTTGATTGCCATGAATAAGGCGATTCAAAAAATGGCTGAATGTAAATTGATGCAAACATTAGGCTAAGCTTTGCCTGTTCAGAGCAATGCCTGCGAAGTGAAAAATACAGTATTTACCTGATAGCCATGTGGTTCGCTACTCAATTAAACATACATTCAGCCCCAACGCGAAGGAGACGGAAGGCAGGCGTTGGTCGTACCTCCCCTTTGTACTAGCGCCTGCCACCTCCCTAAATTTCTTTCTGTTTCCCGTCTCAAATATCAGTTTCTAAGCTCGACACCTCGTGGTGGCACCACACGTATTCGCATCTTAACCAAATTACTAATTTGTTGAGGGTTTTGCCGTAAGGTTGATAATCAGGCGGCGACGCTAGGTTTCACGACAACCGCTTTGAGTTGATCGAAAATCAAGGTGAGTTTCGACGAGCATTCTCCGCACAACCAGAAGTGGGAAAGACTACGTGAGGATTTGGCGGGTTCTTTCGGCGACTGCGGACGCACTTCAAATTGATATAGGCGACCGTCCCTTAGCGACCTGAGGGGAACCGCACAATCTGGATTCGCGCAATGGGAAGTCATAAAAGAGCCTTGCTGAATTAACTGACTCTGTGTTTATCGCACGAAATACCGGGCCGATAAAATCAGGTTAAGTATGTATTACGTTCGTCAAAGATGCGGAAAATCCTAAGTGAAATTGGAAGGGAAATCCTAGGGGGTGGCCGGAGCATTCTGCCGCGGGAAGAAGGTGCCGCCGCTGAGTACCGAGCGTACAGCGTCGAGCAGATCGCGGGCGGCTTCGCTTTTTGAAACTGCTCCTCGGATCGGCCCGGTCTTGAAGCGCGCCACGATGTCTTCTGAAAGATGAAGCGAAAACATGATGACTGGAATATCTGGACGGCGTTGAGCAATCTCCGAGGCAGCTTCGAAGCCATTCATCTCGGGCATCGTAATGTCCATAATGATGATATCGGGGGAAGACTGAAGCGCCAGGTCAACGGCTTCCCGCCCGGTTCCTGCTTCATCTGAAACAGTCCAATTGGGGACCGACTCCAGCAAGTTACGAATCCCTAGGCGCATTACCTCGTGATCGTCTGCCACTAGAATTCGTATCGGATTCGATTGTGCTGCTGTGCTAGTCATGTGTTAACCGAATGTGAACAAGTTAGCATACATTGTTTCTACGCAAAATTCTGCTCAGGTTGCAACCGTCGCGCGAGAAAAATTCCCATGCTCGGTTACCGCATCGAGCAGCTTTGCCGCCTTGGAACGATACCAACGATATGCAATTTCCAGCCGTGATTCCTCTGGAGATCCCAAAACCGTGGATGCAGCCATTTTGCAAAATCCCAGTCGAAATACGCAATATGCCAGCATATACGCGTCGAGCTTTTGCGTCACATCAATGCTTGAGAGTTGCTTGAACCTTCGTAGGAGAAACTCAGCTGCTGCGACAGATAGGTCCCATTCGACGATTGCTCCCGCCAAGTCCCATGTGATGTCACACGGGCCCGGGAAGAAGTGATTATCACCGTGGCTGATCGCGTCAGTTTTCAGCAACTCACCCTGGGGCGAGGCAATCCATTCAAACGGCTGCATGCGGCCGTCAACCAAAACTGGACTTGTGCTGCCGAGCAGCTCTGGGTCAAATCTGACTTCACGTCCGAATTCCTGTTGTACATTGAACTTGAGCATGTTTGCGAGCTCTGAGTTAAAAGGCGAGGCGTAAGTGAAGTTAGAAACGCGAAACGAGCAGTATTGTGCGATTCGCTCCAGCACGGAAGCGCGCACATCTTGTTTACGAAGTTTGCGTCCCTCAATGCTCTGATAGCAGAGGAATCCATCTCCTGCGTCAGAAACAGAAGGCGAGAAGCCGTTTTCGGCGAGAATAAAAGCGCGCTCGCGCACTTCGATACCGCGCGGCCCCATTCCTTCGAACTTGAAAAATTGACGGCGGTCCGGCGAAAGAAACTTGATCCGCTCCATTTGCGTCCAGCTCTCCGGCCAGTCTTCCTCGTTATCGAATGAATGCATTCTCCAGTCGCCGCCGCCGAGATAAGGAAAACTCTGAAAACGGCTGTCAATTGACGACGCCGTAGATGTGAAACCTACAGAGCGCCATCGCGTGGCAGCATCCTCGGCGCACAAATCTTCCGGATCAAATTCGCGGCTGCCGACAGCGGTGATGCATGCTTGCGGCACTTTCATCCGCATCAGTGCCTCAGCCACGGAGAGAAACGTCGATCCGCTCCGGCCCGGCCCTTCGTCGACCACTAAAAAATCTGCTGATCGCGCCGACTGTGCCAAAATCCAGCGTTCATGCTCCGGAGAAAACTGGACGGTACGTGCATAAGGATGCCCCGTAGGCCTTACGGTGATCCTCTCTGCGGGTCGGCCCTCAGCGTTCAATGCCGCAGCGGTCACCGCGCTGAGCGTGGTGCCTATGCTCCGTATGCCAATCACCGCAAAGTTTTTTGATGCCGAGGCAATTTGTTTCACTACGCGGGCATAGTCGGAAGGATGCAGCGCGTAATAGGCGAAGCCCTCAGGCGCAGAGATGCTGATTGTTTGCGGAACCTCAATACGTGCCGCCCGCCGCTCAAGTTCCGCTTGCTCAACCTGAATTCCGCCGAACAGACGGAGAGCCAGAGTGTCAGTGAGGGCAGCCGCCGCAGAAGCTCCGGGCGCGTTCAGATCCGCCAGGGCCGCTTCCAACTCGCCTGCCTCTATCAAGGCATCAATGAGCGAAGTCTGAGAGGCAAGCCTTTTTGTCAGGTCGCGCACTACAGTACGTCCTGATACCTCGCGGCATCCGTCGCGAAAAATCCAGAGATCGGACTTCGCGCGTTCGTCGGGGCGCGTTGACGAGCCCGTGACTAATATAGGTGAAGCGGCGTCGCTAGAAATTTGTGTGGAACCGGCCATCCATCGAAAACCCCCCGCTTTGATCTCGCACTACACTTACCGACCAGCGCTTGTTCAACTGGTATTCCCCTTGAACGATTTCACTTTGCGGCTGGGTAACGTCGGTCGAGAAGGTAAAGGTAAAATTTTTGGTGACCCGCTTCTGAATTCCGACGCGGGCAGAAGGATTAGCATTGTCTCCCCCGATCAGTGGATCAATCTGCAGTCCCGCGATTCCGGTCAGCTTCGTCACTTGGTTGCTCACTTGCCCCAATCCCGCCGCCAATACTTCACTAGCGCCAAAATTCGCCGGGGCTCCTTCGGTTGTGGTCTGGCCGCGGGCGATCAAATTAATAATGTCAATCGGCGGCAGCGGCGGATCAGATACATAATTGGTCTGCAATTTCTGGATGGGACCCCGAATCGTGATGCTCAGGCTGTACTGATTAATCGTGGTGCTGATCAGCATGTTCAGGACCGGCTCAGTCTGATTCGGGTTGGCGAAAGTTATCAATCCGCGCTCGAGATGGTACTGATTTTTGGCGAAGAAAATATCTCCCGAAGTCAGGTCCGCGCGCCCGATGACCACCGGGTTCGATGCGGTGCCGATCACCTTCAGGTTGGCGCTTCCTTCAATCCCCAGCTGCGCAGTTCCGGCGTTCAGTTGACTGGTGGATTGGACCGCGATTTGCAGTTTCAAGTTATCCGCCAAGCTTTGTCCGGTCGGAGGTGCGCTGGTCCCGGTGAACTGTGCCATAAACGAAGAGAGGTCAAAGTCAGAGGTGAATGACAGAGAGTCAATCAACACTCGCCCCTGTAAAAGAGAAGCCTGTTGATTGCCGGTTAGAGTCAGGTCCGCGCCGAAAACGGTTCTCATGCCCTCCGGATAGCGCAGCCGAACCGAGTTGGCAGAGAGTGCGACGTTCATTTGCACCTGTGGACGGTAAATGATCGAACCGCTAAGCGTAACTGGCCCGCCCCCGAGTTTGCCGGAGCCGTTGGTGATCTGCACACCGGTGTCGCTGATTTGCATAGTTGCGTTCAACTCCTGCACGCCAAGTGGCATTTGCTCGGTTGAAAACGAGGCATTCTGGAGTCTTATTTGGCCATTTACGCCCGGTTTTTTTAACGTGCCCTTAGCGGTTACATCGAGGGCGATAGTGCCCCCGCTTTGGACATCAGGCTGCAACAACTGAATTAGTCGAAGATCGACGGAGCCGCGGGCGGAAACTGACATCGCCTCCGGCTTGTCAATTGGAATTCTGCCTTGAAACTGCAAAGAAGTATCCGTTCCTTTGATAGTCGCGGGAGATATGTTCAGCACAGCGTTTGCGTAGTCCACATGAATAGGCGCCGCCGCAGCAACTTGCAGCGATTGGTAACTGGCGCTCAGGACGGGCACTGTCAGGTGCGCTTCCAGCTTGGCTCGATCAGTGGCCGGTCCGCGAACTGTAATGTGCAGTTCGGTTTCCCCGCGCAATCCCGCGGGGCGTGATGGCATGTACATCGCAAGGAACGGATCGACGTCGAATTTACTGGTATCGAGCGAGGCTTCGGTGTAATAACCGGGACTAAGGTGCACCGTGGCACTGCCGTGCAGCATGGCCCCGCCAACCCCAGAGTTCAATGCCAGCTTCGCCAGGTGATTGGCAACGTTCAGATTGGCCTCCACCCGGCTGAAATTCGTGTCGTGCAGTTGCAGTTGGTCAACCTGTACCGAAGCCGCGAGTTGTGGGTTATCAACTGTCCCGGCGCCATTTGCAGAAATTGTTACCACTCCCTTGAGCGGGAGATTTTTTGCCTGCACCGTATGGCTCTTACTGAGGTCAATCTTGGAAGTCTGTAGTTTGAATTGATACGCTTTTGTCTTCGGGGTGAAGTTTATGTTTGCGGTTGCCGCTCCTACGACCAGGTTTGTGTGAATGGTTCCCCCAGCGGCTTGAAACTGTGCTGAAAGATTGTTTAGCGGCTCATCGGAAATTTTTGCTTTGTTGATTTGAAGCTTTCCCTGACCCTGCGGATTAAGCTCTGAGCCTCGTAGTGCGATATTCCCGGAGAGTTCTCCTTCGACTGGATATTGGACATTCGCGATCTGCTCTAGTTCTGCCATGCGCAGGCGTTGAATTTTGAGAGAAGCCGAAATCGGATCAGAAGAGACATAAGACCAATGCTTCAGTCTTGCGGTTGCATTTAATGTCAATTGCCCTTGCTGCGCCGACACCAAGGATGCGCGCTGGATGGAAAACTGCGATGGGTTTGCAGTCAACGCCAGTTGCAATGACTTCCACTCGCTGTGATTCACTCTCAGGTTATTGGCGGAGATCTGCGCAGTGATTTGTGGATTCTGCAGAGTTCCTCGTACCACCGCATTGAGAGTCCCCGCACCCCGAATATCAGGTGAACTCGACTGAGTTGCCCCCTGTTTGGTGGTCGGCATCGCCGAGGCCAGCAACATCAGTTGATGCAAATCGCTACTTTTAGCGGTCACAGTCAGGTTTGAATGATCGCCAACTTCCCCCTGCGCGTGGATTGACGTGGCTGGGAGTTGTATAGAACTGGATGCGATCGAGAGCAGATTCCGCGGGGCATCGTAATCCAGATGCAGGTCCGCATTCAACGGAAAATGTGAACCCCGCGAGGTGATGAGAGATCCGCGCATTATGATAGCTGACTTGGCACGCAGTTTTGCGGGACTGCCTTCCCAGGCGGCATCAGCGCTGGCATTCAAGGTTCCAGTGACTGGCACCGATTGCTTTGATAGGTTTCGCATGGACGACTTCAATGCCTGCAACGAAATGCCTGCTACTTGCAAATGGAAGCGCGAACGCTGTGTCGAGTCCACGCCATCGATCCTTCCATTTGCGGTGACCCTGCCACCGAGCAAATCAAGCGCGAGGCCGTCGCTTTCAAAGTTGCCATCCGCCAACTGGTATTTGCCAACGATCTTCTGAATTTTTACTGCTGCTTTCGGCGTGAAAACCATCAGCCCGTTGCTGCCAATTTTTCCTGACAGCCTGGCGTTTTTCAGCGCGGATTGGCCAGGCACATCTTTGTAATTCATGGTGCCGTTTATCGCCACGTCGCCTGAGGCATCGGCGCTCGACAATCCAGCAAAATCTTGGGTGTGCAGCACTACCTCATAATGCCCATCCGCCACCGGAGAGCTGCCGTAGTCGCGAACCTTAGCCTCGATGTGCAATTGCGATCCGCCGAGATTTAAAACCATCGATTTCAGTTCCAGTTCGGATGGACTGACACTGAAAGATGCCTGCAGGCTGTGCGGAAACGGCTTCAGGTGTTCGTACTGCACCAATCCGCTCTGATAACCAATCGTGCCGTTGTATTGTTTCTTTAAATGGCTGAACGTGATTTCCGTCCGCAGGCGGCTCAGGTTCGCATTAACTGGAATCTTTCGATCAATGGCGTTGATCACACCATCGCTGAGCAGCACGTGGCCTACTGCAAGATCAAATACGTTTGTGCTCCCGTTCTTATTTTGCGATGGCGGCGGCTGCGGCAGATTGCTGTGACCTTGTTTATCAACGATCAGATTTACTGCCGGACGTTCAACAAGCAGCTCACTCAAATTCACTTTATGACGCAGAACTGAAATTATCTTCAGCCCTATGTGCGCATGTGGAACCTCCAGTAGCGGCTTCGCTCCAGCGGGCTCGGTCCCGTGAACGACCAGACCATAAATATCTGCGCTGAGGGTTTTGAGGTGAATCTGAAGCCCTTGAACTTCTACCCTTGCGCCGGTTGATTCCTGAGCACTTTGCTCAATTTTCGCGACAAGATACCGCTGGAAAGCTGGATTTTTCAGAATCACGACTGCGGCGACAACTACCAGCAGCACTAACGCGCCGATTACAACTGCTGTCCAGCCGACAATTTTTCGCCAATTCGACATATTTGGTCTAAAACGCCTGACCCAGTGTGATGAAGAATTGGGTTGCGCTGATGCCAGTGACCGGATTTAGATTGTGTCCCAGATCGACTCGCAGTGGGCCAATGGGCGTGTTGTATCTCAGTCCGATCCCAACTGTGTTCGAATAATTGTTGACGAACTCTGGAAAATTGATCCGCCGATAGACATTGCCGCCGTCATAAAAGATCACGCCACCCAAATTGCTGATAAGTGGGATCGGATACCGCAGCTCGGAATTCAAAATAAAGAGCTGATTTCCGCCAACCGGGATTGGAATCAGTGGGCAATTGGTAGTGGTCGCCTTTTGGCAAAACGGGACGTACCGCACCGGCCCGGCTTCATCAGTGGGGAAGCCGCGCAGAGTGGTGCCGCCTCCAGCGAAGAAACGTTGGCTGGTGGGCACGTCACGATTGCCATATGGGGCGGCCAGCCCAAGACGCCAACTGTTTGCGAATACCAAACCCGCCGGAAGCGGCTTGTAAAAGGCATATTGACCGAAGAACCGGGCAAAGTTGGCGCTGGAGCCCAGGGCCCTAGGTACCAGCCGGAAATCCAGAGTGCTATACACGCCTTTATGGGCGTCCAGCGGTTTGTCGCGCGTGTCTTGAATCAAAGTGCTCGAAACATAGGACAGCAGGACATTGCGGTCAGGCGGGAGCACCAATTGTGGAACTAGCAGCTGACTCAATTTGGTGTGATTGAAATCATACCGAAGCTGAAGCAGCCGAGTCTTCTTGCTGTCTAGAAATCGTTGAAACTGCACGGAGGCATCAGCAAGGCGCGCTTGGAACAATGGATTCTCGGTTGTGCGTTCGGCCGAGATACTAGTCAGTGCCTGCCAGCTAGAAAGCCGGAAATGCGGATCGGTATAAGTTGAGATAAACCGCTGATCGAGCCGTTCCGCTAATACCGAGACCGCAAGAGTCTCGCCTAATCCACGCATATCGAGGCGGCGGTATTCGATGGATCCCCGTGGGCTGACGAAAGTCGCTTCGCTCGGCAGGACTTTGGCCCCGTGCAATCCAATGGTTGGAAGGCCGGGAACGGCGACGCTTCCGGTGGGCACATTTCCGCCGCGCCGCGAAATCTGCAAACCGAATCCGTAAGTCATCGAGTTGCGCTTGGCTTCGTGCACTTTGACCAAGGCTTCTTCTTCTGTCTGATCGGTAATCTGCCTCCGCGGGCCAATACTTGACCAATCGAAGATCCCGAGGTCATAGAGGTCGCTTTCTCCCTGCAGCAATTTGCCTTCGCTCAATGGTTCCTCGGGTACGAGGTTGGCGCTTTTTTTAACCAGAGCCAGTCGCGTGTGGTCCCATCCCATGTACACGACGTTGCTGATCCGTACCCTTTGATTCTCGGTAATTGCATAGGTTACGTCGACTACGTGGGGATCATCAGGGTGACGGGTCACGGTCGTCTTCACCTCAGAATTCAGGAATCCGGCATCGAGATATTTCGCGGCAATTTGATTGCGATCGTCGGACATCCTGCGCGGAGAAAAAGGTTTGCCTTCGAGTAATTCGAATTGCCCTTTCCCGTGATGAAGCTGGTCGAAGGGAATGCTTTTGTTTCCCTCCACTCGAAGCGTGCCCACGGTTGTGCGATCGCCTTCCGTCACATTGAAGGTGATACGGATTCCCTGATTTCGCACCACGGCTTGGGGCGTGACCTTCGCTTGCTCAAAGCCGTTGTCTTTATAAAAATTCTCGATATTCTTCGCACTTTTGCTGGTGAGCTTTTCGCTGTAGGTCCCGTGGCTGATGATCCATTTTCCCTCCTTGACATCAACCTGGGCCGCGAGATCGCTGCTGCTGAGGTGGTGATTTCCAGTGAAAGCAATTTCCTTAACCGAATACTTGCGCCCTTTATCGATCTGAAAAGTGAGAATGGTCCTGTCGCTCTGCTGCTGAGTATTGGTATGGACCTTAGCTTCGAAGTAGCCTTTGCGCTCGAAATAGTTCTGCAGATTGCGCCGGCTTTCTTCCACGATATCGGGATCAACTGACTCTTCGTCGTAGATGGAAATCAGCTTTTTCTTTTCGCGGCTACCCAGGAATGGAATCCAGGAAAGTTTGGCGCCTACAACCCGGATCTCAATCACCGGCCCGGTGTCCACATCGATGGCCACGTCAGCCAGATTCGTATCGGGGTGATACTCCGGGGGGCTGATAACGATTTTGTGGGCCGGATAGTTCTGCTGGGCGAGCTTCTTTCCTATCAGTACAGTCGCCGCTCGAATACGCCGCAGCGAATAAGGTTTTCCGTGTTTCAGCAGCGCCCCGGTGAGCCGGGCGCGGAGCGAATGAACCGTTGCTTGTAACCTCCGATTTTCCTCAGGCCTTGCTCCACGGATTTCCACTTTTCCGATATGCGCGTGCTTGCCGGGGTTTATTTGAAATGTAATGTGAGTCAGGCGGTTGGCGTCATCGAGTTGCACCTTCGTGTGCACCGTCATCGAAAAGAAGCCGTAATCGTGAAAGAATTTCGTCAGAGCCGTTTCAGCGGTCGCGATCTGACTCTGCTGAAATTCGGTCTGGTCTGGCAGATTGACTACTTGCAGTAATCGAGTGTAAGAGAAGTGCTTCGTGCCACCCGGAAACTTCAACATGCCAATGTAATAAGCAGGTTCGAGAACGAACGTCAGTTTGAGCCCGGCGGGGTCCGTTTGCACTTTTAATTGCACTTTGCTGAAGACTCCGCTGTGGTTTAGCGCGTCCATACTCTCTTGAATCTTCTTGTTCGAGTATGGTTCGCCGGGCTTTTGAACGATGAGCTTCCGGTACGGTTCGGTATCGAGATGGGGATTTGCGGTGAGATCGATCGAACCCACCCGTTGGCCTTCATATGAGGGTGGTGGGTTGCTGGATTTGGTCTGGGCGGCAGCCGGAAACGAAATGAGCGCCAACAAAGACCAGAAGATTATCCAGCGCATGATGAGCGTTTACCAGAGCTGCGTCGCGTAGATCACTACACGTCCGAACAGACTCTGATGCATGCTGGAAAACGTGAGATGTCCCGCTTTTTCGTGCCCTTAGCTCAAATCGCTAGGCTCAAACAGAAAATGTCGAACCTACTCTGAAATACAGCTTTGTTCGTACTCATAGCATCGAAGTTGTGGTTAAACATTCCATTCCTTGAGTCCGGGCGCCTATCGTTATGAAACTAACATTGCATGTTTGTGGGATTGGCCGATGAAGCTGGCGATATTTGGCTTGACCGTGAGCTCATCATGGGGGAATGGCCACGCAACACTATGGCGCGGACTGTGTAATGCCTTCGCTCGGCAGAAACATGACGTCACATTTTTCGAACGCGACGTTTCGTACTACGCCAACAATCGTGATCTGGTAGGTCCCCAATCTTACAAATTGATTTTGTATCCTTCGTGGGCCGAAGTGAACTCGTCGGCGAAGTCCGCGATCGCCGACAGTGATGTCGCGGTTGTGACGTCTTATTGTCCCGACGCTTTGGCTGTCTGTAACCTCGTGTTGCAGTCGAAGGCTGCGAAAATTTTCTATGATCTCGATACCGCTGTCACCCTGCAGAATTTTCGCGCTCACGGTGCAGTCGATTACATCCCTTCCACTGGGTTAGGAGATTTTGACTTGGTGCTTAGTTATGTTGGGGGCCGGGCTTTGAAAGAATTGCAAGAGATGTTAGGCGCGAAGAAGGTGGCTCCCCTGTACGGGAGCGTCGATCCGGATGTCCATAAGCCGGTCGCATCTTCCAGCCACTACTGCTCCGATCTTTCTTATTTAGGCACGTACTCCGCCGATCGCCAAAATACTCTGCAGGCTCTTTTTCTAGATCCAGCCCATCGCCTGCCGCAGCGGAAATTCATGTTGGGCGGAGCGCAATATCCAGACGATTTTCCTTGGAACGAGAACGTCTGGTTCGTGGAGCACGTTTCGCCGCCGCAGCATCCTGTGTTTTATAGCTCGTCAAAGGCCACGCTGAATGTGACGCGCAGCGCCATGGCTGCTTTCGGATACTGCCCGTCTCCTCGGCTGTTTGAGGCCGCAGCCTGTGAAACTCCGGTGATCAGTGATTCATGGGAAGGTCTGTCAGGGTTCTTTGAGCCAGGCCGCGAGATACTGGTCGCATCGTCCGCTGACGACGTGGTGAATGGAATTGAGCTAGGCGATGAAGAGTTGCGCTGCATTGGAAAAGCTGCGCGTGAAAAAGTGTTTAGCGCACACACTGCTGGTCACCGCAGTTGTGAATTTCTACAGTTGGTGGAGGCGGCAGCATGAGCTTACGCTGGGGAATTATCCCGGCCGCTGGTCGTGGTACTCGCATACAGCCGCTGGCATTTTCTAAAGAGCTGCTTCCGGTTGGAACCCGCCAGGACGGCGCGACTGAACGTCCTCGGGCCGTCACTGAATATCTCATCGAGCGCATGATTGCTGCTGGAATTAATCGCATTTGCTTCGTTATCTCTCCTGAAAAGACAGATATTGTTCGTTACTTCGGCGCGCGCATCGGCAATGCTCCCATTTGTTACACCGTACAACAAAATCCCAACGGTTTATGCGACGCTTTGTTCAATGCGTTGCCTTTCGTAGGGCCGGAAGACGAAATAATGGTTGGGCTCCCTGACACCGTCTGGTTTCCAATCGATGGATTTCAATTTTTGCCCGACCGCCAATTTTCGTTTTTACTTTTTCCGGTATCGCGGCCGGAACTCTTTGACTCAGTGGTGACCAACCACCAAGGCTTGGTCGAAGAGATTCAGGTTAAGAACCGAAAGCCGGCGTCAGAATGGGTATGGGGCGCATTCAAGCTGACCGGTGTACACCTGGCGGAGCTTCATCAATTGTGGCTGGATCGTGATCGTTCGGACGAATACCTGGGCACGCTGGTCAACGCCTATCTGGCGAAGGGTGGCAAAGCCATTGGCGTGAAGCGAGGCGACGTTTACGTAGATGTAGGCACATTGAATGGATATCGCGAGGCATTGCGGGTTCTTTCCTGCCAGGCCGAACAGCATGAATTGGCGAGCTGACAGACTCCAAAATTGGAATCAGCTTTCGCGACAACTGCAGACCACGCGTCCGGACTCGTCGCTACGAATCCTTGTATTGGCCGCGCATCCGGACGATGAGACCATTGGCGCGTCGGTGCTGCTCTCCCGCTTTCCTCAAGTATTCGTTGCATTTCTTACAGACGGCGCGCCACGAGATACCCAATTCTGGTCGAAGGGTTTGTGTGGGTCCCGCGAAGCCTACGCTGAAACTCGCCGACAGGAGGCATGTCAGGCATTGGCGTATGTCGGAGTTTGCCGGCAGAGTGTCTTCTGGCTGGGGGGTGTAGACCAGGAAGCCGCATTTGAAATCGGGAGTCTGGCAGGGGAACTCGCGAAATTGATTGCGGAGATGCGTCCTGAAATTGTAATCACCCACGCTTATGAGGGCGGACATCCGGACCACGATTCCGCGGCGGTTATCGCTAGAATCGCAATCTCGTCATTCGGAATTTTGCCGCTTCTAATGGAGATGACTTCTTACCATGCGCGAGACGGCCGCTGCGAGACTGGAGAATTCTTGAATTCGGACCCCTCGTTCGAAGTATGTTTCGAGTTATCGAATGAAGATCGCGAACGCAAGCGGCGAATGATGGATGCCCATGCGTCGCAGCGGTTGGTGCTCGAAAGTTTCCCGATTGATCACGAGCGCTTCCGATTCGCGCCCGAGTACAATTTCAGTGAGCCACCTCATTCGGGCAAGCTCTGGTACGAATGCATGGGCTGGCCCATGACCGCAGTGCGTTGGTGCGAACTGGCGACCTCAGCACTAGCCGGCCTGCAGGAGCACTCATGCCGTTGACCGTGCTGAGCGTGAGTTATTCGCTGGCCCACATCTCGCGAAAAACTGCTGGCGGCGCGGAACAGGTGCTCGCAACTCTCGACGAAGCTCTTGTGCGTGACGGCCACAGGTCTCTGGTGCTTGCTCCCATAGGGTCTCGTTGCGACGGCCTTCTGATTCCAGCGCAAATTCCAAGAGGCACTCTGGACGACGCTGCAAAACACGAGGCGCGGAAGATATTCAAACATCACATCGATCGCGTGCTGAATGAATTCTCAGTCGATGTCGTTCACATGCATGGCCTTGACTTCTATGATTATTTGCCGAGCTGTCAGCTTCCGATCGTGGTCTCCTTACACTTGCCACTGAGTTGGTATGCGGCGGATGCGCTCCGCGGCTCATGTGTGACTTTCGTGGCGGTTTCTGAATCGCAAGCGCGGACTGCTCCCGCGGGCGTGAGGATTAGCGCCGTTATTCCAAACGGAGTTGATCTCTCACATTTTCGCCCTCAAAAACGTAGGTCAGACTACGCTCTCGTGATTGCCCGCATCTGCCCGGAGAAAGGTCTTCACCTCGCCATAAATGCCGCGGAACGCGCCGGCGTGAGACTAGTTATTGCGGGATCAGTATTCGATTATTGCGAGCATCGAGATTACTTCGACTCGCTGATTCTTCCCCGGTTGAATGAGCGCATTCGATTCGTAGGCCTCGTAGGCGGTGCCCGTAAGGCAGATCTGCTGGCTGGCGCGCGTTGCCTGCTGGTCCCCAGTCTTGTGCCCGAAACCAGTTCTTTGGTCGCGATGGAAGCCTTGGCTTCGGGTACTCCGGTTGTTGCATTTCCCAATGGAGCGCTCAGCGACATCCTCGATCACGGGCGAACCGGTTTTCTGGTGAATGACGACGAGGAAATGGCGGATGCAATTCTGGAGTGTGATTCCATATCTCGGCAGGTGTGCCGGAACGAAGCGGAGCGGAGATTTTCGTCGGCGAGGATGTTTGCCGAATATATGGATTTGTATCTCACAACTATGGGAGCGGAAGCTGGCGCGCAACTTGAAGTGATTTAGAGCATGGTCCGCGAACTCAAAACTCGCATTCTCACTAACACCGACCAATTGCTTGTCATGGCGGATGAATGGCATGGCTTGTATGGGCGTTATCCTGGCGCGACTCCTTTTCAGCGTCCGGAATGGGTAATTTCATGGGTAGAGACATTTTCACCTGAGCGCATCCGAGTGGTCGAAGTGCGATCGGGAAGCATGCTTGTTGGTCTTGCGCCTTTCCTGATTTATCATCGCGGCGACGAACGCGTGCTTGCCTTTATGGCCGGAGGAATTTCTGATTATCTTGATCTGCTGGTTGATCCTCAATCCGAATGCGACGTAATCCGCGCGATTTTTGGTGCAATCCAAGAATTGGATATCTGGACGGTGCTGGATCTAACCGATCTGCCCGCAAATTCCGTCTTCCATCGCACCGGGTTTGCAAAACTCGCGACTGCGCATGATCAATGCTCGAGCATACAGCTTCCGCAGACCCGCCACGAATTGTTACAGCAGTTCTCAAAACGGCAGCGTGGCAATGTACGTCAAGCCCACTCGCGAATCCAAAAAGCGGGAGGCGCGACTGTAGAAATCGCGACGCAAGAGACTCTCCCGGAATTCCTGGACGATTTGTTTCGGCTGCACGCTCTGCGTTGGCTTATGGATAGACAGTCCGGGGTTTTGACAGATGAAAAAGTCAAAGCATTTCATCACAAAGCCGCGCCACAGTTGGTTGATGCGGGCATCTTGCGTCTCTATCGTTTGCGAATGGCAGCGAACACGATTGCCATAATCTACACACTGTTTGACGGGGCGACGGTGTTCTGCTACCTGCAAGGCTACAATCCAGCTTTCGCGGCCCTGAGCCCCGGCACATATCTGATGTTTGCGGTTATGGAAGAGGCGATTCTTGCAGGAGCGAATAAGTTCGACCTACTCCGTGGCGAAGAAGCGTACAAGCAGCACTGGAGAGCAAGAGCCGAAACTACCTACCGAATGCAGTCGCTCCGAATGTTTGAGTTCGGTACCGCTCGGCTGGATTCCGCTGCAGCTTGAGGCTGGCCAGCCGAGGCTGCCTACTACATGGAATTCCCGCCGTCCTTCTGCTCTGTTTCTACAGGATGCTACACCAACTCATAACAGATCAAGGGGATAGCGAGGATTGACTGCGACCGTTACATTTCGGAGGTAGGCAGTTTGCACGGTGGTAATCGTTTCTACTCAAAGATCGGAGCTGGTGTCGATCGGACACTAACCAAGCCGTCATGATGAAACTGGACACAGCGAATCGGCAAGACTGGCAAGGGTTTTCTCGTATTTTGGAAGTCATGTCTTTTGTCGATGAAATCGACAACTTCAGCCCTGATGAAGTCCGTGAAGTAATGGAAAAGCTGTGTCAGCTTCCGCCCTGCCCCGGGCAGACCATGAGCATGGAAGAAGTGGTGTTCTGGGCCGGGGTTGCTGTAGGTATGCAGGTGTCCCAGCACGCTGAAGATGGCAATGTTGATTCCGAAACCCAGGAGAAAGTACTGGTCTTCTCTTCAATCTTTGAGCACTCAACGAAGAACGCCATTGTGGACCTGGCTCTCGGTGAGATGGACACCCCAAATCCACCGACATATCAACGGACCGGAAGCCGATAACACCCGCGAACAAAGACGGCGCTGAAATGTGCAACCAAAGCGCCGTCCCCGGCGCACAGTGACAGATTCGGGCACTGTCGCGCGACCGGGGACGGTTCCACCGCACCTAGTGAAATCTTAGATGGCGCACAATGAAGGCAGGTTGGTGCGCTTTAAGCCTTTAACCCATAGATTTCTCGCATCTGACTCTGCTGATTACTTCTACCGAATAGAGCACGCTTAGTCATCTTACTGCTTCTTACGGATTGGCCGTGGTGATAACTGAGGCTAGACTGGCAGCAGCGGAGAATTCTCGACGAGGAGAAAAAATGCCCGAACAACAAACTATCGAACGCGCCAGACAGGACGCTAAAGAAGGTAAATCGCCCAGTACGCAGGCGGGAGAATTTGTTCGCGAGGAAATCCATCACGTGCGTGAAGGGAAGCATGGGGTGCGAAACTCCAAGCAGGCGATTGCGATCGGGTTATCTAAAGCCAGAAAGGCAGGAGTGAAGCTGCCTGCGCCGCCGAAAGGAACGGCGTCGGCCGAGAAATCGACTCGGACCCATAGGTCGAGGCGTAGCAGGCCCTCGGCGAAGCGATCTCGCGCTACTAAGGGGGCACTCAAGCGCGAGCGCCGATCGGGAGCATCGCATCGCGCCTTATCTCGGCAGACCCGCAAGTCGTCAAGAAGTCACACCGCCTCTAGTCGGTCGCAGGCGGCTCGGAAGGCAGCGCGCACGCGAAGCTCTCGCATCGTTTCTCGAAACAGGGGAAGATAGCACGTGGAAATGAGCGAACTGTCTTCGACTCAAAGCGGCGGGCCCGTGCGCATTGGATCGGCGACAGTTCACGTCGGAACTTCGGGGTGGCACTACAAGCACTGGCTCGGGGATTTCTATCCGGCGCGCTTTCCGCCGGCGAAAATGCTGGCCTGGTACGCGCGAGAGTTTCATACCGTCGAAATCAATAACTCTTTCTACCGGCTACCCGAAGAAAAAACTTTTAGGGACTGGGCGTCTACCGTTCCTTCCGGCTTTCTATTCGCGGTAAAAGCCAGTCGTTTCCTTACACATATTAAAAAATTGAAAGACGCCGAGGGCCCTATCAATCTCTTCTTTTCGCGCGTCATCCACTTAGGTTCTCACCTTGGGCCCGTGCTTTTCCAACTCCCGCCTAAGTGGAAAGCTGACCTGGGCAGATTACGGGAATTCCTCGAGCTCCTACCCCAGGAGCATTCCTACGTCATCGAATTTCGCGACGACACCTGGTACGAGCATCAGGTTTATGACTTGCTGCAGCAACACAATGTCGCGCTCTGCATCCACGATTGGCATTTGCTTAAGTGGGCCCATGAGCTGACAGCAAAGTTTGCTTATGTTCGTTTTCATGGAACTAGTGGTCGTTACGCGGGGAACTATCCCGATCATTCTCTGAAAAAATGGGCGGTGAAGATTCAGAGCTGGGCGAACCGGCTCAACGATGTCTATGTCTATTTCAATAATGACGTCGGAGGGCATGCGATCCGTAATGCTCGTACTCTGCGAGCGGAGATTGCAAAGCTTTCAAACCGGTTCTCCGCTCCGGCTGAAGGACGTGCCGCCTGAGGAGCAACTCCCCTTAAATGCACAATCTGAACAAAACAAAGTATTTCAGCCGCATTCTCTACAGCAAATCGGGGGTTGAAGTACAGCGACGGCCTGATCGTCAATTTCCCGGGGTGGAGATATGCTCTTCTACGATGCAAGTATCTAGACGAGGCTAAGAGGAGGCAGCATGCTGTATTGGGCGTTGGTATTTTTGATTGTTGCGATCATCGCCGCAATTTTTGGTTTCGGCGGTGTTGCGGTGGCTGCGGCCGGAATAGCGAAACTACTGTTCTTCATTTTCCTGGTGGTATTTGTCATCACCTTGATTACGGGCTTGACCCGCCGCGGGCGAGTCTAAGAGCCGAGTACAATTTCGCTTCGTAAGAGTTTATTAGGACCGGTCTGGACCGGAGCTTCCGAACTGGAGAACCGGTTCAAATCGGATATTTTTGGCATAAAAATAAGGCCCCGAATCTTTCGGGGCCTTTTACATTCTTAGGCTAGATTTTGAACTACTGCGGTGGCTGGCTGCTTGAGTTGCCGCTATTGCCTGTTGTGTTGCCGCTATTCGCGGTGCCTGTCGACGAGTGATCCATGCTTCCGGAGTGACTCGTTCCTTTGCCGCTGCAAGTGTCGGAAATCATCTTCACTTCAGTGACGTTGAGCGTTCTGCCAGACGCTCCAGTGCTACCTGAGGAGGTTGCCGACATTCCCTTTTCCCACGTACCCTTCACTTCAACTTCATGGCCTACATGAGCTGAGACATCCTGCCCGGTGAGAGATACCGTCTTCCCTTTTTTAGTCTCGAGCATGTACTGTCCGCCCTCGGACTGAACACAGCCCTTGATCTTCTTCTCACCCATGCTGTTGTTGTGATTTTGATTGGCCGTTCCTTGGTCAGTTTGGGCGCTCGAAGGGGAATTCTCAGGTTGGTTCATCCCACCGGGTTGTTGTTGACTGGGCTGCTGCATGCTAGGGGATGAACTCTGACTGCCTTGGCTTCCGCCGGGCGCCATTTGCGCAGCGGCCGAGGCCACGAAAAATGCAAACGCCAAACAGACTGATAGCGATAGTTTCTTCATTGCTAGTCTCCTGCCTTGGAATTGACGAGCGATCGTTCGTTTTCGGGGATTAAGCGACCGTCCTGCGTCCCTCATCAGACGCCCGAGCGGCGGGCAGAGGTTGTAGCGCGCGAGTGCGTTTCTTCAGCAACACACGATGGATCGTGGTGGAGAGTTGGTCGCGAGATCCTGCTTTGTCACAAAATGCGTCAATCACGCGACGCGCACTTAGCGGCACCAGTGTGCTGCCTGAGAACAGCACAACAGGTACTCTCGGGTTAAAGGCTTTAATTGCGATTGCCAAGGCCTCGCCATTCATTCCTGGCATCTCGTAGTCAGTTACGACTACATCGATCAGGTTTTCTGCGGCGATTTTTACGCCTTGCTTGCCGGATTGGGCCGTCAATACCCTAAACCCTAGGCCCTCAAACATCGAACGATAGAGAGCGAGCCCCGGTTGAAAATCGTCAACCCAAAGTAATGTAGGACGCCCGGAACAAACTGGCCGTTTTTTCGCGACGCTAATTGCGTGAGAATGCCAGACAGACGATTTCAGCACCTTCGGAGAGGTCCTGCTCTTGCTGACAGACGACGGGGGCATTGTGACAAGTTATGCTTATTGCCTGTGGAAAACAATTAAGCGAATACTGTAGTCGATCTGCAGTGAACGCTGTAGGTCTTTTCAGTTGAAGACCTTACGAGAAAACAACGGTAAACGCTATCTAAGAGGTATGTACATCAAATGATGGGAGATAGAAGGTCTTGAGTACGATCCTCGTCGCCGCGACCTAAAAAAGGGGCCGCGGTCGACGAGACAAAATCTTACTAGGCGCGAGAAAACTTCACAATCTTCCTATTAACAGAAGCACGATTAGGATCAACACAATTAATCCCAACCCGCCGCTCGGGTAATAGCCCCAACCTGTGCTGTATGGCCACGTGGGCAATGCTCCGAGTAACAACAAGATCACGATAATCAGGATAATCAATCCCATAGTTCCTCTCGTGTCGAACAGATTTTCAGGTCATGCGCGCGGCAGGTTTTCCGCGCTCACGCAACAAATTAGGCTATGCCCAGCACCTCTGGTAATCGGGTCAACTCTGTAACAGCTTACAAATCATTCTGTACCAAAGAAGATGGATTAAACACTTTCTGCGGGAGCCAAAGTCGACGGGAAATTTGGCGCAACAATAATTTCCAACTTACGGGGCGCTGCGGAATCTATGTAAGGCTGAAGAGCGTTTCAGGACGCGCTGATTCAGCAGGGGAGTCAGCATGCACGAAAATTCTCCACGCGTGGTAGTGATTGGCGCCGGATTCGGTGGCCTTGAGGCAGCTCGCAATGTGGCGAAGTTGCCGCTGCGAATTACTCTAATCGATCGCACGAATCACCACACATTTCAGCCGCTCTTGTACCAAGTCGCGACCGCCGGAATTTCGCCTGGCGAGATTGCCGCGCCCATCCGCTGGATCCTGCGCGGTCGTAAAAACGTAGAAGTCATTATGGACGAAGTTGTGGGGTTCGATCTCACTCGAAAAATTGTGCAGCTCCCTGACCTCGAAATTCCTTTTGACTACCTGGTTGTTGCTTCTGGCGCCCAGCATTCTTATTTTGGCCACGACGAATGGGAGCCATTTGCGCCCGGTTTGAAGACGATTGAGGACGCACTGGAAATCCGACGGCGAGTGTTACTGGCTTTTGAACTTGCGGAGAAACAGGTGGCATCAGGAGGTCCGCAGGCGATGCTCACCTTTGCTATTGTTGGCGGCGGCCCGACTGGTGTGGAACTCGCCGGTACTCTGGCAGAAATTGCGCATAAAGTTTTACAGCACGAGTTCCGCTCGATTGATCCTAAGCGCACCCGGATCCTGCTGCTTGAAGGGGGCCCTCAGATCTTGCCGACGTACGCTCCTGATCTTTCTGAAAGCGCCGTGCGGCAGTTGCAGCATCTTGGAGTCGAGGTGCGCGCACCCGCGATGGTCACGCAGATTGACCCAGGTGCAGTTTGGATCGGAGCTGAACGAATTCCGGCGGCTGTGATCCTATGGGCCGCGGGCGTCGCCGCGTCTTCTCTCGGCAAAAAGCTCGGAGCTTCTACTGATCGTGCTGGGCGGGTAACGGTGAATTCTGACTTGAGCATTCCCAACAATCCCAACATATTTGTTATTGGCGATCTTGCGACATTGAAAGATGAAAGCGGAAAGCCGCTGCCCGGGGTTGCTCCCGTAGCCATGCAGGAAGGCCGTTACGTCGCAAAGGCCATTGCCAACGATTTGCGGAACGCTCCGCGCCGACCCTTCCATTACTTTGATAAAGGCAACCTTGCCACTATCGGACGCGCGGCCGCGGTTGCTCAAATAAGAAAATTGCGCATTTCGGGATACTTCGCATGGTTGGCCTGGCTTTTCGTGCACATATTCTTCTTGATCGGATTTCGTAACCGCATAATTGTCTTGATCCAGTGGGCCTGGTCATACTTTACTTACGAGCGCGGCGCCAGGCTGATTACCGGTGACACTACTCTGCCAGGATGGCAGAATGCCGAATCCGAACAGCAAACAACCGTCGCGGCCAGAAGTGCGAGACAATAGGGGCAGCAGCTCTCCCGGAGTGTGAACATGGCTCGCCGAATTCTGTTGCCTGTCTTGCTATCGGTTCTTCTCTTTCCTGTTTTAGCTCACGCAAACGTTCTCAAGCTGGTAATCGACGACACGATACAAGCCGCAACCGAAGAGCGTATCGAACGCGCGCTCAATCAGGCCGCAGCCGAAAAAGACGATGCGGTTCTTATCGAGCTCAGCACCCCCGGCGGGTTAATGGATGCCATGCGCGAGATCATGAGCAAGGTCATCGCCTCGCCTGTTCCAGTGATCATTTATGTGACTCCAAGCGGCAGCCGCGCAGCTTCGGCCGGATTTTTCATTCTTGAAAGCGCGGACATTGCCGCCATGGCTCCAGGTACTAATACCGGCGCCGCGCATCCCGTGGGCGCATTCGGCGGCGACATCAAGGGCACCATGAAGGAAAAAATTGAGCAGGATGCAACCGCGCTGATGCGCTCGGTTGTCGCCAAGCGCGGACGCAACGTGCAAGTTGCCGAAAGCGCCGTGCTGCAGTCGAAGTCCTTTACTGATGGGGAAGCGCTTTCGCAGAAATTAATCGATTACGTCGCCCCGAATGAACAGGACTTGTTTCGCCAGATCGCGTCCAAGCCAGTAAAGCGATTCAACGGCCAGACGGTCACTCTCAATCTGACCAGCGAACACGAGGTCGTTGTCGATGAAACTCTCAAAGAACATATCCTCGCGTTCCTCATGGATCCCGATATCGCGTTCATCCTTTTGGCGATTGGTGCGCTCGGGATCTATACCGAATTCAACCATCCCGGTGCCGTCTGGCCGGGAACCGTCGGCATAGTCTTTATTCTTTTGGCGGTTTTCGCCTTGCACCTTTTACCCATTCGCTTTGCCGCGGTGGTGTTGATCTTTGCCTCATTTGTCTTGTTTGCGCTGGAAGCTAAGTTCGCCAGTCATGGCGTACTAGGCATCGGCGGGATCACGATGCTGGTAATTGGAGCGCTCCTGCTGGTCGATGCGCCCATTCCAGAAATGCGGGTGAAGTTGGTTACCGCTTTGGCAGTGAGCGTTCCCCTGGGAGCGATCACGGTCTTCCTGATGACGGTGGCGCTTCGTGCGCGGCGTAACAAGATCACAACCGGTGTTGAAGGATTGATCGGAGAAGTCGCGATTGCGCAAACTCCGCTTGCTCCATCAGGCAAAGTCTTCGTCCATGGCGAGATTTGGGACGCCATAGCCAATACAAACGTATCTGCTGGCGAGCGAGTGGTCGTACACAAGGTCGATGGATTGCAGCTTAAAGTCGACCCGGTGCACGAGTCACAGAAGACGACTATATGAATTCGTGGTGAATGTGTCTAAAGGCGATAACCACGAAGGACACTAAGTCACACGAAGGAATCGAGGCGGGAAAATCGACCGGCAAGGGTTTTGGTCTTCCTTCGTGAAGCTTCGTGGCCTTCGTGGTTAATGGGTTTCCGACCAGAGACCCACCAGATGCCTGTGTATCTTCCCGATAAACTCTGGTAACTCACGCTCCTGCACTGCTAGTGCAGTACAATCAGCTCACACCTTCATTTAAAGGAGGAGTTCATGATGGATTTAGGTATTGGCACGTTCGGAATTGTCATTGTCATTCTGCTGTTGTACATCTTGAGCTCCATAAAAATACTCGCCGAATACGAGCGCGGTGTGATTTTCCGCTTGGGCAGATTGCGCCATGAGGCCAAAGGGCCAGGCGTGATTTTTGTGTTCGCGCCGGTGGACCGCATGGTGCGAATTTCGCTACGGCAAGAAGCGCTGGAAGTTCCACCGCAAGACATCATCACTCGTGACAACGTCACGCTAAAAGTGAACGCGGTAATTTTTTTGCGCGTCATCGAGCCTACCCGCGCGGTAGTTGAAGTTTCCAATTACGTTTATCAGACATCCCAATTTGCACAGACCACACTGCGTTCTGTGCTGGGCGAAGTTGAACTCGACGAACTGCTGGCGCATCGCGAAAAGATCAATCTCCGTTTACAAAGCATTCTTGATCAGCACACCGCTCCCTGGGGCGTGAAGGTGGCTAACGTCGAGGTCAAGCAAGTCGATATGCCTGAATCCATGCTGCGCGCCATGGCCAAGCAGGCGGAAGCCGAACGCGAGAAGCGCTCGAAGATCATTCACGCGGAGGGCGAATTCTCCGCGGCACAACGGTTGGTCGACGCAGCTAATTTACTGGCCACAGAGCCAGTCAGCATTCAATTGCGGTACCTTCAGACACTGACGGAGATCGGTGTGGAGAAAAATACAACTGTAGTCTTCCCGGTTCCTGTGGATTTCTTTTCGGGTATGCAGAAGTTGCTAGGAAAGGAAATTGCACCGCCGAAATAGGTTCGGCTTAGGGAGGATTTCATGAGTCCAGTTATGGCAGCTCCAGCACGCGATCCGCGAACTGAGTATTCGGAAGATAAAGAAATAACTCTTGGAACAGGCAAGATGCTGGCCTTGTTTTTTGGGCTGGTCATTCTCTGCGCCACCTTCTTTGGCCTGGGATATTCCATTGGCCATGGCTCAGCGAAATCGAGTGCCGAACTGCTTCCGTCACCCAGTACTTCTCGACCCTCGCGGCTGTCACCATCATCGTCTACCACATCGAGTGCGCCGACAGCGCAAACACCAACCGACATTAGGCCAGCCGACAATCAGCAAGCTGCGCCGGATTCGAGTTCTACAGCGAGCCCATCGACGCCCGACCAGTCAGCGTCACTTACGCCTCCGCAGCCGGTTGCCAGCTACTTCGTCCAGGTGGCAGCCGTAAGCAAGCAGGAGGACGCTCAGGCTCTAGTGGAGTCGCTCAAGGGCCGCCAGTACCAGGCCTTCATCGCAGACGCTACTCCAGACAAGCTTTTTCACGTGCAGGTCGGGCCGTTTACCGACGTGAAAGAAGCCGAAAGTATGCGGGCACGATTGGTGAACGACGGCTACAATCCCATCTTGAAAAAGTGACTGAGCGGGTAACTCGCGCTTAGGCGGTGGTCAGCCGGTTCTTCCAATGCGAGCGCACAAACCAGATAATTCCGACTGCGATAATCACGACGATGACCACATCAAACTTGTGCATGTATTTGCCGAACTCGCGCCATTTCTCGCCCATTTTCATTCCGAACCACGCCAGTAAAAAGCACCAGGGCCATGATCCCAGAAACGTGTAGACATGAAAGCGTAGTCGCGGCATATGCGCGATTCCCGCAGGCAGGGCAATGAAAGTTCTGACTACTGGCAGCATGCGCCCAATAACTACTGCCAGATATCCCCAGCGGGCAAAGAAGTGGTCCGCCCAGTCAAGGTCATGTTTTCCCATGAGCACCCACTTGCCATAGCGCTCAACAAGCGGGCGACCTCCATAGGCCCCGATCTCGTATGCGACCAACGAACCCAGGTTGCATCCGATGGCGCCCGCAGTCGCAACCCAAAACAATTTCATGGTGCCGGTAAATACCAGATAGCCGGCGAAAGGCATGATCAGTTCTGAGGGCAGAGGAATGCATGCCGATTCAATCGCCATGAGTATGACGATGCCGCCGTACCCCGTGGCTGCGATGAGTGTTTTTATGAAAATGAATAAAGCGCCTAAAAGTTTTTCAGTCATTGTGAGTGGGAGGGTGTTTTACCTGATCAGCAAACCGAGTGCGGCTCTTACAGTGTACAACCTCAGGTATTTGTCCCGGTTGAACGTTCGCGATAGAAGTGCATTAAGTCCAGCAGGATGGGCTGGGCGCCAAGCTGCCGTAGCAATGTCGTCACTTGCCCGCGATGATAGGTTCCGTGATTGATCACGTGCAGCATAGACTGCCAAAGTGGATTGGAGTACACGCCAAATTTGAGCGTCTTATATTCCATTTTTCGGTCGAGGTCGGCTTGACTAAGTCCGGCGGTGAATACCAACAGGCGTTCTTCGTGGACCCCCCAGGTCTCACGCAGGGTTCGCACGTCCGCGAATAGGCTAACGTTTGGCAACGCCGATGGCGACCGCCCCTGAAAGCGCTCCAGCCATATCCACTCGGCGCCATAAATGTGAGCAAGCGTGTCCCGCACGGAAGGAAAGCTGGAGCCCATGGGTTTAGTGAATTGCTCGGGGGTCAGTTTCTCGGCTGCTGCCAGGGACCGTCGATTGGCCCAGGCGTTGTACTCGAATAAGGGTCGGATTTCTTCCGGCGACATATTACGGCCTTCAAAACTAGAACGAACCATCCTGAGTGAACGTGAAACCGGGCAATGCCGCACCGGCGGCGGTTTTGGCAACTTTCACCCGCACCGTCGGCGCGTCCGGAGCGTTCACCTCTGCCGGGCGAAGCACCGCATACTGGGTGAACACTTCGTTGTACAGCTTGGTCACGAGATAATCCTGTGCGTTTTCGTCTTTGCGCCAAACCTGCCCGAGCTGGATGGACTTAACTGCCATGCTGAATTTCTCCCAGGAACCTAAAACAATGTGAGTAGTAGTTCATTCCAGAGTAACGGCAGCACTGTAGCGCGTCAATGCTCCGAAGTCGTGGTCAATATCGCAAAGGCAAGTGAACCTTTGGACGAGATCAAAAAAGGCCGCCCGATTGTTGTTAAGATTGCATTCTGCCGAGGAGGAGAAATGCCGCGAGGTATTATGCCGCGAAGGCCAGCTAAGACCGGACGACATGAGGCCGGAAGACTGACGGCCGGCGTGGTTGTAGCACGGATGAAGCCGGGTAAGGGGCGCAAGCTCGGCGCTACAGCTTTCACAGGTTCGGGTTCCACTAAAGTTCCGAAGAAGATGGCATCGAGAGCGACCAAAAATGGGGCGTCAAAAGGCTACAATCCGACTTCGCCGGAGCGGGTATCGGAAATTTTGAAGCGCCTCGATCATCTCTATCCCGACGTGACCTGCGCTCTTACGCATAAAGATCCTTGGGAGCTTTTGGTGGCCACGATTCTTTCCGCGCAATCCACCGATGTGCGCGTGAACATGGTCACGCCGGAACTATTCAAGAAATATCCCACGGTGCAGGACTTCGCAAAATTAGAACCGAAACAGCTAGAGGCTGACATTCGGTCAACTGGCTTCTTTCGCAACAAGTCGAAGTCCGTCGTGGGCGCCGCGCGCAAAGTGGTTAACGAATACGGCGGCAACGTGCCGCAGACAATGGAGGACCTGCTCACGCTGCCCGGAGTTGCGCGGAAGACCGCCAACGTTGTGCTGGGGACGTGGTTCAAGATAGCTGATGGTCTGGTTGTGGATACGCACGTTCACCGCATCTCACGCCGCCTGGAAATGACCAGGAACGATGATCCGAAGAAAATCGAACAGGACTTGATGGGCGTGATCCCGCGGGAAAAGTGGATATTGTTTTCGCATCAGGTCATCTGGCACGGACGCAAGCTGTGCTTTGCGCGTTCTCCAAAATGCGTTGACTGCTCGCTCGAAAATGTTTGCCATGCGGAAGATAAGACATGGAGCACGGTGGAGAAGCACAAAGGGGCGAGAGCTTAAAACTTACGTTGGAACTTTCAAAATCATGTAGCCGCCGAGCAGCGCGAAAATAATATCTGGTGACCATGCGGCCAGCGTCGGCGGCAGTTGACTGATGTTCCCCATAGCTTCGAACAATCCCGAGATCACCGTATAAACCACCGCAATCGCGATCGCAATTGCTACGCCGGCCATGGTTCCGCGCCGACCTGCAGAGAGGGCAAACGGAATTGCCAGAACACCCATCACGAACGTGATAATCGGGAACGCAATCTTCTTCTGCAACTGCACTTTCAGCTTTACCACTTCAAATCCACTCTGCTGTAGTTCGTGGATGTAGCGGCTGAGCTGCTCGTAGTTCATCTCCAGTGACTGCTTCACTTCCTTCTTGAAATAGGGTGGTGGCTCCGAAAGCGCCGCGAATGTTGACACGTCATACTGGCGGTAGTCTTGGATAGCAGAGCCTCGGAAGGCCCGCCCCCAGCCTTGTTCGCAGACCCATCGATTCAGGTTGTCGGCCCAGCGCGCACGTCCCGCATAAATTCGCCGTACTAACTGGAACGTATTCGGATTGAATTGAAATACCGACAGGTTTCCGAACTGGTTCTTGTCCGAGTCGAAGAACTGGTAGTAATAAATCGTCGAATGCTGGCCAAAGATCCACCTGTGAGAGGGATTTAAGTAGGTCTGCGGCGGCCGTCCCTTAATCTGGTTCAGCAGCGCGTCCTGTCGCTTGTTCGCGTGCGGCAAATAAAACTGGTCGGCAATGAATAATCCGCCGGCGACCAGCGCACCAGCCAACAACACCGGAACAATAATGCGATAAATGCTCATCCCTGTGGCCTTCAGGGCGGTGAGCTCGTTGTAACGTTGCATCAGCCCAAGCGTAATGAGGACGGTCAGCAGCACACCATATTGCGCAACGTTATACAAAAAATATGGCGTGACATTGAGCAAGTATTCGCCCACTGTCCACGGGGAAATCTGATTGCGAAGAATGTCGCCGAGAAGTTCGAACACGGTGAAGATGAGCGACAATCCCACCAGCGCTCCGACGATCATCGCGAAATTAAAAACGAAATCGCGAAGCAGGTAGTCATCGATCAGCATGGGAAAGCTCGCGCTGAACACGCGTTTGCGAGTGGCGGCACGCTCGAAGGCGTTTTCTGATGCCGTGGTCGGCAATAGCAGAGTCCCGCCGCGAAAACTGGTTTTCAGTGAAGTCCAGCTTCCTTTCAGGACCGCAATCTCAAATGGCCGCCGTTCCGACCGCCACAGCAGGAGCACGCCGCCGATTAAAAAAGCTACATCGGCTAACCAAACTCCGGCCGCTGGCGGTGCTTTGCCTTGTCTGGCTAGCGAAACTCCAAACAAAGACAAAAAATAGTAGACAAAGACCAGCACGATGGTCAGAACGAATCCCGCCGATTTGCCGCCTTTTTTGGCGGAGAGCCCGAGCGGAAACCCCACCAGGGCAAGCACGATGCAAGCCGTGGGCAGAGCGAAACGCCGGTAGAACTCAATCCAATACCAGCGGGCGGTCAAACGCGTTTTGCTGCTGCGCGCCAGTTTCGGTAACTGGAAGGTCGGGATCTCTGAAATCAACGCCGGGGGCTGGTCTTTGGCTGCAGTTGCCGACTCTGGCAACGAGATGGGTAAATCAGTCACCTTGAAGGTCGAGATCTGATATTTGTCCGGCATCGCCGGATCGGTCTCGTGCGAGGAGCCGTTAATCAAATGCAGATGCAGCATGTTCTTTCCTTCGCTGACCAGAATCCCTTCTTCCGCCAAAGTGATTTTTGGCGCGGATGGATTACTTGTGTCGGCAAGGAAAACGCCTTTCCAGATGGCCGCACCCTGGGCGCTCTTTACGTCATGAACGTAAAGGACCATCTTTGGAAAACCCTCATAAAATACGCGCGGTTGGACCTCGAACGAAACCTGTGATCCCTTCAGCTTCTCTTGGAGAAGATTGAGTGCCTGCTGGGATCGGGGAGCGAGATAGAGACTGTTGCCTAGCGCCAGCAGCCACGCGGCAATGAAAAAAATAGAAAGAATTCTGAGGAAAGAGCCAATCCCGATTCCACTGGCTTTCATCGCGGTAATCTCGCTATCGGCGGCGAGGCGGCTTAAGCCGATGAGAATTCCAATCAGCACACCGGCGGGAAGGGTAATGGTAAGCGCCTCAGGAATGATGAGCAGAAATAATTCGACTGCGCTGGGCAGCGGCGCGCTGTTGCGCACAACCAGTTCGAGGATCTGCCCCAACTCTTTCGTGTAGATCACGAAAGTGAAAATCGCGACCCCGATCAGCGCGTGCGACGTGACTTCACCGAGAATGTAACGGGTCAGAATGCGCATCTGGCTTTAAACGGAGTGTAGCATCGATTATGGTGGTCGAGGAGTGGCTCCACGGCCGCGAAATACAAAACTACTGCGGAATATTCGAGCCGGAAAATCAATAGCCGCTGTTTTTATCTACCAGGCCGAGTAACGGCTGGCCGGCGAAGTACCGGCGCAAATTTTCAGAGAAGAGCTCGTAGTGGCGCTCCCACATTTTTTCGCTAATTCCCGCCGTGTGCGGCATGATCAGAAGGTTATCGAGATCCCACAACGGAGAATCTGCCGGCAGCGGTTCCTTATCGAAGACATCCAGGGCCGCCCCGCCGATTTTGCCGTCGCGCAAGGCGTCGATCAGAGCGGGCTCATCGATCAGTGGACCTCGCCCGACATTGATCAATCGAGCGTGCGGTTTCATCGCCGCGAGTTGTTCCTTTCCGATGAGACCCGTACTTGCCGGTGTCACCGGAGCGGACAGCACTACGTAATCTGATTGGCCCAGCAGGTGCAGCAGCTGTGAAGAGGGCCAGACTTCATCCACGTGCTCCGGTTTCTCCTTCTCAGGATGTTCGCGTACAGCGACTACATACATCCCGAGTGCCGCCGCGTGCTTCGCAACATTTCGTCCAATGCTGCCTACACCGACTAATCCCAGAGTTGTGCCGGCAATTTCTCGGGGCGCGATCATCTTCGAAATCGTGTCCTGGCCCCACTCGTGCTTCTCCTGAAAACGCACCGCGGCTGCTATCTGCTTGGCCAGCGCATAGATCATTGCCATTACCTGCTCGGCGACCACCGGTCCGTGGACGTCGCGCGCGTTAGTGATGATTACGTTGCTGTTCACCAACTCGGGGAACATGAGCTGATGCACAGCCGCGGCCTGGGAGTGTATCCAGCGTAGCTTTTGTGCCGCGAGAAACTGTTCCGGACGAATTGAAATTCCAAACAGGATTTCGACATCTTTGATTTGCTGCTCAACATTTTCATACGAGGTCAGTTGGGCAACGTCAACCTGCGGGAACTCGCCGCGCAAACGTTCCGCAAACGATGTCGGAGCGATCCACAGCTCAAGGCGATGATGGGTAAGGATAAGCAGCTTGCGTTTGGGCGCGGAGGTCATCGAATGATTTCGAGGGTCACGCCTTTTTCACTCGCAGGTCCGACCCGCTCATTTCTTTCGGCTCTGAAACATTAAGCATTCCTAAAATCGTCGGCGAAATGTCCCGCAGCGAGCCGTTGGATTTCAACGTGAACTGCTTGGAATTTTCTGCGACCACGATGAACGGCACCGGATTCGTGGTGTGATACGTGTGTGGTCCGCCGGTCACCGGATCAGCCATCATTTCGGCGTTTCCATGGTCCGCGGTAATCAGCATGGCGCCGCCTTTAGCGCGGACGGCTAATTCGATGCGGCCAAGGCAGGCGTCTACAGTTTCTACGGCTTTGATCGTCGGCTCAAGTTTGCCGGAGTGGCCGACCATGTCTGCGTTGGCGAAGTTGACGACCATCACGTCAAAGTTGCCATCCTCAACCGCTTTCACTACGGTGTCGGCGATTCCAGCTGCGCTCATCTCCGGCTTCAAATCATACGTGGCAACCTTCTGCGAGGGAACTACCGTTCGCTCTTCTCCGGGAAACGGCTGCTCTACGCCTCCATTAAAAAAATATGTGACGTGCGCGTACTTCTCAGTTTCCGCGACGCGCAGATTGCGCATGTTCATCTGGCCCATGACGTTGGCGAGGATATTGTCTAATGATTCCGGCGGAATGACCACCGGCAGCCTGAACTTTTTGTCATATTGTGTCATGCAAACGTAATGTAAATTCTTCGGGCCGCGGTCTCGCGGAATCGCCGCATCCAGATCTTCGGCGCCAGGCAGGTCGCCCCCCGCTTGCTCGTTGAGGCCGCTGTTGCGAGTGAGCGCGCGGGTGATCTGGCGAACGCGATCGGCGCGAAAGTTAAAGCAGATGCAGGAGTCTTCATCACGAATGGTGGTGAGCTCCTGACCTTTGGCATCTGTGCAAACGAATGGCACAATGAACTCATCGGTCACGCCGTTGTTGTAAGACTCTTTCACACCCTGCACGGGGTCGGTGTACTTGCCGCCTTCGGCTTTACCAAAAACCATTGCGTTATACGCCTTAGCAATGCGTTCCCAACGGCGGTCGCGATCCATCGCGTAGTATCGTCCGCTGGCGGTCGCAATCTTTCCGGTGTTGTATTCGCGCATTGCCTGCTGTAGTTGCTCGATGTAGCCTGCTCCGTTGGTGGGCAGGGTATCGCGGCCATCCATGAATGCGTGTACGAACACACGCTCTACTTCGTTTTGCTTCGCCATCTTCAGCAGTGCATGGAGATGAGTTTGATAAGAGTGCACGCCCCCATTGGAGAGCAAGCCGAACAGATGAAGTTGCCGCCCGCCGGTGTGCGCGTTTTTCATCGCGCTCAATAAAACCGGCTGCTTGAAAAATTCCCCATTCTGAATCATCAGCTCAATGCGGGTTGAATCCATGTGAACAACCCGCCCGGCTCCGATATTCAAGTGCCCCACTTCACTGTTTCCCATTTGTCCGTCTGGCAGGCCGACGTACGGGCCACTGGTCTGAATGAGCGTGTTGGGATACTCGCGCAGCAACCGGTCATAAATCGGCTTGCGGGCAAGGGCAATGGCGTTGGCCTTGGTTTCGGCTCGATAGCCCCAGCCGTCGAGGATGATGAGGACGAGTGGTTTAGGACGAGACAAATGCTTGTGCTCCTCAGCTTTCAGTTATCGCCGCAAACGGATTGATCCGGCACGGGGATAAAAAGATATGACTATTTGGGTTGTTGCTTTAAAACTTTGCACACAGGGCTATCCTGACCCCCGAGCAACCCGTCTAGAGCGTCGGAAGCTTTGCACAGCCTCATTTCCCAGCTTGCCGCATCTCTGCCGTGGACAACCTCGGATTTATCCTGCCTCGTGACTGGGTCAACCAAAAATTTAGACACAATGTCGGTGACTTTTCCCGAGCCCAGATCTCGCGAGTGATACCAAGTACCGACAATCGCCATTCCTTTCAGGGGCCCCAGAACTGCGAAAACTTGGTTCACATCCTCATTCGTGTACGGGTCACCAACATCGGTGACGCCTAAAACAATCCCAGGTTGCTTGGAATTCTCCTTGTTTACCCATCGTGCTCGCCAGCCATTCTGCTGCTCATAATGTAGAGCTGTGAACATCGCGGTGGGTTCGCATTCCCAACAATCCACATAGACGAGACCCAAATCCGGTATTGCCTCCGATTGAAAATTTATCCAATCCTTAATTTCGAGGTTATAACCAAAAATCACAGGCGTGACATTCCAGGTTTGCGAGGAGATGTTGTAGACCTGCCACTCATCGCCGACCGGAGTAGGTTGATCCACCTCGCGCCGTGAGGTCATGACCAGAGCAAAGTCGCCAAGAATGCCAATCTCTCGGATCGCGCTGTAGTCCTCAGACTTTAAAGCCTCCTCGATTTTCAAGACCGTCGGCGCGTCTTGTTTGAAATTAATCCAGCGGAAGCCAGCCGGCGCTTGACACTGGGCGCCCATCGAAAGAAACAAGCAGATCAAAACGACCCTCACAATTCCGATCCCGCAAATGTCACAAATTGACATGGCTTCTGGTGCAAACCATAGAGGTTTGGAATTTATGACGAAGAGCTATTGCCACAATTCAGCGCCTTTAGTCCCAAGAACCTCGCTCCAGTTCCCAACTCTTCTTCAATCCTTAGCAGTTGGTTGTACTTTGCAATGCGGTCCGTGCGGGAGGCTGAGCCGGTTTTGATCTGCCCTGCGCCGGTGGCTACCGCGAGGTCCGCGATGAACGTATCTTCAGTTTCTCCGGAGCGGTGAGAGATGATCGAGGTGTAGCCGTTCCTGCGGGCGAGGTCGATGGCGTCGAGAGTTTCGCTGACGGTCCCGATCTGATTCACCTTGATGAGAATGCTGTTTGCGACATGCTTGTCGATGCCTTCCTGCAAAAATTCAACGTTGGTCACGAATAGGTCGTCGCCTACGAGTTGAATTTTGTCGCCCAATTCTTTGGTCAGACTCGCCCAGCCATCCCAGTCGTTCTCCGCCAGGCCATCTTCCAACGAAACAATTGGATAATCGTTCGCCCACTTTGCCCAGAAGCGCACCATGTCGTCGGAACTCTTCGAAGACTTGTCGGATTTCTTGAAAACGTATTTGCCGTCCTGAAAAAATTCGCTGGCTGCCGGATCGAGCGCAATGGCGATCTCGTCTCCTGGCTTGTAGCCGGCTTGCGTGATCGCTTCGAGCACGACCTCAATTCCTTCAACGTTCGACTTCACCGATGGCGCAAATCCGCCTTCATCGCCGACCGCAGTGTTGTAGCCGCGTTTTTTGAGTACGCCTTTCAGGGTATGAAAAACCTCGACACCCCAGCGCAGCGCCTCCGAAAAACTCTCCGCGCCAACCGGCATGACCATGAATTCCTGGAAGTCGACGTTGTTGTCAGCATGTGCACCGCCGTTGAGAATATTCATCATGGGCGTAGGCAAAGTGTTCGCGCCTGCTCCGCCCAAATAGCGATACAGCGGCAACTTAAAGGAAATTGCCGCGGCCCGGGCGGCTGCCATCGACACCGACAGAATTGCATTCGCGCCCAGCCGGCCCTTATTTTCAGTGCCATCCAGTTCAAGCATCTTCTGATCGAGGGTGCGCTGGTCGGCGGCATCGTAATTTCCGAGCGCGTCGGCAATTTCGCCGTTCACATTTTCGACCGCCTTCAGCACACTCTTGCCGAGATAGTTCTGCTTGTCATCGTCGCGGAGTTCGACCGCTTCATGCTCGCCGGTGGAGGCGCCGCTGGGCACGATCGCGCGTCCGATTGAACCATCATCCAGCCAGACTTCCGCCTCAACCGTAGGATTGCCACGCGAGTCGAGCACTTGCCGTCCACGAATCTGTGCGATATTGCTCATCGATTTAAGCCGTTCCTTCTCAGAAGATTTTGAGTCATCGTCGATAACTATGCTGCCGGGGTTGGCTGATGAAAAAGTGAGACGCATGCCCGTCAGGTAACCCACACCTGAATATGTTTTTGCCATGGTGGAGTTGGAAACCTGCGATTATAAATGATGCAGCGGCGGCACTGATTTTTGGAATACAGAGCACGGTGAAAAATCAAACTGAAACACTCACCATTGGTTCGCTCGCGCCGGCATTCACATTGCCATCGGCAAATAGCGATGCAAAATTTTCGCTTTCAGATCTAATTTCGCGCGGCGCAACCATTGTTGAATTTCTTCGTGGAACCTGGTGACCGAACTGCCGCAAGCGCCTGGCTCAGGTTGAGCCGCACAAAGAAGAGATCGACAAACTTCGCGCTAGCCTGATTTACATAGCTGCTGAAAAAAGAAATGGTATGTGGGAGCCGGAAAAGTATCTGGCTGAACATCCGATTTCGTTTCCGTTCCTGCTGGACGAGAACCGCTCAGTGACGAAATCTTACGGGCTCTATCATGCACTGGCGCACGACGCCTTTCGCGTCGCACACCCTGCAACTCTGATCGTCGGCCGCAGCGGCGCTATCCGATATATCTATCGCGGAGATGATCAGACCGATCGTGCGCCGCTCGAGGAAATACTCGATGCGCTGCTAAAGATCCGCCGGTAAGATTCGTCACTTCTTCACGCCGCGAATGCTCCTAGTTAATGAGCCTGCGCCATCAATTCGTGTTCGGGCAGCAACTGTAGATCAATCCATCCTTCGAGTGGAAGCGCATCCGTAGGCAATCGATTCTGCCAGATGCTGACGCGCAATCGAATTTTCGTTGCCGCCGGGCTCGATGAATCCGCTGTTGACTCTGGCGGTTGCGCATGCAACGCTGCGAGTGGAACCTTGAACTCAAAGTTACGCCCCAGCGCGAGATCCGCGCCGTCCCCGGAAACCCGATCTCCATTGTCGGAAATATTCCAGCTCGTGATTTTGCGATCTTTCACTTGCACGTTCAGGCGCAGCCCGCGCCGTGGGCGGCTTGAGCGGTCGGCCCATGATTCGATATTCACGATGATTTCGCAATCGCCGACAGGGATCTCTGCGGCGAAGTCGATACGTCCATAAACATTAAGCTGGTCGATGCCCGCATAGACGGAATCCAGCAGGAAAACTTTGCCGTGCATGGCTCCAGCGCGGCGGTCCGCGGCGTAGTGCGCGGCACCCATCCACTCGAAGTAGCGGACCATGTCTCCGGTAATCCGAGGGTGGATGTAACTGGTTTGCGGCAAGAACGAAGGGGTCACCAATCCGCCTATGATCGGCTGCGCCAGATGATCGGGCGGAGTTGCCCCTAAAGCTTGATACACATTCGACAAATGCTTGCGATATAACTCGTCAAATTCACGATCATTGGCCGAGTGATGCTCCGGGCCGTACCACCAATTCCAATCGCTACCTTCCGCGATGAACAGCTCCTCCATTGCCAACTTGCGTTGCTCTTCTGAAACGTGCTGCGAAGCGTGACTGTAGAAACTGCGTGCGTGATAAAGATAATCCCAGGATTTATTGTCCTCTGGCGAGCCGATCCAGACGTTAAAGTTTGCGTTGATCCACGAACCCGGAACCAGCGACCGAAGAATGTTCGGATTGCGTTCTCGCTCAATCGCTTCGGAAACGGTTATCGCCTCGATGGAATTATCTTTTTGCAAAGCATCATAAAAGCGCCGCAAAAATTCGCGGCCTGATTTCCGGTAGTATTCCCACGCATTTTCCCCGTCGAGAATGATGGCAATCGTAGCGTCGCGCCCAGTATTTAAAACTGGTTGAGCGGACTCCTTTATGTTCCGTATCAGATGTTCGGCGGCTTCGGCCGGAGGCATCCCGGAATAGACGAATCCAATCAAGTCCGAGATCGAATGATCGCGAAAGAGAATGTTCATGCGAGTTGCGCCTTGCTCGTAGCGGTGCACGTTGTAAAGTTTTTCGGCAGACGCATCCGGCAGACGGCCTTGGGCGCCGCGGATGAAAGACATTCCGGTGGTGCGCGATAGGACACCTTCGTCGGTAGCCACCCAGTTCACGCCGAGTTCTGCCGCTATGGCAATGGCCTCCTCGGAAACACTTCCTTCCGACGGCCACACTCCCCGGGGCCGTATACCGAAAACTTTCTCGTGCAGGTCCAGCCCCCGTTGCAGCTGTTCGCGAGCGTCTTCGGGATGGCGGAAGCGATTTTGAGGAAGTGGCAAGCCCAGCGTGGAAGCAGCACCCGCATTGGTGTCGCAGATCAGCGGCAGAATGGGGTGGTAGAAAGGTGAAGTCGAAATTTCCACCCGCCCTTGTTTTGCCGCCTTGGCATGTTCGGGAAGAACTTTCTTGATCAGCTCGCGCTGACAGTCAACCACGAATTTCTGATCCTCCAGTGAAAATCCCCGGCCCTTGCGCACCAGTTCCGCGAGGTCCGGCGCCGCCAAAAAGAATTCGTCGAACCAGGCAATCTGCGAAAGCACCTGCAGGTCTGTAAAATCCTGGGCTTGGAAATATTTGTCCGATCGCTCGGGAGACAACCCGGCTCCCTGAAATCGTTCCCAAAGCTCGGCGTAGCGCGGATAGCGCCCGATCAGGTGTTCAGGATTTGCCTGAAAAAGATATTGCAAAGCGAAGCGACGGTCGTCAGGGGTGAGATCGGATGCGGGACGGGCGGCCACGCGGAGAAATGGGTCCACCGCCGTCCCCTCGGCATAGTCCTGGATTTGAGCGATTAGCGAGGGAACCAGATTAAAAGTTTGGTGTACCTGGGGAAACTCCTCCAGCAGTTTCACCATCCCGTAGTAGTCTTTCAGGGCGTGCAGGCGCACCCACGGCAAACGGTATTCGCCCGTGACCAAATCTTTGTAGTAGGGCTGATGCTGGTGCCAGAGAACAACGACCCTAAGAACAGGCATCGACGACGCGATTCCTAATTAGAATGAGTAGCAGTCTAGCATGTGAGAACATGCGTCAGTCAGCGGCCAACCTAATGATTACAAAAAACACGCTTACCGCCCCAGTGCGCTACGATGTCAGCCTTTTTTCTCCTGACGATCTCTACCTTTTCAACGAGGGCCGAAACTATCGCGCTTACAACCAGTTGGGTGCGCACCTGGCGTCGTTCAACGGGGAGCGCGGAACCTCGTTCAGCGTGTGGGCGCCGAATGCGCGTAAAGTTTCGGTGATTGGGAATTTCAATGACTGGAACAATAATTCCCATCCTTTAGAGTCGCGCGGCGCGTCCGGGATTTGGGAAGGATTTATTCCCGGGATCGGCAAAGGGGAAATCTACAAGTTTCATATCGTTTCTCATAACCACGACTTCGTAACCGAGAAAGCCGATCCCTTCGGCACTTATCACGAAGAGCCGCCGCGTACGGCTTCAGTGGTTTGGGATTTGGATTATCAGTGGACGGACCAGGGGTGGATGAGTTCGCGAGCCAGCCGCCAGACTTTGCATTCGCCGATTTCGATATATGAACTCCACCTGGGCTCATGGATGCGAGTACCCGAGGAAGGAAACCGCTCGCTCACCTACCGCGAGATGGCTCCGAAACTCGCCGACTACATCACGCGCATGAATTTTACTCACGTAGAACTGTTGCCAATCATGGAGCATCCGTTCTACGCCTCGTGGGGATATCAGACCACGGGATATTTCGCTCCAACCTCGCGCTATGGTACGCCGCAGGATTTTATGTTTTTCGTGGATTACCTGCATCAGCGCGGCATTGGAGTAATTCTCGATTGGGTGCCTTCGCATTTTCCATCCGACGCACACGGACTCGCGTACTTCGATGGAACCCATCTTTTCGAGCATGCCGACTGGCGCAGCGGTTTTCATCCTGACTGGAACACTTACATCTACAACTACGGACGTAATGAGGTGCGCAGCTTCCTCATGTCCAGCGCCATGTTCTGGCTGGATAAGTACCACGTCGACGGTCTGCGGGTCGATGCGGTCGCTTCCATGCTCTACCTCGACTACTCTCGGCGCGAAGGCGAATGGATCCCGAATAAATTCGGTGGCCGAGAAAATCTGGATGCCATCGAGTTTCTGCGCCAAATGAACCTGGAAGCTTATAAGGAATATCCCGGCATTCAGACGTACGCCGAGGAATCCACAGCTTGGCCAATGGTTTCACGGCCGGTCTATCTGGGCGGACTCGGCTTCGGCATGAAGTGGGACATGGGCTGGATGCACGACACCCTGGCATATTTTGCGAACGACCCGATTCATCGCGGATTTCATCAAGGCATGCTTACCTTCCGCATGATTTACGGATTTAGCGAAAATTTTGTGCTGCCACTTTCTCATGATGAAGTCGTGCATGGCAAGGGTTCAATCGTCGGCAAGATGCCGGGAGATGAGTGGCAGAGGTTTGCCAACCTGCGTTTGCTCTACGGTTACATGTTTGCTCAACCCGGCAAAAAGTTGCTCTTTATGGGCGACGAATTCGGGCAAGTCCGCGAGTGGGGACACGATATGAGCCTCGAATGGCATGTCCTGCAATTTCCAGTGCATTCGGGAGTGCAGAAGTGGGTCGAACAGTTGAATCGCGCTTTCCGCAATGAACCTGCGCTTCACGAACTCGATAGCGATCCGGCGGGCTTTGAATGGGTCGACTGCAATGATACAAGGGCAAGCGTGATTTCAATGCTGCGAAAGGGAAAGAAGCCGGAAGACACCATCCTGATCGCCTGCAATTTCACTCCGGTTCCGCGCGAAAATTACCGTATCGGTGTTCCCTACGAGGGCTTCTGGAAGGAGTTGCTCAACAGTGATGCTAAGGAATACGCGGGTAGCGGCGTCGGCAATCTCGGCGGCAAGCACACAGAGGAAGAGCCGACTCATGGACGTCCGTATTCGCTTGCGGTTACGCTTCCGCCATTGGGAGCGCTGTTCTTCAAGTGGGGCGCTAAGAAATAGTGATTAAATTTCCTTCGTGAACCCTCGTGTCCTTTGTGATTAACCTTTTTTAAAAAACCTGCACCACGAAGGAAACGAAGGTCCGCGAAGGAAAACCGATCCACATCACATCCACGGAAATTGATACGCTAGCCTCATGCCAACCACAGGCGAACGTTTCGAACGCGCGGTTTCGATCATGGCCAAATTGCGCGGGCCGGGGGGATGTCCTTGGGACCGGGAGCAGACGTTCGATTCCATCAAGCCTTTTACCGTCGAGGAAACTTATGAAGTCCTCGAAGCGATTGACAATCGTGACTGGAAGGAACTTCCCGGCGAACTCGGCGACTTGCTCCTACAAGTGCTTTTCTACTCGCAAATGGCCAGCGAAGAAAATTTCTTCTCGATTGACGATGTTCTTGATCGCCTTTCTGACAAACTCGTTAACCGTCATCCCCACGTGTTCGGGCACGTGACTGCAGAAACCTCCGCCGACGTGCTGCGAAACTGGGAAGCGCTCAAAGCGGAGGAAAAGAAAAAGCGCTCGGAAGCCGAGGGAAGCAAATTAGGGAAAGAGCGGATTGCGGAATCAGTGCTGGCCGGTGTTTCTTCGGCCATGCCTGGGCTTCTTGAGGCCCATAAGCTCAGCTTGCGGGCAGCGCAGGTAGGCTTTGATTGGCCTGAGATCGGCGGCCTGTTCGATAAGCTGCAAGAAGAAACCACCGAGTTGAAGGAAGAACTGAAGCATCTTCCCGCGCCCGCGCGACCTGCCAGCCGTGCCGTCGCAGGATCCGTCAAGCCGCAAGTGCCGGAAGAACTTCGTCACAGGCTTGAAGAAGAACTTGGAGACTTGTTCTTCGTGCTGGTGAACATCGCACGTTATCTTTCTCTCGATTCGGACTCCGCGCTGAAGAAAACCAATAGTAAATTCAGGCGGCGCTTTCAGTGGATGGAGGCGCAGCTCAGCGGATCCGGGCGTACTCCTCAACAGGCCACTACAGATGAGTTAGAGTCATTGTGGCAGCAGGCGAAACAACAAGATTAAATTTCCGACCGCAATGAAAATTGAAGCCATAACTCTCCGTGAACTCCGGATGCCGCTGAAACACTTTTTCGAGACCAGCTTTGGCCGGACGGAAGAGCGCCGAGTACTGCTGATCACCGCCGATTGCGAAGGCATCGAAGGCTGGAGCGAATGCGTTGCCGGCGAAGGCCCGTTCTTCAGCCATGAGTGGGTTGAAACCGCATGGGCAACGATCCGCGAATTCCTCGCTTCCTCGTTGATCGGGCGAAACATTGCGCATGCCAAAGAGGCTGGGGCGCTCATGTCGCGCGTAAGAGGCCATAATATGGCCAAAGCCGCCTTGGAGAATGCCATCTGGGACGCCGAAGCCAAGTCAACAAATCAGCCGCTATGGAAGCTGCTGGGCGGATCTCGCAGCGAGATTGACTGCGGAGTGTCGATCGGAATTCAGGACTCGCATGAACAGCTGCTCCAAAAGATCGAGACCGAGCTGGCGGCAGGTTATCTGCGAATCAAAGTAAAAGTTAAGCCTGGCTGGGACCTGGAAGTTCTCACTAAAATTCGCAAACGCTGGCCCAAGATTCTGCTCAGCTGCGATGCTAACTCTGCGTATCGTCCTTCTGATCTGGTTCATCTGAAAAAATTCGACGAGTTCGGACTGCTGATGATTGAGCAGCCGCTTTGGCATGACGATATTTTTCATCATGCTAAGCTGCAGCGTGAGTTGAAGACGGCCCTTTGCCTTGACGAATCCATCCACCACTCGCGCGATGCGGAAACCGCAATCGAGCTGAAAGCTTGCCGCATCATCAATATCAAAGTTGGACGAGTTGGCGGTTTTAGCGAAGCCATTGCCGTACACAACGTCTGTGAAAGCAATCAGATTCCCGTCTGGTGTGGTGGCATGCTCGAAACTGGCGTTGGGCGAGCGCACAACATCGCACTCTCGACTCTGCCGAATTTCAAGTTGCCGGGAGATGTCTCCGCCTCTCAGCGTTATTGGGCGGAAGACATCACCGATCCGGAAATCGAGGTCACAGCACGCGGGACAATCCTGCTGGGGAACTCTACCGGGACTGGTTACGTTCCGAAGAAAAACTTAATCGATAAATTGACGGTCAGGAAACAAGTTCTTCGTAGCAGTGCCGCGACCGTTTAGGGATTGCAACAAACGGCTTGATCTTTCGTCTCAGCCCGAGTGCGGGTTTGCGCGCTCTGCACCGGTTTTCTTCCTGCTTCTACTGCTTTTGAAGCTGAGAGATTTTCCCCCGCTTCCTTCTTGAGAAGTTCTACGCCTTGTGCAAAGGTGAGGTTCCGGGGGACGGAATGAAAATCGGAAAATACATCGTTGGAATGGATACTGATTTTTTTAAAGAACAGAACTTTGCCGGTGAACGACAGCTGCATGTGAGTCACTTCCCACTGGTGTTCGCCAACATCAGCTTGCTGCACGAGGAAGCGTCCGCCAGGATCGAGATGACCCAGAATCCCCCACCCGAACTCGACCTCTTTTGACAGGGTGCCATCTATTTCCGCGATACGGTTCTCGGTGGTATCGATCAGAAGATGTCCGCTCATCCCGGTCAGCACCTGCTCCACATGGGACGGCGGTTTGTAACTGGGATTTGGGCGGAAATTCAACCGCACGAGTTCGTCTCCCGACGAGCCTAATCCCTGCCGCCCGGGTTCGATTCCATCACGCTGATATAAGAAGGCGTCCGGCAACGCCCTAAGGATCCGCTCGGTGTGCTCAGCGTCTTCTTTTTCTTGTTTTTTCTTTTTGTGCAACTCCTGAGGGCTCTGAGCATAGTTCGCCAGCCTGACCTCTTCGTCATGGCGTTGCTGGGGCGTGAGGGGGTGCCCGTTTTGCATCACCAGCAGCCCCGCGGTGGCGTCGGTGGTCTCAACCATGAGCTTGGTTTGTGAAAGCTGCGGGGTGCGCTTTTCATCCTTGAATCTGAAATGCATGGCTGAGCTTTGGTTGGAGGCGACCTCATTGTGCACAGCCCGGCGAACGATTTCAGCTAGCGAAGTGTTCCCTGTGTCTTCGGCAACAGCGTTTGACAGGCCAATCCCCGACAGTACCGCAGCTAGAACATAAGCGACGTATCGCCGGCCCGAGCGCATAGGACAGTAGCCCATAGTTTAGAGGAGAACCATAACCCCAATGTTGTATCTGCGCAACTATGGTTTATCGGGCCGGGCCGCTAGATGCCCTATAGCTCACGCGAATCGTCTCGAATCAGACGGTGCTCTGATACGTAGAATGGTTTACAATCCCTGTTTCAATTGATTCGCGCCGCTGAAAGGGGTAGCTGGATATGGCTGGTTCTGATAATTTTGCCCACCTTGGCAGATCGGTGTACATCCGCGGAGAGCTCTCCGGCAGTGAGGACATCTATGTAGATGGCCAGGTGGAAGGCACTATCCAATTGAGCGGGAACAGTTTAACAATTGGTCCGAACGGGCGCATTCGCGCCAATGTTACCGCCAAAAACGTGACGGTCAGTGGCTCTATTGATGGCAATATCGACGCCGGAGAGCGCACGGATATGCGGAAGAGCGCTGTGGTTAAGGGAGACGTTCGAACGCGCCGAATCGCGATCGAAGAAGGCGCCTACTTCACAGGCAAGCTGGAGATTCTGGGCGACAGCAAGCCCCAAACCGGTCAGGGTGCGGTGGCGGCTGCGGCTTCGGCTGTTCCTTCCCATTCGAAGCCCCAGGCCCCCGAGCCCGGCAAGTAATCTGGCCCCGGGCTGCGCGCCGGGTTATATTGAGCAGCGAATGAGGTCGGAGGGCGGATGGATCCTCGGACGTCTGTACGTCTTACTCTGCAACTATGAAACTTTTTCGCAGCACGCCGGTGCCTGCGCCGGAACCCAAGACTCAGGAGCGCCTCTCCCGGCGTTCGACCGCCATGGCCGAGATCGCACGAATTCTGAAAACAGAAGAAACCCTGTGCATACTCGATATTGGCGCCACCTCTGCCAGTAATATTCGCTTCTTCACCGAGCGCGGTCACCGGATTTATAGTCAGGATTTGCTCGAAGCTTCAACCGATCCTGGGCTAGTCATCAGCAATGAACAGGGCCTCCCAACTCTCGATAGCAAGAAATTCCTCGATGAGAATTTGGCGTACCCCAATACACATTTCGATCTCGTCTTCTGCTGGAACCTGGCCGATTACATGGATGAGAGCCTGGTGAAACCAGTAATTGGACGATTGTGGTCAGTGATGAAGCCTGGGGCCATGCTGATAGCTTTTTTTCATACCCGGGAGGCGGGCCCCGACGCCCCCTATTATCGATACCACATTACCGGGAACGACATTCTGGAAATGCATGCCTTGAATTCAAAGGCGGCATCACGAAAAGGCCGCTCCGTGAATTTTGCTCTGCAAAGGGTGTTCAACAACAGGCACATTGAAAATCTTTTTCGCGACTTCGCCTCGATAAAGTTCTTCCTCTCGCGAGACAACGTGCGTGAAGTTCTCGTCGTGCGTTAACGCGTTAGTTTCACCATCTGACGGCCAATGAATTCTGCCCGTGAAATCAACGAAAAAATGGGTCTGCGAATCGGTCGAGGCCAGCGCAGCCAACCACGAAGCATGGAGGAGACCTTAAACACGCGCCCCAGGCGTTCCATATAGGCATCGCTATAAAGCGCTGCCGCTTCTTGAATCGTGCGCTCTGCCCGAAAAAAAGAGTGCAGGCACTCGGCCGTAAGTGCGCCGCTGCGTAATGCCAGCGAAATACCATCGCCGATGAACGGATCGACGAAAGCTGCAGCATCTCCCACTTGCAACATTGTGTTCTGCACCGGCTCTGGCTTGTGGAAGACCAGCGGCGATGTGCTGACTATTTCCGTGGCGGGTTTCCATGTGCGGCTGCGTTCTCGCAATGCGGGATGCAGTTCCAGAACACCGGGAAATGCGTTCGCAACGTCTGCGCGCACCATGGCGCATGCGTTGATTCGGGCGCCCGAATTGTTCGTGGCCGAAGTGACCAGCTGCACGCCACAATATCCGCCGTCAAAGAAGTACAAGTCTGTGGAGGGATCGGCAGCATCTTCATAAAAATGGGCTTTTATTCCAATCCATTTTTCTCTGCTATTTCGCGCACGCACCTCTGGACTTGTAAAGCTTGACCATCGCCCGCTAGCATTTATTAAAGCCTGAGCTGCAAATACTTGATTGCCCGCGATGATGCGAAACGGCCCATTTCCCTCGATAGATTTCACTACGGTTTCGGCGTGAGCTTCGACTCCTTCGAGGCAACAGGTCTCCCATAGCGCGGCGTCAAGGTCAAATCGTGCAATGCTCGCCGCTGGGGGATCGATTCGAGCCTCTAAAATTGAACCATCCAGAAAGATGCGACTGCTGCAAATGCGTGGCGCGCGGGTTAGCAGATGATGGAAGTCATTCGCCAGCAAACTCTGTAACAATTCCAGAGACTCAGCCGAAACGAATTCTCCGCAAACCTTGTGCCGTGGGAAACGGGTGCGTTCCAGCAAAAGTACCCGCGCTCCTTTTCTTGCTGCGGCAATGGCGGCTGCGCAACCGCCAGGCCCGCCTCCAACGACTGCCAAATTAAAAATCACAAGATCGCGTCTCCCGGAGCAGGCTTCCAGGCAATCACGCCCATTCGAAATAGAAAATGTCTTTGCGTTTCCACCTCAGCCGCTCCTGCACGGTGAAAAAATCCGCCCATTTCCTCGATCGTGTATGCCTGCTTCACCGAGGCTGGCGCATCATTGCGGGTAATCCGGCTGCGATAAATCGGTACTCCTGCGTACGCCAGAGCCAGATTCAGTGGGTGCCGCACCAGATCATTGACCAGTACTGCGACCCGCGAAACCCGGAGCGACTCGCGGGCAAACTTCAACACCTCGTCCGGCGCAAGGTGATGAAGGAACAAGGTGCAGGAAACCAGATCGAATGCTGAGGCCGAAAACGGAATGCTAAGCGCGTCAGCTGCCACTTTGCGTGCACTGCCATTCGGCGGAAGGTGAGTGGGAGCGCGGTCGAGCAGGGTAACATCTAAACTTATTCTGTCGACGCTGAGGTCACGGCTCGCTTGCGTCGGAACGAATCCGGTCCCGGCAGCGATCTCAAGCAAGGAGAAGTGGGCCTTTCCAGTTCGGTGGGCCACAGCGCGGATCAGGTCACGAGTAGTGGAAACCCCGCCTAGTCGCTGATTGAACGACTGCAAATCGCGCAGTGATCGCTCGATTTCTTCTGCAGTGCCGGAATCGCTGTCCAGCAGTTCAAGCGTGGGCCGCCGCTTCATCTAACAATCTTAGCGGATGCACGAACCGATTTTTGTCACCGGTAAATCAAAAATGGGGGGCTATGAAACTTCGGCGAGCTCTTCCTCAAGCAATTGCTTGTTATAGAGATCGCTGTAGTAGCCGTTTCTGGCGATCAGTTCCTCGTGCGTGCCCAGTTCCACAATTTTGCCGCTATGCAGCACGGCAATGCGATCGGCATTTCGCACAGTAGAGACTCGGTGGGAGATAAAAATCGTGGTTCTACCGTGCATTACCCGGCGCAGGTGATTCAGGATCTTGTCTTCGGTTTGCGTGTCAACGCTGGAGAGCGCATCATCCAGCACCAGGATGCGGGGATTACGAAGCAAAGCGCGAGCAATCGCGGTGCGCTGTTTCTGGCCTCCGGAAAGCGTGATCCCGCGCTCGCCGACGATTGTTTTGTATTGCTCCGGGAAATCTTCGATCTCATTCGCAATATTGGCTGCTTCTGCGGCCCAGCGCACATCCTGGTCAGTCGCATCGGGAACTCCGAAAGCGATGTTCTCGCGGATGGTCTCGCCAAACAGGAAAGTTTCCTGGGGGACGAAGCCCATATTGCGTCGTAAAAAAGCCAGCGGATAATCTCGCACCGATTTGCCGTCGATCAACACCATGCCTGGTTCAACGTCGTAGATTCGCGGGATTAAGCTCACCAAAGTAGTTTTTCCTGAACCGGTGGGACCAACAATGGCCAAGCTGCTGCCCGCCGGAATCCGCAAATTGATGTCGTGCAGGACCGGATGTCCGTCGTAGGAGAACTGCAAATTACGAAATTCAATGTCCCCCGTCAATTGCTCGTCGGAAGTTGGCCGATGAACATCGGGAGCATCCACGATCTCGGGCTTTTCTTCCATCAATTGACTGATTCGGACCAGTGAGGCTGTGCCGCGCTGAAAGATATTGATTACCCAGCCCAACGCAATCACCGGCCAGGTGAGCTGCACCATGAACAGATTGAATTCGGTGAAGTCGCCGACGCTTATGTGCCCGAGCAGCACTTCGCGTCCGCCGAGCCAAAGTACAAGTACGATGGCAAGTCCGAGCATGGTTTCAAGGGTTGGCCACAACATCCCCATAAGCCGCACCAGCTTCAGGCTGCGCGCGATGTACTCGCGATTGGCAGTCTCAAAGCTCGCAATCTCTGCTTCTTCCTGCGCGTAAGCTCGAATGATGCGAACACCCGAAAAGTTTTCCTGCGCCCGAGCTGAGATATCCGAAAACATCGCCTGAATGCGCTCAAAACGATCATGAATTCGTCGTCCGAAATACTGAATGATGATGCTGACGATAGGCAGGGGCAGAAAGGCATAAAAGGTCAACCGGTGACTAATGTGCAACATGAATCCCAAGGCAAACGCCGTAAACACGATGGTGTTCGCGGTGTACATAAAACCTGGGCCAAGCAGCATTCTTACCGCGTTCAGGTCATTGGTCGCCTTGGCCATAATGTCGCCGGTGCGAGTGCGTTGGTAAAAGCTGTGGGACAGGCCCTCAAGATGTTTGAACAGATCGTTCCGTAGGTCGAATTCGACTTCGCGCGAAACGCCGATCAAAATCCACCGGGTCAAAAACTGAAATACAGATTTAGTTCCGGAGACCGCGAGGAGCAGCAGCACAAAGCTTGCAATCTTGTGCGACAGCAGTGGCGAGACTTCGGCATGGTTGAAGTAATCAATTGCTCTGCCTATAACGACAGGAACCAAGGCCCACGCCGCATTCATGAATAGAACGAAAAATCCTCCCCAAAGGTAAGTACGGCGATATTTCGCGAGGTATGGAAGAAGGGGACGAAGGCTTTTGGGAAACATGGGCTGCTAAATGCGATTTTAGCAGTACTGACGGGCGGGTCGGTGTTCTCGCGGAGTGTTATGGGTGCCGTCTGCCATTGCTATGGCCGTGGGATGCCGAGGTGCTCGTTCTCTCAGGAAAGCTGGCCGTGAACGCCACCGCCAACAGGACCAACCATAAAGCCAGAAATCCCCAATTGGAATGACTTAGGAAAGAAATTGCCTTGTCAAAGGTCATCACTTGCTCCAGAGACTGTCAGTTAACATCTACGAAGGAGCCAGTCCGCAAGCATTATGCGCTTGGATTCAGGCCTGAGCACAGCGAAACGGCAGTTTGCCGGTTGCCTCTTTGTATTCCCTTATTACCCGCCCGATAGCGCGAAGCTGTTCCTCGGCGCTTACACCGCTACCTGCTAATTCTTGTTCGATTCGAGCCAGCCAATAACCCACTCCCTCGTCAATTCCAGAGACGACCTCGTGGGCGATCATGCTGACTAGGTCAGACTGCGTTGTAGTGGTTGCCACTGTACTCTCCTGGATAAATATCCGCAAACTTCTTTGAGAAGCGCAGACAAGAAATAAATTAAAGGGCGGCATCCGCATTTCTGCGGAGTCCGCCCTCGATTACAAGTTAGCGCGATCAGCTCACTGCTGTTCCGTCGGCGCCGGCTCCTTGTTTTGCATGCGCTGCTGCATGCGTTGCTGGTGTTGGGCGATGATTTCCGCCACTTTGGCTTTTTGATCCGAGCTCAGCAGTTGGTATATCTGGGACGCCATCTTGGCATGCTCGATTTCCATTTGCATGTGGACTTGCGACTCTTGTGCCGCGACCGCAGCGACCTTCGCCTGTTCGAATGTTCCGCTGGTGATCAACTGGATCATCTGCGCGTGGGCCGCATGCTCCTGCTGCATCAGCGGTTTCATGGCAGGCTTTTCGGCCTGGAACATCTGTTTGATCTGCGCCTTCTGATCATCCGTGAGGTTGAGTTGGCGGAGTGGTAGCTCCATCCCTCCCATAAAGCCTCCGTGTCGATGATGCATTGGCGCGCCGGACCCGCCCTCTGCGAGCGCCATGCCCCCGAGCAGCGTGAACACGGCCATAATTGCAGTTAGTTTTGAGTTCATGGATTTCACGTTTTCCTCCTGTTGTTCTGAAACTGTATCCCAAACTTTATGCCCTACGTAGGATAGGAACACGGATAGCAGACAAATGGCGGTAAAGAGTAAGTCATTCCGAGTAAATATTTGTAAACGGCGGCCGCCAATCTATGACGAATCTTTACTAGGTATTGTGGGTTGAACTACTAGAATGAATGACGTGGAACGAATTCTGGTCATCGATGATGATGTTGAGCTTTGCTCTCTGGTCAGTGAATACCTGCGTCCTGAGGGCTTTCAGGTAGAGGCCGTGCATGATGGCAAAACCGGCCTCACTCGTGCCCTCTCCGGCGATCACCTTTTGATTGTGCTCGATGTTATGCTTCCCGGGCTTAATGGTTTTGACGTGCTGCGCCGCATCAGGGACGGCTCGCGTATTCCCGTGCTTCTGCTTACTGCGCGTGGCGAAGATGTCGATCGCATTGTGGGGCTTGAAATCGGCGCCGACGATTATCTTCCCAAGCCTTTTAATCCGCGTGAACTGGTGGCTCGCATTCGCGCAATTCTGCGCCGCTCGCGCAAGGGCAGCGAACACGACGTTCCGGAAGTCATTCGTGTCGGAGATGTCGAACTCGATCCCGGGACCCGGTCAGTGCTGCATCGCGGCAAGCCGGTCGAATTCACTTCTGTGGAGTTCGCGTTACTACAAGTTCTGTTGCGCGAAGCCGGTCGCGTAGTTACTCGCGAGGCGCTGGTCGATGAAGTTCTGGGACGCAAGTTTTCTCCGTTTGATCGCAGCATCGATATGCATGTGAGCAAAGTCCGCAAGAAGTTGGGCGACACTGATACCGGAGATCACATTAAGACAGTGCGCGGAACTGGCTACATTTACGCTTTAAGCAGACCAAAGGCGAAAAACGCAACCCGATGAAGAGCCTTTTTCTTAAGATATTTTTGTCATTCTGGCTGGTGGTGGCCCTGCTCGTGGTGGTGGCCATTCTGATTACGGTCGCCACGCGCCCGACTCGGCAGATTTCGGCAGTCGAAACGCAGCAATCAAAAATTCTGAATGAAGCTATAGCGGCATATCAAGCCGGCGGCACCGATCGACTCCGCAATTTTCTGCACAGTGTTCGCGATGCTCAGCATCTTCGCGCGGTACTGTTCAGGGACGGAGAGAGTTTGCTCGGACGCTCGGTTCCGCCCTGGTTCTCCGAGGTTGCAAAAGGTCAGCGGCATACTACAGATACCCTGATTGGGCGATTGAACCCTCGTTTCCAAATGCTGCGTGTGTCCACCACTGGGCCCGACGGGCACACCTACATGCTGGTGACCGAACTTCCCCCCGGCCAAGGCGCGTTGTTTGGGCCCAATGGCATCCCTGGCCTTGGAATTTTTATCGCTGTGCTGACCTCAGGGCTGGTCTGCTATTTCCTGGCGCAGTTCCTGACTTCCCCTGTAATTCGGCTGCGAAAGGCGACGCAGAAGTTGGCATCTGGAGATCTTTCTGCCCGGGTAGGCGCCGGTTCTTCGCAGAACGGGGACGAAATTTCTCAGCTACTGCGCGATTTTGACTTAATGGCAGAGCAGATTGAAAAACTAGTCAATGCGCAATCGCGGTTGCTCAAAGATATTTCGCATGAGCTACGTTCGCCGCTTGCCCGCTTGAGCGTCGCGCTCGAGTTGGCCAGACAGCGCACCGGGCCGGAGGGCCAAAGCGTGCTTGATCGCATCAGCCTTGAATCGAATCGCATGAATGAGCTGATCGGCAGCCTTACCACGATTGCCCGCCTGGAAAGCGGGGCAGGCAGCATTCGCAAGCAGCCTGTGCAACTGGAAGATTTGGTCCAAGAAATAGCCCGCGATGCCGCTTTCGAGGCCCAAGCGCGGAACATACAAGTTGAGTGTGAGATTCTTGACGAACTTCCCACGGCTGGAGATCCTGCTCTTTTGCGAAGCGCCATTGAAAATGTGGTTCGAAACGCCACGCGATACACCGCACCAGGTACAGCAGTCGCGATCCGCGCGGAAAGAAGGAAGATCGGAAGCTCCGATGAAGCTTATGTACGGATTAGCGATTCCGGACCTGGAGTCCCTGAGGTGGAATTAGAGAAGATTTTCCAGCCATTTTACAGAATCGATGATGCCCGCGAGCGGTCCACCGGCGGTGTGGGATTAGGCTTGGCGATTACTGACCAGGCCATCAGGCTGCACGGAGGCTCGGTGCGCGCATCCAACTTACCTGAGGGTGGGCTTCTGGTTGAGATGCATATTCCTTTGCAGTCCGGACAAGGATTGCAGGAACAGCGGGCTGTGGCAGTTTCCAGCAAAACATCATAGTGCCGCGGGTTTGCTCTTTTCTCCCCATTCCTGATAAACAATTTAATACTCAAGTTATAAACTTCAGGCTGTTGCCGGCCTCAGGTTCAGCGAATTTGTGAACAGACGCCGCAAATAGTTGATGAAACTTCGAAAGCCTGACCTTCGCGGTTTGAAACCTTTCTTCCGAGGAAAAGCATGGGGATGAAGTCTCGTTGGGTGCTGGTGGTGCTGGCGATGGCGCCAGCGTTTGTACTAAATAGTTGTAGCGGCTCAAAAAACGCCTCTGTTAATACCAGCTTCATGTGGGTCGCTACCCAGGGTGACCAAATGGTCCGGTCTTACACCATCAGCCAAAACAACGGCGCAATCAATCCGATCGGAAGCAATGGTTCACCCGTCGCAACCGGTACGCAGCCAGAGGCCATGATTATTACGCCCGACGATAAGGCCATGTTCATGGCAAACGCGGGCGGGACTATTACCGGCTACACCATCAACGGTGACGGTACTCTGACCAGTGCTGGTTCTCCCGTCAACGCCGGATCCGCGCCCATCGCCTTAACCGCAGATCCTGCCAGTAAATTCCTGTTCGTTGCCAACCAAGGATCAGCCAGCGATGTTACTTCCGGAACAATTTCGGTGTTTGCGATCTCTGGCACCAGCCTTACGCAAGTGGGCAATCCGGTCCCGACGGAATTGCCGGGCGATGTGAGTGGTTCCGGCCCAAGCGGTTTGGCAGTTTCGCCGGTAGGTAGTTATCTTTACGTGGCCAATCAATTCAGCAACAACGTGCAGAGTTATTCATACGACGCGTCGGGCAATCTGGCGTTGATTAATACCTACACCGCTGGCACCAATCCCACAGGGCTCGCTTTTTCGCGCTGCGCCGGAATCACGTCAGCCACAGCTACGGTTAATTGCACGGTTGGCGACGACAATAATCTTTTTGTCTCCAACTCAGGCTCGAACAACATCAGCATCTTCTCGGCTTGCATTCAGGTGACGGCATCATGCGCTGCGCCAGACGGAACTCTGGTGGAGATTCCATCTAAATCGCCGGTAGCGGCTGGAGTCGCTCCGGCCACAATTTTCGTAAATCCTACTTCAGATTTTGTTTATGCTGTAGATCGCGGATCAAGCCAGGTTTCGGAATATCAATATAGTCCGGCAACCGGCGTTCTCACCCCTTTGGCCACCGGTTCCGGCGGACTTTCGGTTTTCTCTGGGGGCATTACCTCCAACATCGCGAACAATACCAGCACTTTCAATTGGGTAGTTGTCAGCAACAACGGTTCGTCGAGTTTGTCTACTTTTCAAGTGGCGGCATCCGGAAAGCTGATTGCTCCAAGTTCCAGTCAGTATGCTGTACAGGGGCAGCCCTCCGCGATTCTGTTGCGATGACATTTGAGCACTGACCTGCACTCGCACATGAAACCCGACCTGCGATTTGTTATCGTCGTATTGATGAGTACGCTGGCAGTTTCTCAAACCCTCACGCCACCAAAGGCGATTACCGATCCTAAGCAAATCACCGCGAAGCCTGACGCGAACGTCGAACAGGGTGAGGAGGGTCTCTCGCTCGAGCGCCTTTATATGACGCGCCAGATCGGCGGCACTGCCTGGTCGCCCGATGGCAAGACCATTGTCTTCATTTCCAACATCACCGGACGAAATAATCTGTGGCTGGTTCCGTCTGGCGGCGGATGGCCTACGCAGCTGACGGTCAGCGATCAGCGCCAGTCGAACCCTGCGTGGTCACCCAACGGCAAGTGGATTGCCTATCAATCGGACTATGACGGCGATGAGCAGTGGGATATTTTTCTGGTTTCGCCGCAAACCGGGCAGATCGTGGACGTCACTAAGACCCGGGAAATATCCGAGGAAAATCCCGTTTGGTCGCCCGACGGCCGTTATCTGGCGTACATTGTCAAGCCGAAAACTTCGTCGGTGTTTGAAATCGATGTATTCGACACGCTTCTGCGCGACGTGAAGCACATCACGTCGAATACGCCGGCCGACAAGCTAAATACAAATCCGATCTGGTCGAAAGACGGGCATTTCATCGCGTATACGCAGGAAGACGCTAAGGGAACAAATTCGAATATTTTCGTTGCCGATATCAAGAGCGGAAAGAGCACGCTGCTGACGCCGCATGAGGGAGAGAAACTCTACGGCGCCAACGATACTGGACCGCCCGAGCTCGATATCATGTCCCTATTGATAACTTCGAATGCGGCCAATGGGTATCAGAATGTCGGAATTTTAACGATCGATTCAATAGCCGGGCACCCCAAGAGTGTTAGATGGCTGACGGAAGAGAAATGGGAAGCACACGGCGGCAACTTTTCTATCGATGGCAAGAGCGTGACATTCCAGGCCAACTTGGACGGCCATGCTGATCTCTATGTCTACAATCTCGCGACCAAAAAGACAACCGAGCTGCCGTTGCCAAAGGGCGTGAACTCGTTTGGCGGAGCGGAATCTGCCTTCTCGCGCGACGGTAAGAAGTTGCTCTATTACCACAACGGCGCGAACGCTCCCGGCGATGCCTGGAGATACGACATTGCTACCGGTAAATCGACCCAGGTGACGCATTCCTTGATGGCCGGTGTGCCTGCCGATCATATGGTCGAGCCGTTTCTGGTCCACTATCCCAGCCGCGATGGCAAGTGGACGATCTCCGCCTGGGTGTATGTGACCAGCAACATGCAGCGCAACGGGAAGAATGCGGCGATTGTTTACATCCACGGCGGACCGAAGTCTCAGAGTGTGGACTCATTCAACCGCTTTGTTCAGCACATCGTGAATCAGGGATATATGGTGATCGCACCCAACTATCGGGGATCGACCGGTTACGGCAAAGCGTTTGAAGACGCGAATCTGTTCGACATGGGTGGCGGAGATTTGCAGGACGTCCTCGCCGCTGCTGACTTCCTGAAGCAAACCGGCTATCCGGATCCCAAGAAAATGGTCGTGATGGGCGGCAGCTACGGTGGGTATATGACCATGATGGCGGTGACTAAAGCCCCCGACGTCTGGGCTGCGGGCGTGCCCATCGTGCCATTTGTGAACTGGTTCACGGAAATTGAAAACGAAGATCCGGTGCTGCAGCAGTCTGACCTCGCGACTATGGGCGATCCAAAAAAGAAGGCCGATTTTTTTCGTGAGCGCTCGCCATTTTTCTTTGTCGATCAGATCAAGGCCCCGTTGCTTCTCCTGGCAGGGGGCCACGATCCGCGTTGCCCGAAGGAGGAGACAATTCAGGTGGTCGACGCCATCAAGGAGCATGGCGGTGTGGCGGATTACAAAATCTACGAGAACGAAGGCCACGGCTTCTCTAAAGTCGAGAATCAGATCGACGCGTATCGACGCGTGACGGATTTCCTCAAAGCCCACGTGCCACCGGCAGATTGCGGCTGCAAACTGGAGTAAGAATCTGACTTGTTGAGTTAGAGAAGGCGCTTATTCTGAAGCGACCTGCTTGTGATCTGCGAGGATCGCTCGCGTCAAACCGGCGATCGTATACTCCTCGGCTTCCACATGCACGGGCAGCCCAAACTCACGCAGCGTTGCCGAAGTAATCGGCCCGATCGAGGCCAATCGAACTCCCTCCAATAGGGTGGTTGTGCGGGGCGGGCGCCCTCGCCCGCCTAGTAGCTCGACAAAATTTCTCACCGTCGAAGAGCTTGTGAATGTCACAACCTGCGGCCTTCGTTTAGCTTCAGCCATCACGGCTTGCAATTTCTTTCTCGAAGAGTCTGGCACCATCGTCTGATAAGCCTCAACCACATCAACTGTTGCGCCCATCTTTCGCAGCTCGCGCGGAATCACATCGCGCGCCACTGCCGCCCGGACCAATAGCACTCGCTGTCCCCCTACTTTGCCACGTAAACTATCGACCACCGATTCGGCAACATACTTGGACGGAACAATTGACACTTTCAATCCAATTTTTTCTGCAGCGCTGCGAGTTGAAGGGCCGATAGCAGCGACGTTGAGATGCACCAGCTCACTCGGCTTGATTTCTGATCGCTGCATTCGCGCAGCTAAGGCCTCGACCCCATTTACACTCGTCAGAATCAGCCACTGATATTGCGAGATTTGCTTGAGAGCTGCATCCAGTGGATCGTAAGAACGCGGCGGGAGTATTTCGATGAAGGGAATTTCGATCACCTCGGCGCCGAGTCCCTTCAACTCAGCCGAAAGGGCACTCGCCTGGCGTCGTGCGCGTCCCACCAATACCCGTAAGCCAGCGAGAGCTTTTTTCGGCGACCCAGCGTTCATGGCTTGCCCAAGCCGCGCTGGCGCATTAAATCAGCGACGCCGGAAATCGCCGGATCAGGGTCCTTACTCAGCGTCTGAATTACATTTTCCTGTTCAGCCTTGGTTCGGTTCTGGCTCAGCTTGAACTTCGTTTCGACGCGGGTCACAGCGATTTCGAAGGCGACGATGTGATTCAACATGCGGCTGCGATATTGCTCGTCAAAAGAGTTCCACTGACTTAGATAAGACGAATCGAATTGCGAGATCAACTCAGCCAGTACCTGCTGCTTGTCCGCATCGCTAGCGAGGAGTCTTCCGCGGCCATAAGCGTGCACCGTCGCATAATTCCATGTAGGAACACTCTCCCGAAGCTCATACAGGCTCGGCGAAATATAGGCATGCGGCCCATGAAAAATCATGAGCGATTCTTGCCGCTCGATTATTTTCCAGTGCGGATTGGCTTTGGCCACGTGCGCGCGCACTACTAACTGTCCGCTGGCCTCAGCAATGATTACGGGCAGGTGAGTGGCAAACGGAGCGTCATCATTATGCGAAACCAGGATTGCAAAGGGATCCGCGCGCATGAAAGCCACGGCGACTGCCTGGTCTTCGATCCGGTTGAATTCAGGAATGTACATTAGCCTACTATATGGATTTCGCCGACAATACTATGGCTGTTCCGGCTGCGGTCCGGCATGGGCATAAACTTGTTCCAGGATCGCGCCGCCACCTTGCTTCAACAGCCGCTCACCAACCAACGCACCCAATGCAGCCGCATCTTCACCGTGGCCGGAATCCCGCAGGATAGTTTTCCCATCCGGACTGGCGACGACTGCTTGCAAATGCAAAGAGCCGCCGCTGAATTTCGCGTTTGCTCCGATCGGGACCTGGCATCCTCCACCCAGTTTTTTCAGCAGTGCACGCTCGCATTCAGTTTCGGATCGTGCGGCCTTTTCGTCCAAAAACGCCAATGTGCTGCGCACATCGTCATCGTCGGCGCGAATTTCTATGGCCAATGCCCCTTGGCCCGCAGCAGGGCACATTAGCTCGATCGGCATCACCTGACGAACCAATTCCGTACGGCCCAGGCGTCGTAAGCCCGAGAGCGCAAGAATGATCGCGTCGTACTCGCCGGACTCGAGTTTGCGCAAACGCGTATCCACATTTCCTCGCAGAGGATGAATCACCAGATCCGGCCGTATCGCCCGGAGTTGCGCCTCACGCCGTAAGCTGCTGGTCCCCACTCGCGCATTGCGGGGCAATTTATCAACCGCAGAATACTTTGCCGAGCAGAGAGCATCACGTGGATCTTCCCGTGCAGGTATCGCGGCAATTTCAAATTGATCTTCCAGTTCAGTAGGCAGATCTTTCAAGCTATGCACTGCCAGGTCGATTTGTTTCGTAGCCAGGGATTCCTCAATTTCTTTAGTGAAAATTCCTTTGGCGCCGACCTTTGAAAGCGCCACATCGAGAATTTTGTCGCCGGTTGTATGAATGATTTTGATTTCAAGTTCGTGCCCGCGCTGAAGCAATTCCCCGGCAATGTGATTTGCCTGCCACAGCGCAAGCTGCGAACCACGCGAGCCTATCCTAAGCTGCAATTATCGGCTCCTCTTTTCCGAGGCCGCTTCGGTTTTGGGGAATGGCTTTTCCTCGGCCGTTTTAGCTTTATCCTGCAAATTAAAAATTTTCTTGAAGGCTTCAGTTAGCGTGGTCACTTCCGGCCCGGCAGCGGCTGACTTCAGGCGTGTAATTGGCGTGTGCAAAATCTTATTCACGATTCCCCGGGTCAGTGCTTCTACAGCCTGCTCCTGCTCCAGCGAGAGATGCCCCAATCGCCCGCGCACCCGGTCGAGTTCCGCCTGGCGAATGGTCTCCACGTAGTCCTGAAGAGAAATGATTGCGGGTACAACATGTAATGATTGCACCCGCGTGTGGAAACGCCCTACCTCATCTTCAATGATTTTTTCGGCGCGCTCTGCCTCCCTGCTTCTTGCAGCGGCGTGTGACGCAGCTGCTTCCTGCAGATGGTCGATGTCATACACGAAAATGCCGCCAAGTTTATTCATCTCCGGATCGACGTCGCGGGGCACCGCGATATCAATGAAAAACATAGGACGGTTCCGGCGGCGGTTGAGGAACCGTTCGCCGTGTTCGCGCCGGAAAATCGCCACCGGTGCACCGGTTGAAGTGATGACAATGTCGGCCTGCTCGCAGTGATCATATAGTTCATCGAAGCGAATGGCGCTGCCTCCGAAACGCTGCGCTAGAATTTGGGCGCGTTCATAAGTCCGATTGGCAACGAAAATTGGGCCTGCGCCTTTTTCAATCAAATGGCGTGCCGCAATCTCGGACATTTTGCCCGCGCCAACCAAACAAACCTGTTTTCCCTGCAATGATCCGAAAATTCTTTCGGCTAATTCCACGGCCACAGAGGCGATCGAAACCGACGAGGATCCCACCGCCGTTTCTGTACGCACACGCTTAGCGACCGCAAACGCGCGGGTCAGAAGCAGGTCCAGATAAGACTGCACAGTTCCGGCTGCGCGGGCATTGGCGTATGCCTCTTTGACTTGCCCAAGAATTTGCGGTTCGCCGACAACCAGCGAGTCCAAACTCGATGCAACCCGAAACACATGCCTTACTGCGTGTTTTTCGCGGTACTCGTACAAATGAGATTCATACGACGAAGGCTCAAGACCGAAGTATTCCCGCAAAAAGTGCCGCAGGTCGGCGCTTCCGTTGGCTGTATGGGTCAGCACTTCCACTCGGTTGCAGGTGCTCAGGATCATCGCCTCCCGTACCCCGCTGATCCCCATTAATTGCCGCAACGCGTCGGCCAGATTTTTATCGGAGATGGCAAGCTGCTCCCGGACTTCAAGCGGCGCCGTTTTGTGATTCAGGCCCAGCAGCTGGAAATTCATGGTGACAGCCTGTGCACCGCGCTAAAGTAGTTTGCCGCCCAGGCAACAATGGCCAACAGGAACGTGCCCGCCGCCAAAAATGCCGCACGGCGTCCGCGCCAGCCCGCACTCCACCGGGTGTAGAGCAAGATCAGATACACCGCCCAGGTCAGCAGCGAAAGCAGTATCTTGGGGTCGCGAAAATTCACATGGCCAAAATGTGCCTGCGCAATCACCATCCCAGCCACCAAACCCGCCGTCATGAATGGGAACCCTATTAATAGAGAGCGGAATCCGATGTCATCGGTTACTTGGAGTGCGGGCAGACGTGACAGCAGCCGGGCTGGCCGTCTGGCCTTCAGCATATGCTCTTGGATCAGGTAGATCAGGCTTGCGCTGAAACTCAACACTAGCGCCGCATAACCGGCAAAAATAAGCGTGATGTGAGCGATCAGCCATCCTTGGCGCGCCGTCGCCGAGGCCATGACAAACGATTCCAATCCGCTCAATCCAACAAACGTCAGCAGAAAAACCATCGGGAAAACAACGATTCCAGGAGAAGTGGTCTTGTAAACCAGATATACCAGCAGGAAGACCACCATGATAAGAAATCCAAGAATGGACGCCGCCAGCGACAACGAAGCCAGACTGATCTCGCCTGACTGGCGCACAGTCTCAACGATTGCCACAAAATGGAAGATCATGCCGAGATAAGCGGCATGGAGAGCGATTCGGTTTAGGATTTCACGGGTACGAGTCAGGGCCACAAGGACATAGAGCAGTCCAATGCCATAAAACGCCAGAGCCACCCGCAGCCAAATATTTGCCATTTGCGACGCCCGGAGCGAATGGGCGATTGCCGCAATTATATCGGCTTTGGACGTGCTTTCTGCCTAGATGTGGCTAGCGCCGGACAGGAAGATAAGGGGTTTGTTCCCAATATCAAGCACTACGCTTCAAACGGTCCGAACTTCGAGTCGCACGAATAGCCTTGGTGTAGCCCTTGGGTTTCTTGGACCCCCTTTCAATGTGCCCTGGCTTGATGCGGCGAGGGCCGAACTCCTGTTTCAAAATACCCGCAGGCGGGGAAATATTTGCCCGCTGTTTGATTTGGTCTAGAGCGTCAGCAGGGAATTCTTTCACTGCCAGAAGTTCTTCCCAATGAGTGTAGTAACCATGGCGGTTGCGGTGATTCACAATGCGATACGCTAGATTTTTCGCAATGCCAGGAAGTTGGGTCAACTCTTTGACGGTCGCGGTGTTGATATTTATAGGGGTGATCATATTGCTGAGTTAGATGTGCCTTTGCTGTGAGAGGTGCTTCACAGCCTGGGAGCAACAAATATCCGATCAGAGTTCTTGCAACGTGCTGGGCAAACGCACCCGGCATCGCGGAATCAAACCTGCGGCCAAAGTAAAAGATGCCCAACACAATTGTGGGCTGCGACCCAAGTGAGAATGTCTTTGTGACGACGCCAACAAAATCGCGCAGACACATTAAGCGCATTGCCGCTGTCGCCGTGATGGTCCTGCTATGTGCCGCCGGTGTTGGCGTCGTGCTGCTACACCATTTCTGGCCGTTTACCGAATCTTCGGTTCGTGACCGGCTCGGCGAGAGCACCGCGGCCAATGTTAAGTTTGGAGCCTTTCGAGAAACATATTTCCCGCCCGGCTGCATCATGGAAAACGTTGTGTTCCAACGCAGCGACTCTGGGGCGTCTTTGATTTCAATTCGCCGGCTTACCATTACCAGCAATTTGGCCGGACTGCTGGAGCACCACATCAGCCTGCTGCGTGCAGAAGGTATGCACGTAACCCTTGGGCGCGCAGACTTCTCGGCGGATATATCGTCCTCGGAAAAAACCATTGTCGACACTTTGGTCGCAGACGACGCCCTTCTCGATGTCCAGCAAAAAGCACAGCCCATGAAGTTCGTCTTTCACAAATTCCAAGTCCAAAACCTTGGTGGTAGTGGAGCCATCAAATTCGCCGCCACCTTCGATAATCCGATGCCGGCAGGGCTGATTCAGACTTCCGGACAGTTTGGGCCTTGGAACTCCTCGGATCTATCCGCAACGCCAGTCTCAGGCACTTACGCTCTTTCTAACGCCGATCTCGGTGTCTTCCACTCTATTGGTGGCGTGCTCTCGTCCGGCGGAAACTTCAACGGAACGTTCAAGCAGATGGAAGTCGAAGGTTCAACCACAACTCCCGAATTTGAGGTAGCGTACACGCGGCACAAACTTCCACTCCAAACGCGGTTCAAGGCAGCCGTGAACGCTATCAATGGCGAGGCGATCCTGCACAGCGTTAAAGCAAATTTCGGACGCGACCAAATCGATGCTCATGGGCGCATTGGCCGGCAAGCCGATGGGAAACACGCGGCAGTAATTGAACTCAATTGCGATCGTGGGCGGATAGAAGACACGTTTTACCCGTTTGTTAAAAGCCCAAAGATGCCGCTCGTCGGAAATGTTGCCTTCCAGATGCACGTTGTAATTCCATCGGGTCACGAACGCTTTTTGAAGAAAATTGAAATCAGCAGCAATTTCCGCATACACGAAGCGCAATTTACGAACCCTCAGACTCAATCTCGCTTAAGCAAAATCGCGGAACGGCCTGGCCAAAAGCAGCCGGATCAGAACACGCTCGCGGACTTGAGGGGCAATGTTCGTTTACTGAAAGGCATTGCACAGTTTTCCAAACTGTCGGCCCGGGATGGCAACGCTACGGCATGGTTCCATGGAAATTACGATTTGACCAATGAGCAGGTGAACTTGCATGGCCAACTCACGACCGAAGCCAGCCTGACTAACACTACATCGGGGATCAAGTCCGTATTCGCCAAGGCTCTGGAGCCGTTGTTTAAGAAGGGCCACCACGAGAAGGTCGTCCCGGTGAAAATCAGCGGGACCTATCACAATCCAAGCTTTGGGCTGGACGGCGTCTGATGGGGCGACGTTTAAAACGATTAATGTTTCTTTGATTTCTGCTTGGGCTTCGAAACAGCCTTCTTAGGGGCCTTCTTTGGGGCGGCCTTCGGCCTTGCCGGCGCTACAGGCTTGGCTGGTTTCTTCTCAACTTTTGCCTGGGTCATGGGCTTTGCCGGCGTGCCAGCTTTTGCCGGACCTTTGGCCGCGGTCGCCACAGCTGGCGCTGGTTGGCCTTTCCCTTTTTTCCCCGCAGCAGGTTGAGCAGCAACGGGCGCAGCCTGGGCCGCGGCTTTTGCCGCCCGGCCTCTTCGCGGAGGAGGCGGTGGCGGAGGTGGCGGCGGAGCCAGAGGCTTCAAGAAATTCATCCGTTCAGTTCGCGTACGCAGCTTTCCGTCCAACAACAGCATGAACACTTCTTCCGCAATCTTGGGATACTCCGGCAATTGCGACGTGATCAGCAGCTCGGTCATTTCCGGCAGCGGGATCTTCTGCTGAACTTCCCGCCACTTGGTAAAGAAATTCTTGATCTTCTGCTCTACGGCTTGCTGTCGCGCTGTGACAGCGAGATACAACACCATCTCCTGCCGCGCATTTGAGAGTAGCTTCCACGTCCGCGACGGAGTGGCAGCCTCCTTCCCGCTAAGCCGCTTTGCCAAGTCCTTCGCGTGATCGCCAATGTCGCGCCAAGCCGCGACCAGATCTTTGCGAGGAATGAGCTTGCGAATATCAGAAATTTCTTTGTCGCTCAGCTTCGCGGTGAGGAACTGCAGAACCGCGGCCGCGGGATCTGGGGTATAGCCCAGCTGATTCATCTGCTGGCGGGTATGAACGAGTTCAGACAAGCCAGCGGTATCGACTTTGGCTGTTGTCCAATGCGCGCTCAGCACTTTCAGCCAACCCTCTTTCTCCAGTACGCGCACCACATTTAGGGGATCGTCTTCATAGGCCAATTGCTCAATCTCATATCCGATTGCGCGATTGGTGATGTATTCGATGTAATTATTTTCTTTGGCCGAGTCGTAACGCGCCTGCGTCCGTTCTTCGAGCGGCCAATGAAAGCGTTCTGAGAATCGTGAGGCTCGGATCAATCGTGACGGATCTTCGACGAAGGCGTAATTGTGAAGCACCCGAACCAGCTTGGCTTCAATATCGGCGGCGCCATTAAACGGATCCAGCAGAAGGCCACGCGATCCGGGGTTCAGTGAAAGCGCCATTGCGTTCACCGTAAAGTCGCGACGGCGAAGATCCTCGATGATCGTCGCCGGACCAATAATCGGTGGTTTGCCGGTCTTCTCGTAGCGTTCGGTCCGCGCTGAACTGATTTCGGCTCGCACTCCTCCGGGCAGGGTCAGATACAGGATCTTTAGCTCATCATCTGTGCCGCCAATGACGGCCCCGGAGCGCTCAAATTCCTTCTGCAGTTTGAGGGGATTGCCCTGAACCGTGAAGTCCAGGTCGCGAATAGGAAACCCGCTGATGATATCCCGTACTGCGCCGCCGGTGAGGTATACGTTCATGCCGGCGTTGCGCGCGATGTCTTGGACCTGAATGACGCCTTTTTGCTGATTCGGCGTCAGCCTCAGTTCCATCGTGTAAATGTAATCAGCCATTTCAGGTCTAGGACTGCCCGACTGGCACTAAAACTACCCGACTCCAACCGGACTTAGATGAAACGTAGATTTCCACAACACTCCCTGTGGAAATCTGTGGAAATCTTGCTAAGTACTTAAATATGAATAGCTTGGTTCCATTTTGAAGGGCTGCATGAACTACAAAAAATAACACAATGTTATTGTTTTGGCTACTATGTAGCTGGATACCCGAACATTTTGATGTGGAAATGAGAGGATGGAGAGGAGTGAATCATTTGATCATTGAGACATTGAATCATTGAACCCGCGTTTCGCACCGGGCCGCTGCACCGAGTCCAAATGATTCAATCGCTAAATGACTTAATGATTCAATAATTCCATGCCTTCCACTCACAAAAAAGTGATCGTCCGCAAAATTGATCGCGACACGGTGAACGGACACGTCGCTCCGGCGAACTTTGTGCGGGACGGTAAACTCGAACTGCTGAACACCTCCGGCAATGTGGTCGCTATCGATCTCAGCGACATTAAATGCGTCTTCTTTGTGCGCGAATTTGGTGATTCCGATGCGCTCTCGCGAAAAACCTTCACGACGCGCCCGCGTTCGGAAGGCTTGTGGGTACGTATCAAGTTTAAAGACGGGGAAGTTTTGGAAGGCTTGATGCCGAATGATCTCAGCCTGACTATGGCGGAAGGCTTTCTGATCAATCCGCCCGACCTGCGCTCGAATGTGCAGCGGCTCTTTGTGCCTCGGGGAACGCTGGAATCACTCACGGTTTTGGCTGTGATTGGCGCAACGCACCGGCAGCGACATGGTCCGACCGATCTGCGCCAAGTGCCCATGTTTGGGGAATAGGCTGATTTTTCGCGGCGAGACCAGCGTGCGTCAAACCACTAAGCCAAGCATCTAATATGCTAGGCTTCTAATAAGCGGGCCTGCGCCCATCGAAGGATTTGGATTGATTAACTCTACCTTAGGCAAGGTTTTCGGAACCCGGAACGATCGCGAAATCAAACGCCTGCGTCCCCGTGTGGCGGCGATCAATGCGCTTGAGCCTGAGGTGCAAAAACTCTCGGACGAGCAGCTGCGCGCTAAAACCGACGAGTTCCGTAAGCGCATTCAGGACCGGATCACCGGCATTCCCGACGAGCCTGAAGCCGACTCCGAACGCCTGAAGCAAGTCGAAAAAGAACGTCTTGATGCGATTGTCGAAGTCCTTGACGAAATCCTCCCAGAAGCCTTCGCCGTGGTGCGCGAAGCAGGACGCCGCGTGCTCAACATGCGTCACTTTGACGTGCAGCTCATTGGCGGCATGGTTCTGCACCGCGGCACGATTGCGGAAATGAAAACCGGCGAAGGCAAAACCCTGGTTGCGACGCTTCCGGTTTACCTGAACGCGTTGAGCGGGCGCGGCGTTCACGTGGTTACCGTCAACGACTATTTGGCCAAGCGCGACTCGGAATGGATGGGGCAGCTTTATCGTTTCCTTGGACTTACCGTAGGCGTCATTGTCCATGACCTGGATGATCAGGAACGACGCGAAGCCTATGCTGCCGATGTGACCTACGGCACCAACAACGAATTCGGATTCGACTACCTGCGCGACAACATGAAGTTCGATCTGAAAGATTGCGTGCAGCGTAGGCACAATTTCGCCATCGTCGATGAAGTTGACTCGATATTGATCGACGAAGCCCGTACCCCGCTTATCATTTCCGGCGCAAGCGAAGAATCGACTGACAAGTACGCTCGGGTGAACCGAATCATCCCTAAATTAGAGAAAGGCGAATCCATCCCTGCCAAGGAGCCTGGTGAACCCGATGAGATGACCGGCGATTTCGTCGTTGACGAGAAGCACCGTAATGCGGTTGTGACCGACGAAGGTTGGGAGAAAGTCGAACAGCTTCTAGGAATCAGCAACATTGCGGATCCTGAAAACTGGGACTTGAAGCATCACGTCGAGACCGCGGTCAAAGCACATTCTCTTTATCATCGGGATGTTGAATACGTGGTTAAAGACGGCGAAGTCATCATCGTTGACGAGTTTACTGGGCGTCTCATGCCGGGGCGGCGCTGGTCTGACGGTCTGCATCAGGCGGTCGAAGCCAAAGAAGGGGTGAAGATCGAACGCGAGAACCAGACACTGGCGACGATCACTTTCCAGAATTATTTCCGCATGTATAAAAAGCTCGCCGGCATGACTGGAACTGCCGAGACTGAAGCCACGGAGTTTGGCAAGATTTACAACCTCGACGTTCTGGTAATTCCGACCAACCAGCCGCTGCGGCGAGTTGAAAATTCGGACCTGGTTTATCGCACCGAGAAAGAAAAATATTTTGCTTCCGCAGACGAGATCCAGAAGCTAAATGATGCCGGCCAGCCGGTGCTGGTGGGCACGACTTCAATTGAAAAATCTGAACGCCTATCGGACCTGTTGAAGAAAAAAGGGATCAAGCACGTTGTCCTGAACGCGAAGTTCCACGAGAAAGAAGCCGAGATCGTCGCCCAGGCGGGCCGTAAAGGCATGGTAACCATTGCCACCAACATGGCCGGCCGCGGCACCGACATCTTGTTGGGCGGCAATGCTGAATTCAAGGCTAAACAGGACTGCGTACAGAAGGGAATTGCTCAACCGCTGCGTGCGGCTCAAGGCCAAATTCAGGTCGGAGTCGATGACTCGGCCAGCACGGTTTGGTACTACGCCGGGAGTGAATATGTCGTTCCCACGGAGTTGTGGAACGAAGCCCTCGGTCGCTACAAGCAACAAACCGATAAAGAACACGACGAAGTGATTGAGCGGGGGGGATTGTTCATTCTCGGCACCGAGCGTCACGAATCCCGACGTATTGATAACCAGCTGCGCGGACGTGCCGGCCGTCAAGGCGACCCCGGCGCGTCGCGATTTTATCTCTCGCTCGAAGATGACCTGATGCGCATCTTCGCCAAGGAGTGGGTCTCCAAGTTGTTAGAGCGTCTTGGTATGGAAGAAGGCGTGCCCATCGAATCGAAGCTCATTAGTCGGCGAATCGAGAAGGCGCAGGAGGCCGTAGAGGCTCAGCACTTCGAATCCCGCAAACACCTGCTCGAGTACGACGACGTCATGAACAAGCAGCGCGAGGCCGTCTATGGCCTTCGCCGCCAGTTGCTCGAAGGAGTCGATCAGAAAGATTTGATTCTCGAGGATTATGTCGCCGGAATTCTGAGTGACCTGCTCGACCAGCATGCCTCGGCGAAAACCCATCCTGCCGATTGGGACATCAAGGGCCTGAAGGATGCGATCTTTACCCGCTTTGGCGTCGATATTCTGGCCGAGGGAATCAAGCCCGAGACACTGAGTCGCCAGGAGCTCGGCGATGCCATCTTCGACAAATTAAAAGAGAGATACGAAGCCAAGGAAAAACTGATTGGCCCGGATGCTATGCGCTATCACGAGCGCATGATCATGTTGAGCGTGCTCGATCAGCTGTGGAA
>JBOGLH010000001.1:0-50670 GCA_050746025.1 Terriglobales bacterium | reverse complement strand
GAAACTCGGGATGGAAATCGACTCCTATAATAATCATCGTTCGGCTCCTTCTCTCCGAGCCTATTGGTTGGTACAGCCACCACCAACTTTACTCGGAGCTGGGAGCCGACATCGTCATGGAATCAATTTCGCTCATTGGGACTTCTTCATGCGATTGAGGCCGTGAGCCCAACGTCCCACTGGTGTTGGGAGAAGTGGGGCACTCCAAATGTTTTGTGCGAGTGAGGCAAGGCGCTTCCTGGGACGGAGAACTGAGTCTTACGGCATCGGTCGGAAATGTTAGTAAGCTCGATAATCAGCGAGGAGGTCAGTGAGAATCCAGACTGCTCCTGCGATCGCGAAGGTCTCGGCGGTTTCGCTCAAATTCCCGTGATCGTGAGGATGGGAAACAAGCAGCGGGAGCCAGACCAGTAGCCCAAAGCCGACGATCATGGCTGTGAGTAGGCGAGCCGCGAGAAGCGCCTTTTGATTCGCGAGCAGAGCCAGGGCGGCGAGCGCGAATAAAACTGTTGTCGCGATCGCCCAAAACATCTGACTTGGCGGAATCCACTTGGGCACAAAACCAGCAGTGGGGCCGAGATAAAAAGCCTGTTCGAGCGCAAAGGAAACCACACAGATGCCCAGAAAAATGCGGCCGATTCGATTCAATGTGGCAGGTGAGAAGACCGATGCCAAGCTCACGTAGACGAGCGCGGCCCCGGTGAATAGAGAAAATTGCTCGAAGAAATTGCCCCAGCTGTTGTAGATCTGCGGGGCGGTAACGATTTGCGGCGCGCACAGTAAGGCGGAGACAAGGTAAGCTGCGGCAAGGACGAATGCGCCGGTTTTTGCGATGCGGCGGAACTGGATCAGAGCGCCGCCGACGATCTGGGCAACGGCCACGGCGAGGACGATGTAATGGGTTCGAGATCCTGCGTTGGAGTTATGCCACACCAGCGTGATCAGGCCCGAGGCCAAGGTCGCCAATCCGAACACATGACGACCGAGGTTCGAACTAGGCGTTGATACGGCCATTTGTTTTCAGCGACAATTCCTGCGCGGCCCCATCATACAAGTCTTGAACCTCTTGTTGCACCCTGGCTGAAAGACCTTCGAGATTGCGAAGCGACAATCCGCTGGTGGGGATGGGATTGCCTACGCGCATCTGGAGCGGCCGGCTTTTGATGTGGAAAGTGTCCATGGGCAGGAGTTCGTAAGTGCCGACGAGCGCGATGGGGACAATATCGACGTTGGCCTTGATGGCCATAAAAAATGCACCGGCAAGAAATGGCTGAATGCGCCCATCAGCGGTGCGTCCGCCTTCAGGAAAAATGACCAGCGGCATGCCATTTTTGAGCGTGCGTACGGCCGACTTGATTTGACCGACTGAGTGCGAGGGATTCTGCTGGTCGACGCAGACCTGACCCGACCGCTTGAGGTGCCAGCCGATCACCGGGTAAGACAGTAATTCTTTTTTGTGCACGATGCGGAATTGAAACGGCAGCGACGCGTAGAGCGCTGGAATGTCAAGCGCCGAAGCATGATTCACCGCATAAACGTAAGTACGCGAAGTATCGATTTTTTCCAATCCGGTGATCCGCACCGGAGACAATATCGTCTTCATGATCAGCTTCGACCAGTTGCGGGCGAAGCCGTGCAGGATGCGGCCTTCTTTGTCGAAAAATCCGAAGGGGATGGAAGTGATCCCGAAGACCACGGTGTAAAGCCAGATCAGGGGATCATACAAAAGATAGGAGCGGAGGCGGCTGAGCAGTCCGTATTTGCGATGGGAGGGAAGCGTTTGGTTGTCGCCCTCAGGCGTTTGCGACATTTCAGTTTCGCCGCTTAGCGGGCGAGGGCGCCCGCTCCACACGGTCTTATCTGGCATCGGCCGAAACTCCCAGAGCGCGCATCGCCTCGCCCACAATGTAGATCGAACCGGTTATGACGATGATGCCGTCGGTTCCTGCGATTTGCGCCGCGCGTGCCAGTGCTGACGCGACATCCGGCGAAAGTTCGATTTCGGCTTGGGTTCGACGGGCGGCCTCACGAATTTCTTCTTGCGTCGCCGAGCGCGGATTTTGGGCTTGCGTGACAACTACCCGTTCCGCCATCGGAAACAGAACTTCGCACATCTCTGAAATAGCTTTGTCGCGCATCACGCCAAAAACAAAGATCAGGCGGCGGTCCTCACGCAAGTTAGACAGCGTCGACCGCAGCGCCCACGCCCCGGCAGGATTATGCGCGACATCGAAAATATATTCGGGCTGCGAGCGGCGCGCAGGAACGATCTGGAAGCGGCCTGGCCAGCGGGTCTCGCGAATTCCCCGCTCGATTGATTCGGCGGTGACCGGAAATCCTTGCTTGCTTAATTCTTCTGCGGCCGCTATCGCGAGAGCCACGTTTCGCAATTGATGGCGCCCGACGAGCGCGGTCTCGACCAGGATCTGTTTCTCCATAACCTGCAGGGGATAGCGCGATAAAATTTCCGCGTTGCTGACTTCAGAAGCCAGATAGTTTGGAGCGGCCGGCGACACCGAAGGAACATATCGTACCGCGCTCACTGCCGTGGCGTTCTGATCGAGAATGGCGTTGCCTATGACATCGTTCGCGGCCGGAGTTTGGGGCAGAGTGACCACAATACCACCGGGATGAATAATGCCGGCCTTTTCGCGCGCGATTTGCGTGATAGTGTTTCCCAGAAATTTTTCATGATCGAGCGAAATGTCGGTAATGACGCTGACCCGCGGCTCCATAACGTTGGTGGCGTCTAGACGTCCGCCCATGCCGACTTCAAGTACCGCAATATCCAGGTTGCTGGCGGCGAAGTGCTCGAAGGCCATGGCGGTCAGCATCTCGAAAAAACTGGGATGCCAGGGCAGTTCGCCATCTTCGATGAGGCGCTCGACGGTGCGCTCGACCATGTCGTGCAGCAGAGCAAATTTTGCGTCATCGATGACTTGGCCGTTGATACCGATGCGTTCATTGATGCGCAGAAGATGCGGCGACGTATACAGCCCCGTACGCAACCCGGCAGCCTGAAGAATCGACGCCAACATGGCCGCGGTCGAACCTTTACCGTTTGTGCCCGCGATCAGCACGCTGGGATATCGCCGCTCGGGATGATCGAGGGCGTTGAGCAACACCCGCATGTGAGCTAGATCGAATTTGTGCGAAGGCATGTCGGCCAGCTCGTGGCCGAGCGCGTACATGCGTGCAACAGCGGTTTGGTAAGAAGCAGGCATAAATCAGTGGGTCATGTGTCGCGCGGAAAACCGTTGTCGCCTATCGGTCATCAGTCTTCCGGGAATAGGATTAGATTATCAGCTTTGGATTTAATGAAGAGTGCGAGCGCGCTATCGCCGCGTCCGCCCTGTTTCGTCCAAAATCTACGAGACAAGGACTGGGCACCCTGACGGTCTTAAATGCCCGACGAAGTTCTACCTTTGCTGCAGGGCATCTGCGCGACTGAGCGTGAGCACCACAGTTTGCGCCAGGCGTTCCACCACCGCCACATCGCCTTCGTCAAAGGCGCAGGGTTGGGTAGAGAAGACTTCGAGCAGGCCGACAATATCTCGTTCGTAAAGTACCGGGGCAGCGAGGATTGAGCGGATATCAAGTTGCCGACAGGCTCGGGCATCGACGCGCGGATCGAATTCTGCGTCGTCGCAGCGCATTGGCTTTCCCAGCCTCATGCACTCGCCGCTGAAACCTCGGCTCACGTCCACCTGCGTTCCGATCGCGAGTGCCGTGCTTCCGGCAACCGCGCGGCAGGCCATCCCGTTTTCATTAACCAGAGCCACCGCCGCTCCGGTTCCGCGAGTGATCGAACACGCACGGCTGACAATTAAGGTCAGCGCCGCATTCAGGTCCCCGCCCAACGACTTAAATTCATACTGCACGCTGGTGGAGGCAGAACTGGTTCCCGCATGACCATTTCCGTTGTGGCCATTTCCCGGCTGTGTCTCCAGGCTGAGTGCCACTCCGTTGCCATTTCTGTGTTCACTTCCGCGATAAGATGTCTGCTCCCGCACCACCCACCGCGGAGCTTTCCAGCTTGGCGCGGATGCATGACTGGTTAGCCACTCGCGCAGCCGAGTCCTCGATTCGTCAGGCAGATCAGAAAATCTTACCCCCGCCCGCCCCAGCGCATCAGCCCATGCGACATAGCCAGTTGTCTCGAGATATACCGCGGGCTCCCCGAGAGAAATGTGCAACGGGACGCGACTATGCTCCTCAAGCGGGGCCATGGTCTGCATGGCCATGCCCTCCTCGCTCAAATCGAGGATCATGCCGCCAGTCACACCATCAAAACTGGCAAACGCCGGCGTATTGACCTTATGGCGGAGCGAGTGGCGCCTCTCGATTGCAAGGTTATGGTTCACAGCAGGCCTTTACGTCTTACGAGCCGAATTAGTGGGCGGCTGGCCAATTGCAGCAGTAATCACCATCATGATGCGGGGAACTGACACAAATGAGAAGTACACGCGCGGGTACACTGCTTTAACAACGCAGGATTTTGCGCCGATCCAAAGATTGTCCGCAAGAAAAACAAGCTTAACTCCCCTGATGTGGAGCTACGGGTGTGGGGTTACGGGCGTCTCGCCCGTAGCATTCACGACGAGTATTTATCCCGATACAAATCTATTCCCCGGCACGATGTAGCGCAGCGGCATATCTGCCGCCTTTTTGATCCCGATTCTTTTCGTGATCAGCACCTCAGGCGGCGCCGCTCCGTCGTCGGCAACATACAGATCAGATCGCGAAGAAGTCAGATCCTTTCCGTTGTCCCCTTCGCGAGTTATTCCAAAAGCCGCCGCCAGTCTGCCCGGGCCGCGAGTGAGCCTGCGCAGATCGGAACTCTCGTCAATCCTGCGCAGCTTGAACATGGCTTTCATTCCTTGAATCGGCTCGACACCGCGAAACAGAATTCCCCCGGGAATACCGTCGGCCAGGCACGAGACATTCAGGCAGAAATGATTGCCGTAAATGAAATACACATATGCATGCCCCGGCGGCCCAAACAGAACCGCATTGCGTGCCGTCTTGCCAATAAAAGAATGTGCAGCCGCATCTTCCGCGCCAAGATAAGCTTCGACCTCCACGATCCGCCCAGTCAGCAGCCTGCGCCCATCGCGCCGAACCAGTATTTTGCCCAGCAAATCCGGCCCGACCAGCCGCGGATCGCGGTCGTAGAAGGCTCGGGAGAGAATCGCGGTCCGGAAGGTGACCATTTTGCACGGCAATTTTAATTGTTTCCCGCTCACAGAATTTCGGCAGCGTTATTACTGAAAACTTCGACATCAGTCGTCAAGGCGTGCAGCGCGAGCGGAAAGCATCGAAGATCTTAGGAACTCTGCACGTTCGATTTTTGAAAACTACAGTATCTTCCTATTGACGCGTTTTATTAAAACGATACACTTGCTCCGCCCTGACCGGAGTAGCTCTCCAAGTTTGCTGGTGTTTACGCGAGACCGGCCACGCGCAGATAAAGGAGGACCTTATGTCATCCGTAAGACTCCGGTTCAGCAGTCCCGCCTTGCAGTTTCTCTTTTTGCTTTTTGCCGTCGTGCTTCCCGCCAATGGCCAAGGGAAATTGGAAAAAGTAGCAGTCAACCTCCATAACAACTGGTACGTGCAGTCGTCGGCAAGTGTGACGGATGCGGGAGCAACGATTTCGACACCCGGCTATGCGCACAGCGGCTGGTTGCAGACGAATATTCCTGCCACTCCGCTCGGTGCAGAGTTCGACAATCATCTTGTTCCGTCGCCCTACCTTAATGAGAACGCCGCGCAAATCTCTGGCACTTGTTACGACGTGACCACAAATTACGCGAACGTCGCCTGGTGCGCGGGCAGCCCTTATGGACCTACGGCTTGGTGGTTCTTGAATCAGTTCACCATTCCCTCAACTTTGGCCGGCCAGCGGATTTATATCCACTTCGACGGCATTAACTATCGCGCTAATCTCTGGGTCAACGGTAAGCAGATTGCCACCAACACCCAAATGGTTGGGACATATGCGCGGTATGAGTACGACATTACCAGTGCCGCGGTAGTGGGCGGCAACAACGCGGTAGCTCTGCAGATCACAGGACCGAACGGCAGCAATCAGGAACTCGCCATTACTTATGTCGACTGGCAATTGATGGCGCCCGACCGCAATGAAGGCGTTTGGCGTGACGCCTGGATCACGAGTAGCGGCGCGGTGACCGTCCGAGATCCACAGGTGCAGACCAGCGTGAGTTCAGATTTGACTTCCGCTGCGCTGACCGTCACCGCTGAGCTTTCGAATCCGACCAGCGCCAGTGTGTCGGGGACCCTGAGCGGAACCATCACGCCGGGAAATATCAATTTCTCGCAGCCGGTAACGCTGCCGGCAGGAACCAATCACCAACTCTTTACCTTTACTCCGGCCACATATCCGCAACTCAATATCAGCAATCCGGCGCTATGGTGGCCGGCAAAACTTGGTCCGCAGAACTTGTATCAGACCACGGTGCAGTTCTCGATCGGAGGCACGGTCTCTGACAGCCAGAGTTTTAACTTTGGAATCCGCAAACTAGACACCGGCCTTAACCCAGCGGATCCGTCCGGAAACCAGTGGCGCTGGTTCAAGATCAACAACCAGCCTTTCGTTATCAAAGGTGCAGGCTGGGCTTATGACATGCTCCTGAAGTATGACTTTGACAACACTCAATTGCAGGAGCAGTTGCAATACGCTCTGGATATGGGCCTCAACACAATACGGTTTGAAGGCAAGATGGAGGACCAGACGTTCTATGATCTTGCCGACCAGAACGGAATACTGATCATGGCTGGCTGGTGCTGCTGCACCTCTTGGGAGCAATGGAAGACCTGGAGCACGGAAAGCCAGACCGTGGCCAACTCATCGCTCGATACCCAGATGCGCGAACTGCGCAACCATCCCAGCGCTTTTCTCTGGCTGAACTCCAGCGATCTCCTGCCGCCAGTCGCAAACGAGCAGCAAGAAGTCAATATCGAGAGAGCTGACAACTGGCCAAATGTTGTCCTGAATATGGCCAATTACGGAACTTCAACTGTCACTGGACTGAACGGCATTCGTGAGGGCGGTCCCTACGAGTGGGAGCCTCCGAATTATTTTTACAACAACACTGCACAGGGATTGGCGCGTGGCTTCGTCGACGAGGCCAGCGTAGGACCGATGATTCCACCGACAGAGAGCATGACCGCCGGGCTCGTCGAGGACCCGATTAACTATCCGGAAGACGCCACATGGGACTATCACATGGGCGGAACTCCGTTCACTTCGCTGGGTGTCTTCAATTCAGCGATGAGCAGCAGGTACGGGGCCCCAACCAACTCAGCTGACTACATGCGCAAGGCCATGGTGATGGACTACGAAGGATGGCGGGTGCAGCACGAGGCCTATGAGATCAACAAAACCGGAGCAGCCAATGGCCGAACCGGCGACGCAGCCATGGGCATGATCGATTGGATGTTCAACAAAGGCTGGTTCTCGCTCCATTGGCAGCTGTTCGACTTTTTCTACAGGCCGGGCCCAGCGTATTTCGCTACCAAGAAGGCGGATGAAATTACGCACATCGCCTGGGACTACGGCGGGTTGAATGGCGGGCCGGGGACCGTCTACGTCACCAATGACGACTACAGCACTCACTCTGGACTGACTGCGACAGTAGACGTGCTCAATTCTAATCTCAGCAGCGCGTATCACAACACGTTTGCAGTCACGTCGGGACCTGCGAGCAGCACGGCGGTGGTCAAACTGCCCACCATTGCGAATCTGTCAACCATGTACTTCATCAATCTGACGTTGACGGACTCATCAAACAACGTGGTGAGCCGAAACTTTTACTGGTATTCGACAACTGCTGACGCCGTCAAAAACGCCTGCAAGTGGTACTACTGCGGAGCGAGCAAGTCGGCCAACATGACTTCGCTAGCAACGTTGCCCATGGTCACGGTTACGCATACCGACAGCGTCGGAGCCAATGCCGTGAACACAACCTTGACGAACTCAAGCAGCAGCCTGGCCTTTCTGGTTCGCGCGCGAGTTCTTGACAATGCCGCAAATGAGGTGCTGCCGGTATGGTGGAGCGACAACTACATCGTTTTGTTGCCAGGAGAAAGCCGCACACTTACCGCAAGTTACTTTAACAATGCAGCGCCGCCGAGCGGGGCAACGGTGCATCTCGACGGCTTTAACGTAAACCCAAACTGAGTGGGCCTTCTGCTACCGCTCGACTAGTTTGAGCGTAAATGGGCCGGGCCAGCACGACAAGATGCGTAAGCGGAAAGATGTGGCTGGGTGACTAAAATTGAGGAGGCTTTATGAAGCAATCGGAACAGAGATCGGCTGGGACGATACTGATCGTGACCGTCGCGACGCTCACAGCGATGCTGGCGTTATCAAGCTCTTCCTTCGCTCAAACACAAATAAGTTGGGAAGGCCACATTTGGAACGTTACAAATGGGCCCATGGCCGGGGTTGTGAACGGCAGCCCCAGCAATGTCTCCGTGGATTCAAACGGGTATCTGCACCTGAACATAACCAACAACGCAGGAACGTGGACAGCCGGCGAGTTGTTTACCACGGATAATTTGGGTTTCGGAACTTACCAGTGGGTAGTGGAGGGCAATGTGTGGAACATGGATCCAGTCACCGTGCTCGGCCTCTTTCCGTATGGACCGGCGAATGGAATTGGGATCGATGGAACGAACGAGATCGATATTGAGTTTTCCAAATGGGACAACACCTGTACCTGTAATGCCGATTTCGCCGTCTATCCCTCCGCCGGCCACCACCATAGTAAGTCGAGTTTCGGCCTTAATTTCACCGTCAACAACGGAACAACCCTCACTACAGCGCGCATGGTGTGGAGTTCCACCAGTGTTGTTTTTACTCTAATGAGCGGTGATCAGCCCGTTGGGACGACGGCGAATGTTCTGAAAACCGCGACCTACTCGTCCACCAACACCGCGACAATTCCGCAGCAGCCGATACCCGCAGGCATGAATCTCTGGGCTTACAGAGCTCTACCGAGCACCAACCAGTCGGTAATCATCCACAGCTTTCAATATCAATGAGATCACGAGTTGGCGGACATGAAACTGTTCTGCAACGCCGTTAGAGGGGCGGGTGGCCCGGTTTGATTTCATTGGATCCACCTACAAACTGGGTGCCCGTTCTTCGCGTACTTTGCGAAGGGCGGGACTAGAGATTGTCGGCGCCCATGTGTTCAGACTTTGCATGCAGACCTTTGCAGCTTGACTTTCCTCTAGCACGAGGTTGAGACTTCTCAGCGCATGGCCAGCCCTCCCGGTGATGGCGGCCATTCCGAATCCTCGCTTAAGAGCCACTTGCATGTTTAGATTTCCGGAAAATCAAATTAGCTTGTGCAGTTTCGAACGCAAGAGCCTGCCCTGCAGGAGCCGAAGGGATGAGTCACTCGGCTCCAGAAGCCGCACGAGAAAATTCATGCACAATTCAGACGTAAGCCGCCGCGAATTTATGAAGCTCACCGCCGCAACCGGCGCGGCCCTTGCCATGCCTTCCCTGGCAGAGACCGCCACGCCGTCCAGCTCCAAAATGATCGGCATTCAGATAGGAGCCATTTCTTTCGCGGATGAAGGAACCGAAAAAGTGCTCGACATTCTTCAGGAACGCGGCGGTGTAAATACTCTTTTTCTTGCCGTGTTCACTTACGGTCGCGGCATCGCTGGCAGGCAAATTCCTGGCTACCCGCTGCCTGATCACGGCAAACAGGTCTATGACTTGAACTATCACGGCGGCAACTTCGCCACACCTCATCCGCAGTACTACAAGAACACAGTTATCCAGCCTGAGCATGCTCCCGATCACGGCAGTCTCGACATCCTGGCAGAAGTCCTGCCTGCGGCGAAAAAGCGTGGCATGAAAGTTATCTGTTGGATGGAAGATGTGTTCCGCAAGGACCTTCCCAACATCGAACAGGTGCAAGAGCGAGACCTGTACGGACGGAATCAGGAGACGCTGTGCGTCAACAACCCGAATTACCGGAATTTTTTTGCCGGGCTGGTTGAAGACTTCGCGCGCTCTTATGACGTTGATGGAATCATGTGGGGATCGGAGCGGCAAGGCGCACTTTGTGACAGTCTGGGAGCCACGCATGACACGCCGCCGATTGATCCTGGCAATGTGACTTGCTTCTGCCAATATTGTTATAAGACAGCCAGAGAACGTGGAATCAATCCCGATCGCGCCAAGCAGGGATTTCTAGAATTGGAAAAATTTGTGCGCGCCTCACGAAGCGGCAAGCGCGCATCAGACGGTTATTTCGTTCAGTTCTGGCGAATCCTCCTGCGATATCCCGAACTGGCTGCATGGGAAATGATGTTTACCGACAGCCTGCGTGAAACCTATGCGACGCTTTACAAAACCGTGAAGGCTGCCAAGCCGGCAATTCCGGTGGGTTGGCATATCTGGCATAACAATTCCTTCAATCCTATCTATCGTGCGGAGCAGGATTGGCAGGAACTCTCGAAATATTCGGATTTCATCAAGGTCGTGATGTACAACAACTGCGGCGGAGAGCGCATGGCGCTTTACGTGGACAACATTGGCTCCACGCTATACGCCGATCTCACTAAGCAGCAACTGACGGATTTCACCTATGAGGTGATGAACTACAAAGAACCTGGCTATGAGCAGATTGCACGCACAGGACTCTCGCCTGACTATGTTTATCGCGAGACCAGGCGCGCTCTGGAGGGAGTCGCCGGAACCAAGACCCAGATATGGCCCGGCATTGACGTTGACATCCCCACCGAGTCGGGCCACAGCAAGTGCACGCCGGAAAGCGTGAAAGACGCAGTCCAGGCGGCCTTTCGCGGCGGCGCGCCCGGCGTAATTCTGTCTCGCAAGTATTCCGAAATGCGGTTAGCGAATCTCGGCGGCGCAGGTGATGCGGTGCGGGAATTCAAGTTATCGAGTTGAAATCAGGCGGGTCAAAGGTAAACGCTTTTTCGGCCGTTTTGTTTCAGGATTTGCGGCGGCCATCACCATGAGTGATAACGCTGTGGGTGTTGAAAAACACTCACGCCTGCTTTCAACAGTTAACTCCAGGCTTGTCTCATAATCCTGAAGACGGTCGTCGGGTATGATGTCGTTGAAAATGGACCTCGAATCGTCAAAGCGGCGGTACGCTGCCTTGTCTTTGAGCGATGATGAGTTGCTTAAGGAAATCTTCTCGCTTTTGAGCAGATCGGTGGGTCCACTTTATTGCAGCACGCTACTGCTGGAGGCGTAGCGCTATAATATTTGAGCCTTTCCCGCCACTTCGTCTCGCTGGACGCGCGTAATTCTTCCACCGACTTTTTCGCTGTAAAGAGGAGTGTCGCATGACTCTGGAAACGCAACAGTCTGAATCCCCGTACTCCATAAAGATCGAAACCGCGGCGGGCAGGTCCACTACTGTCCCCATTGCTGTCTTGACACCAGCGCAATTGAAAGACTTCCTTCAGATTGATTTCAAGAGGGTGGCGCAAGAAGCAGGCGCAAAGGGTGCCCGTGTTCATGTGGAACGCGCCGTAGCCGCTGATTATGAGCAGGTCGTCCAGGAGGTTGCGGCAAGCCTGCGCTCAGTCAAGACAAGCGCGGCATAAGGGCAGGAAAGTGAACAATGCCACCCATCCCAGGAATTTCATTGTCCAGCAGCTTACCATCGATCACGATAGCTGACTAAAGATCGCCATAGCCCTCATCATGGGATCAATAAGTGTATTACTGGTTTCCTACGGATCCCCGCAGCACCGTAATCGATGCCATGGGAAGGGTGTAGATCGTGTCTGGGGCACCGCTGATCTTCGATCTTGCGGGCGGCCCGTCGGGGTCGGCGTGACCACGTTCTCCCTCCGGATGCCACGTATATTCGTTTGATCCGAAGGTGATGCGATCTACCGGGCCGGAGAAATGGCGGTCGCGTCCGGCCTCATCCTTGAAAGTCATCCTCACCGCATGATCGTTGTGCTGGTCGCGGTTGACCAGCATCACAGACCAAAGTCCGTCCGGACGCTCGACCGGGTAAGCCGTGACGAGTTGGTTCCCGGCAGCGTCGGTGACATCACTTGAGGCTCTGAAGAGTTTGTGTGGAGCATCTACGGGTTCGACCCACTCTTTTGTGATCACCTGCGATGCCATGTACTGCGGAGGATAGGCCTTCACGCTATAGTTTTCGTCGATTAAGAGGAGAGGGTAAGCGCTCCCCCAGCGCCCGGGAGACGGCATGTAGTGGAAGTAATAAGTGGCTCCCGCCCCGGCGGTCATCATTGATCCGACATAATCAGCCAGCCACAGCGCGCCCTTCACACTCGTAACTCCAGCTCCACCGCCAATATTCCCCTCAGTCATGAAGAAAGGAATATTGGGCGGCAAACCATCGTCCTTCCAAACTTGAACGATGTGGCGCACGTAATCCGGCTCGGGATAAAGATCGGCCCAGGCGTACGTGGGTTTGTCCTGGTAGGGATAATGCTCGAACGAGAAGAAGGTGAAGTCGCTCAACCTACCATGGGACTTCAGGTAATCTAAGAATCGGCCGAGCCATGAGACTTTGCCCGCCGCATTGGGCCAAACTTCCACATCGTCAAAGGTTCCCTCGAACGGAGGTCCTCCCAACTTGGCCTCGGGCACGAGCCGATGAATTGCGCTGGCGAATTGAAGGTATAACGCGCCGTAGTCTTCAGGCAGCATGTGTTGGCCGTCAGCTTCCTCACCCATTTCGATCCAGGAGATCGGATAGTGGCGCTTGTACAGATACGCGATCTCGTTGGCCGCGTCTTCGGGTGTGGAGTACAGCATGGCGATCGGAACCATGGTTGGAAGTCCGCGCGTTACTCCACATGTGAAGAAGAAGTCAAAGCCGACCTGGTCGCCTCTCGATTCATCAATATCGGAAGCCGCGTGCCATGGGTCAACTGAGGAAGGCCAAGTGACGGTCTGATTTCGGCTGGGAAAATGGGTTACGTAGTCATTGAACTCGCCATCTTCCGAAAGAGCACCGACGTAGAGTTCGTTGATAGCATATCCGACGCAGTTTCGCTTGTCGGCTGAGCCGTGAGTGTCGCAGGTGTTGGAAGATTGTGTCATCCAGATACGTAGATAACGGACCGGGATCATCCATGAAACCAGCTTCCGCGTAAGTGTTCCGCCCTTTCCTTCCGTGACCGTGCCAAGGGGAAAAGTTTGCCAGGTGCCCTTAGTGGTGCCGTCGTAGAAGGGCTCAAGTTCCCCGGTCCAGAATTGCACTGCGTAATGCTTTGCATACGGCTCGGCCCATGCAATGCGAATAGCGTTGACCGGCACCTTGCTACCAAGATCGATCATCACCCATTGGGGGTGGAGCGAGTCGTCTTCACCGGTGAAGGTTTTGGTGAGGTAGGGATTACTCTTCCAATATGATTTCAAGTCGCCATCCGTCAGCCGCGACCAGCCATTTCCGTCGCCTCTGCTGAAGCCGCGGTGAGGAAGCGGCGCTGCCCACGAATGGCGGATCATCTCCTGGGTTGGCTGCGCGTTCCCGACGAAGTATCCCTGCTGCTTTCCGGGATCGCTCCAGGTACCCTGCGGATTCCAGTGCCAAGCCTCGACCATGAGCTCGGTATTCTGCCGGTAAGTTACCGTTTGCCAACCGGAGTTGAGGATCTCGTGCAGCAGCGGCTCTGTCAGCAAGTGCTCGGGCGTGCCGGTCTTCAATCGATCAATCGCCGCACCTAGAGAGCGGACTGGGCTGAACGTATTGGCGACGTGAGAGGGGGACGCATCGACGACGATCGTTTGAGCGATCGCCATGTTTGTTGTCCAAGTTGCGCATATCAAGATGATGCCCAGTCCGACCCGGACTACTGATGCTCTGCCTTTGATATCCGGAGCCATTGCTTCTCCTTAGAGGCTTTCCTCGTGAATGAAACGGAATTGTACGATAAGCGACTCTGGATGGAATTGTGACTTACACAAAAAAGGTGACATTCCGAGCTGAATGTTTCGCATGCGATCCTCGAATTGGCGGCCATTCGAGCAATCGTGGATCGAAACAACAAGGTCCGGAAAACCTGATCATGAAGAGCCCCCGGCACTAGCTTTTCGGAAGTGTTTTCAAGTCATTCCTCATACTCCGGTCAATACATAAAACACTGTATAGATCGCCCGGCCCGACTTGATGCATCCTCTTACCTGCGGCTGGACACCGGTCTGCCTCAATTAGGAAACTCCGCCCGAGGCTGCAGATGTGGCAGTTCCCCTCCGGCACAGCCGGAAGAGAAGAGGGCACCAATGAGTTCCGTCGAAATTTTAATCGCTGATGACCACGAGTCTCGGCGTGCAATTCGGTCCGTTATTGAATCTGAGGCAGCATATCGCGTCTGTGGCGAAGCTCGCGATGGAATCGACGCTGTTGAGAAAGTATGCCAATTACGTCCTGATATTGTGCTAATGGACATCAATATGCCTCGCATGGACGGCTTGCAGGCGACGCGGATCATTCGGCGCGAAATTCCAGATTGCAATGTGATTATCGTCACTCAGGATGACGCGGCGATCGCGCGCGAACAAGTTCGCGTGGTTGACGCGAAAGCCTTCGTAACAAAATCCGATCTGGTCCGCGATTTGATTCCGACAATGAGGAGGGTTGCAATGGAAAATAACAGCAGCTTGAATCCGAGAAAAGGCGAACGAGAGATTGCTCCTCACCACCATGCAGCAGGCGGTGTCGTGGCCAGCGAAGGCGAACCCTGGTGCGGTCTTTTAGCGAGTGCCGCACCGCGGGATCACATTGTGCAGCTTTATCAAGACCAGCAGTTTCTTAATCGGGCTGTCTGTCGCTTTGCGGCTGCCGCAATCGCGAACGGCGAGGGCATAATCCTTGTTCCGACCGTCGCTCACTGGGATGCATTTCGGCCTCGGCTGGAGAGCGAGGGCGTGGATGTGAAAGCTGCGGAGAAGCGCGGACAGCTGACCATTGTGGACGCGGACAATCTGCTGCCCACGTTTATGCGCGATGGTATACCGGATTCGCCGGTGTTCCTTGGGTTAGCCCAAAACGTCATCTCACAAGCTCGCGGGAATGGTAACTACAAGAAAGTGCGCTGGTGGGGTGAGATGGTCAACATTCTTTGGGAGCGAGGGGAAGTTGCCGCTAGTATGCAGCTCGAAGATCAATTCGACCAGCTGGCGCATGAGCAGGATATCGCGATTTTCTGCTCATTCTTGATGGATAATTTCGACGGAGATGTGCACGCCCGTATGCTGCCGAGGCTCGGCGAGAATCATTCGCATCTGATTCCTGTCGAAGATTATGCCCGGCTTGAGCGAGCTGTCTCGGATGCCCTTCGTGATACAGTGGGTCCGGACGAGTCCCGTATTCTGGAGAACCAATTACTCTCGCGGTTCGCTGGCCCCTTCCAGATGCCGCGATCTCAAGCTTTGCTTTTAGCGTTACGTGAGACTCTACCGCTTGTCGCGGATGACGTGCTGCAACGAAGTCGCAACCTGTATCAGGCTGCTAGTTGAAAGGACATAAAGACTCTCCATGGGCGAGGACGAAAAGGTCTTTGGAGTTGGTGTAGTGCCGCATCACGCTAGAAGTTTGGACGGCGTGAACGGGAACGATGTCGGTCTGGTCGATGCTTTCGATCTTCCGATAATCGTAATCGGCCACGACTGCAGAATTGCCCGTATTAACCGCGCTGCCATGACCTCGTTTGGGATGACTGCTTCGGACCTCGGTGGTTCCCTTGGTAATACCTTTGCTGGCGTTGAACATCTGGACAAGCTGTGCGCACAAGTGATGGCCGACGGAGCATCGCACCGGCGCGAAACGCGCGACGGTGATAGGACTTTTCTTCTTCGCGTCGCCCCATACCGCGGAAGTAATGGCGAGACTCTGGGTGCGCTACTTACCTTTACGAATGTAACGGCTTTCCGTGCAAGCATTGACCAAGCGATTTACGAGCGGGAATACACAAAAGCGATTCTCAATACGGTGATTGATCCGTTAGTTGTTCTCGACTCTAAATTGCAGGTTCAGACGGCGAACCGGGCGTTCTACACCCTATTCGGGGTTTCGCGCGACGAATCCCAGGGCATTTCGATCCGCAAGCTCGGGAATGGTGAATGGAAAACGTCAGAAGCCTGGAAATCTATTGAGACAATTATTTGCGATGACACTGACCATCAACGTTTCGAGATCCACCGCGAGTTCCCAAAGATCGGTCGCCGGGCGTTAGTGCTTGACGCTCGTCGGTTGGCGCGAGACGGAAATACTCTCATACTTTTGGCGTTCCGGGACGTCACTGAGGCAAAACAGGCGGAGCGGACGACCTCACTTTTGGCTGCCATTGTTGATTTTTCAGACGATGCCATTATCAGCAAGAAGGTCGATGGCACAATAACCAGTTGGAATACGAGCGCTGAACGACTGTTCGGTTATACGCCGCAGGAGGCCATCGGCCAGCACATCACGCTCATCGTTCCACGGGAACGACGTTCGGAAGAAGAAGATATCCTCAGGCATTTGGCAGAAGGGGAGCGGGTCGATCATTTCGAAACAGTGCGCAGGCGGAAGGACGGCACTACTTTGGAGGTTTCACTTACGATTTCCCCGATCCGTGATGCTTTGGGCAGAGTTATCGGGTCATCGAATGTGGCTCGTGACATTACGCAACGCAAGCGTATCGAGCAGGCGTTGCAGCAGAGCGAGAAAAAATACCGGGAGTTTGCACGGCGAGTATCGCCTTGCATTGGGTCTCCTCGGACGGCACGATCATATGGGCAAATAAGGCGGAACTGGAAATGCTCGGTTATTGCAGCGAGGAATACATCGGGCATAACATCTCGGAATTTCACGCCGACGCCCCCGTGCTGGAAGACATTCTTAACCGGCTTTTCAGTGGGGACAGAATCAAGGAGTACGAGGCGCGCTTGCGGGCGAAAGACGGATCCCTCAGGCAAGTGATTATTGACTCGAGCGCGCTGTTTGAAGAGGGGAAATTCGTTCACACGCGGTGCTTCACTCGCGACATCAGCGACCGCAAACAGGCAGAGCGGGCATTGCGCGAAAGCGAGCAGCGTTACAGGGTCATCACTGAAGCGACCCCGATAATGGTGTGGATGTCAGGCCTGGATAAGCTTTGCTACTACTTCAACAAGGGTTGGTTGGATTTCGTCGGGCGCACACTTGAAGAAGAGGCCGGGAATGGTTGGGCAGAAAACGTTCACCCAGATGATTTTGATCGTTGCGTGCAGATTTACGTAAGCTCTTTTGACGCTCGTCGCTCATTTGAGATGCACTACAGGTTGCGGCATCATAGTGGTCAATACCGCTGGATCCTCGACTGTGGCGTGCCACGATACGCGCCAGATGGAACGTTTGAGGGGTATGTCGGCGGGTGCTTGGATATCCACGATCAAAAGGAAGCGGAGGAGTTGCTGCGGCGGAGCGAAGAGAGGTTCCGCGCACTTGTGACTGCCAGCTCGGATGTAGTTTATCGCATGAGTCCCGACTGGAGCGAGATGCGCGAACTCGATGGCAGGGGATTCATTGCGGATACGGGCAAACCAAGGAAGGATTGGCTGAAGGAGTATATCCACCCCGACGACCAGGCACTCATGTTGAAGTCGATACGGCAGGCCGTGTCGGCGAAGAGTACGTTCGAGCTCGAGCATCGCCTGCGACGAGCGGACGGAAGTCTGGGCTGGACGTATTCACGAGCAGTTCCATTACTCGACAGAAATGGGGAGATCGTCGAGTGGTTTGGTGCCGCGAGCGACATTACCGCTCGCAAAGAAGCCGAAGAGCGATACCGAAAGTTAGCTCAAACGCTCGATGCGGAGGTTCGTCTTCGAACCCGTGAACTGGAGGAGCAATCTGACCAGGTACGGGAGCTCTCTTGGCGACTGCTGCGCACCCAGGATGAAGAACGCCGGCATATCGCGCGCGAATTGCACGACAGCGCAGGTCAAACCTTGACCGTGCTCGGCATAAATCTTGCGCAGGTGATTCAAGAAGCGGGCCGCAAAGCGCCCGACGTTGCCACGAAGATGGAACCGATTCAAGAAATAGTCCAACAGCTGCATCGCGAAATCCGTACTACTTCTTACCTCTTGCATCCGCCATTATTGGACGAGAGTGGCCTATGTTCCGCGGTTAGCTGGTATGTGCAAGGGCTTCAGGAACGGAGTGGCGTAGAACTTCATCTTGATATAGCGGAGGATTTTGGAAGACTGCCACACGACATGGAGTTGGTGATCTTCCGCTTGGTGCAGGAATGCCTCACCAATATTCATCGGCATTCCAAGAGCAAGACTGCTTCGATCCGAATTGCTCGGGACTCGAAGCAGATCACCTTAGATATTCGGGATCAAGGCAACGGTATGTCCGCCGAACGATTGGCTGAGATCCAATCGGGACGCTCAGGTGTGGGAATCCGGGGGATGCTGGAACGGCTGCGTCAATTCGAAGGAGCCCTCACAATTGAGTCGGCGAGCTCTGGGACATGTGTCTTAGCGACCATACCAGTTTCAAAAACTTCAACATCAGAGGACCAGAAAAACGCTGAGCCCTTGCAAGCAGCTGTGTGAGACCTCGTGAAATCCCGCTTGATCTCAGTATTCCGGTAATGAAGGCTTGAATACTGCACAACTGTTGAGGCAAGGGTTCCCTCAGCGGCTACTAAAATCACCATAAATCCCTACATCACTCACTCACCCACCCGCCCTGCTTAAGTCTTATTCTATTCTGCATGAAATAATGAACACCGGAGACCACGAATTGTGGCCTGTGCAATCTGCAACAAACGCAAAGAAAAGCGCTTCTGCCCGGCGGTGCACGGACGCATCTGTCCGCAGTGTTGCGGCGAGCAGCGCGAAGTCACGCTCGATTGCCCGAGCGAATGCGTTTACCTGCACCAGGCGCGGCAACATGAGAAGCCACGTCCCCTCGAGCAATTAGATCAAAGCGCTCTATTTCCGAAAATCGAGATTAGCCAGCAATTTCTTTACGAACAGGAGCACCTGATTCTCGGACTGAGCTATGCCCTGGCAAAGAGCGCGCAAGTTGACCGTGGCATCCGCGATTCGGATTTCATTTCGGTGTTAAGCGCGTTAGCTCACAACTATGAAACTTTGGCTGGATCAGGCCTGCATTACGAAACGCCCGTGACCAACCTTGCTCACCAGGCGGTCGCTTCCGAAGTTCAAAAGATGGTCAAAGAATATCGAGAGGCCGAGCAGCAGCACGTGGGCTATACCCGATTGCGTGACTCTGACGTTTTTCTGGCGTTAGTTTTTTTACTGAGGATGGCCTATGCCCGCACCTCCGGCCGTGCGAAATCCCGCGCCTTCGTGGATTTTCTTTTCCGCCAGTTCCCGGAACCGCAATCGGCAATTGCCGCGCCGCAAGAAAGCAACCGCATCATCGTTCCGTGATTACGTTCCCGCAACGCTGAGCATCTCTCGACATTTGGATTGTTGTATCCGCCCCGGCAACCCGGCTGCATAGATTTGCACACCAAGATACTTTTCTGCGCACCACAAATAAGTTCTGATTTTCAGCATTTACATTTACAGAACCCCTCCCGTGGAGTATGGTGCTGGGGGCTCGTTTCAGCCATTTCAATTCAGTTTCTGTGGAGGAGCAGTTTATGGATATTTCGCGCTGCATGAAATTTCTGTCGTCGGGTAGAGAATCTGATTCAAACATTTCTAGGATCGCCATACGATCCTGCCGCATTTTTATTTCAGCACTTGGTACAGCAATCCTGATCGGCGCGCTGAGCACGATTTCATTTGGCGCGGCACCTAAGGCCCCAACTGTTCTCACACTTCAGCGGGTAGGCACAAGTTCGTTCGCCTCTGCACCCGCGGCGACTGACGTCTCCGGGGCCGCCGACGAAATCGATAGTGCCGTAAACGGCGGTGACGCCGACGGTGGCGATGGCAGTGACGCTGGAGTAGGAATCAACCGGACGCTGCCTGGCGCCACGACCGGACATGGCAAAACCGTCAGCTCAAAAGCTAAGTCAAATCCCGTGCTGGGCGCGAGTTTTCAAGGACTCAACTTCCATGATCAGCGGTTCGCCAATGGCGGCAATCAGTTCTCTGTCGCGCCTCCTGATCAGGGACTATGCGCAGGTAATGGATTTGTGCTCGAGTCTGTTAACGACGTATTGCAGGTCTACGACGCTTCGGGTAACGCACTATTGAACGGGGGGAACGCCGTTGACCTCAACACCTTCTACCGCTATCCGCCCGCCATCGTGCGCTCCGGCCCCAATAGCGGACAGCGCGGTCCATCGGTAACCGACCCCAGCTGTCTCTACGATCAGGCCATTGGGCGATTCGTGCACATTGTGTTAACCCTCGACCATGTAGGCCTCACCGCATCACTCAGCGGCACCAACCATTTGGACATCGCGGTTAGTGACACGGGTGACCCAACTGGTACTTGGACGATCTACCGCCTTCCGGTGCAGAACAACGGTACCCAGGGAACACCCAATCATGGTTGCAACAACGGGTTCTGCCTGGGCGACTATCCCCATATCGGCGCGGACGCCAACGGCATTTACCTGACAACTAATGAGTTCGCGCTTTTCGGACCCGGTATCTTCTACGGGTCACAGATCTATGCTATTGGGAACAGTGCGCTGACCGGCGGCGCGGGCAGTGTCGTCCTCTTCAACACTCTGGGAGCGGGACCCGATGGGGCCGGCTTCACCGTTTGGCCGGCTCAAACTCCTGGTAATCAGTTCGATACCGATAACGGCGGCACTGAGTTCTTCCTCAGTTCCGATGCTGTCTTCTCCGATTCAGGCACCAGCAACACCATCCTGGTTTGGACCATGTCGAACACTTCTTCCCTGAATTCTGCGTTCCCGGCCCCAGCACTCGGGGTTTCCACGATTGCCGTCGACACTTACGGGGTCCCGCCGCGCGCGACGCAACCAGCCGGCAGTCGTCCGCTTTCGCAGTGCCTGGCCGACACGGTCACCAATTGCTGGTTTTTCATCGCGGGTGCAAGCAGCCCCAACAACTCGACCTTCGGCCCCCCCAACGGCAAACTGAATGCCAACGACTCGCGCATGCAACAGGTTGCATACGCCAACGGGAGGCTGTGGGGCGCCCTGGACACGGCAGTGACCGTCGGCAGTCAGAACCGGGCGGGCATCGCTTATTATGTTATTAATCCAACTTCAAAAAAGATTGTTCTGCAAGGGCAGGCCGGGGTTGCGAACACCGATCTGACCTATCCCGCAGTTGGAGTAACCCAGAGCGGACGCGGCGTCATTGCCTTCACCTTGACCGGTGACAATGATTATCCGAGTGCCGCGCTGGCGGGGGTGGACGCCAAAGCCGGCATGGGGACGATCCAAGTCGCGGCCGCCGGCGCCGGTCCCTGGGATGGATTCACCTCGTACGCGATCTTCGGCAGCGGAAGACCGCGCTGGGGAGATTATGGCGCGGCCGCAGTTGATGGCAGCGATATTTGGATTGCATCTGAGTCTATTGCCCAGACTTGCACCTACTCAATGTACCTCGCTCCCACGACCGGTCAATGCGGGGGTACGCGTGGTGCGCTGAGCAACTGGTCAACCCACGTCAGCAAAGTGACGCCGTAGCAGCCGCGCAATAGCGCGTCCAGTTTTTACTGGACGCGTTTTTTTGTGCCTAAAGCGGGCGGTCTCATATCGCCAACGGCTTTTTTCACCAGCTGTCCCGCGGGCAGCGCATCCCTCAATTCACGCACCGTTCGCTTGAATACCGGATGCCGTGCGTCCGGGGCAATTTCTACGAGCGGCTCCAACACGAAACGCCGTTCATGCATTCGGGGATGCGGAACCGTCAATGAGGGCAGTTCGATCACCGAGCTGCCGAACAGCAAAATGTCTATGTCGATTGTGCGAGGGGCTTTTGGCTGCCGCCGTTGCCGGCCCATTTCTTGTTCAAGGCTCAAAATCCCGGCGATCAACTGACGCGGCATCTTCTCGGTATCAAGCTTCACCGCACAGTTCAGAAACCAGGGCTGCGGGCTAGTCTCGACCGGCTCGGTTTCATAGATAGACGAGACCGCCACTACATTTCCCAATTCTCCCAGCTTTTCAACCGCTGCATTGAGGTTCGCCGCGCGATCGCCAACATTTGAACCCAGCGAGAGATAGACGACTTTGTGCATCGTGATTCAGTTTGCGGTTTTCGCGAATGGGTTTCCACAAAAAAAGCGTTTTAGAGGGAACCCAGTTTGCAACTTGGCTGGCGGCCGGGTTCAAGCCATGCTTCTTACACCTACTCTTATGCTTCCAGTCGAAACCAAAATCGATCGCGCCCAGCGCCTTCTTCGGATGATTGAGCAGGACGCGCCGCTACTTGCGGTCCGTGTTGCGCCATTGTCACGGGAATGCCAGGAATCGGCTCTGTCGCACGCGAAAAACCTGGCTGCCTTGACCCGCAAAGAGCTTCAACGTTTGCTGAAGGAAAAGGCCGTCATCGAATCCGGCGACCTGGTGCCGCAAGCCGCCGACTAGTTCGCGCCCTGCATCTCTGCCCGCATTTCACTGTGGGCAGAATCTTCTGTGGGCTCGTCTGACAGCGTAGTTTCCTCCCACAACGTGCGGTCGCGCAGCAATCGTGAAACTAGCGCAGTGTGCATAGCGTGGCCGGCCCGGTCCGCGACTACCCTGCCCAGAATCCGGCGTCCAAGCAAAGCCAGATCGCCGATCAAATCCAGTATCTTGTGGCGAACGAATTCGTCATCAAAACGCAACGGCGGATTTACCAACCCATCGCGCGTCAGCACCAGCGCGTTTTCACTCGATGCCCCGCGGATCAGACCCTGCTGGCGCATTGCCTCAGCTTCGTGCAGAAATCCGAATGTACGCGCGGAGGCAATCTTCGCAACATATTCCCCGTTTGTCAGTTCCAACGAAAAGGTCTCTCGACCGATCAATGGATGCGGAAAATTAATCTTGTAGGAAACCGAATACGTCTCCGCGGGATACACACCGATGAACTTGTTGCCCTCGCGAAACTCCAAGGGACGTAGAATTCGGATGTAAGTCCGCGGCCGGCGCTGTTTTCTCAGCCCGGCTTTCTTGATCAGGTCAATGAAAGGTTTGGCGCTTCCATCCAGGATCGGGAGCTCCAGATTATCGAGCTGTACGAAGGCGTTGTCGATGCCCATGCCCACGAACGCTGAAAGCAAATGCTCTGTGGTAGAAATCAGCACGCCCTTTTTCATTAAGCTGGTGGCGTAGCTCACGCGAGCGACGTTCTTACCCACAGCTTCGATCTCAAAGCCATCCAGATCCACCCGCCGAAAGATGATTCCAGTGCCTGCTGGAGCGGGCAGGATTTGCAGACTCACCGGCGCACCTGAATGGAGCCCAATACCTTGGCAGCTGGCAGCCACGCGAACTGTTTGTTCGGTTATCAGAGATCCTCTGACTTCAAAATTACCAGCCCATCCGCAAAGTCGTATGTGGCAATTTCACCACACTTCGTGGCGAAATTCGCATACCACCCAGGCCTTAACTAACTTGTTTACATAGATTTACCAAACCAGTTTAGGCGCTGCCAATGCGTCAAAACCAGAAGTTCAATGTCTCATGGATGATTTTGCGGCTTGCGGATCGAACAATGTATCGCTGAGTCCCTGGTTGTAACTCGCATTGGTCAGAAAAGTCTGGGCTGACATTTCGCCGTTGTAAACCCGGGTGGTGTCGAACGGCGTCAGGATGTTTTGAATTGGCCGGTAATTATCGAAAATCTCGTCTTCCACGTTCCGCTCTTTGTCCGCGGGATCGCGCCAGGAGTAAGTCTTCTTCACCGGCAGATGGGTATTGATGTCAATGTTCAAGGTGACCGCCTCATTTTTGTTATTCATGATGGTCACCTGGGCGGTCTCTTTCTGGGCGGCAACTTTTTGGCCTTCGTAGAAGAGGGCCACTCCCGGCTGATGGAGCCACTGCCGCAAAACGATATCGAGTGAGTAATGACGCCGGCGCAAATAGGGATCCAGTTGGTCCTTTCCTTCCATATCTCGAACACCTTTGTAGGTAATCTCGTATCCTTTGTCGCCAGTGTAGATCTGAATGATGTCGCGCTTTTTCGTCAGCTCGACGCGATCTTTGTCTGGAAATTTTTTAAAACGCCAGAACACAGTTCCCACACTATTAGGTTCGCCGTGATGAAAGCTGTAGGCGCGACCCTCCAATTTCATGTCAGTGACATTCAAGTACGCTTGGCCGCCCAGCGCCTGAATGGCCTGATCGATAATCTCCTTGGCCTTTTGAGCGTTCCCCTGGTCCGTTGGGATCGCCTGTGCCGGAGAGGCGATGGCAGGGTTCGAGTCGCTTGCAGTTGTGGGAGACGTGTCCTGCCCGACAGCAAACGCGGTCAGCAGTAGTGCGATGAGTGCATATTTCATTCTCTGGTTATATTAGACGCACTCAAACCCTATTAAGCTGTCCAGTTCAGCCAACCAGGACGGCACCGCCATTGACGTTGAAAATTTCGCCGGTAATAAAGCCCGCATGCGGAGTGCACAAAAACAAAATTGGCCCGGCAATCTCTTCCGGCGTTCCAACCCGTCCCATGGGAATCGGCCGGAGAACTTCTTTCGCAATCGCGGGATCATCCAGCGACGGACGAGACATGTCGGTATCAACCCAGCCCGGCGCGACCGAGTTCACATAAATGTTTTGGCGCGCAAGCTCCAATGCCAGGCTTTTAGTCAGGCTGATAAGCGCGCCCTTGCTGGCCGAGTAATCGCAGTGAAACGCCTCTCCCCGCTGACCCGACGTTGAACTGATCAGCACAATGTGCGCCGGCGATTTCGGACCGGCATGCTTCTTCATCTCAATTACAGAATGCTTCACCAGCGCAAACACCGAATCCAAATTGATTGCCAAAGTTCTGCGCCAATGCTCATCGCTCATTTTGTCGATGGGAACATCGTCCGCGGGCCATATGCCATGGTTCGCAACTAGGATATCCAGTTGCCCGAATCGTTTGACAGTTGCGGCGACCAGCTCTTGCGCGCTTTTAGTTCCTTCCAGATTGCAGGCGACCGCGGCGCATTGTTTGTCCCCACATTCGCGGACCAGCTTTTCTGCTGCCGCTTGGGCCTTTTCGTAGTTAAACATCACCCGCGCGCCGGCTTCGACAAACATCCGCACCGCGGCCGCGCCAATTCCTCTCGACCCGCCGGTGATAAGCGCAACTTTTCCTTCTAGAGACAGAGATATCGACATGCCTGGAATAGTTTCCAGCATGCGCGGCAGATTTGGCAATCGCCTTTGTAGCGGTTACTGCTCTCCTATATAGGTATTGCTGAAGTCCGCATTCACAATCAGACCGACGATCGCATCTCCACTTTGCATGAGCGGGTCCAAATCGGTGCCGGACTTGGGTGTCACCACCATCACAGGTCGTGCCAGAGAATCGCCCTGCACACGAGTGCCTACCAGGAGAAAGCCGTTGGTCGAATTGCCTCCGAGAGCTGTGATGATATAGCCGCTATTCGCCAAGTTTGTCGCAGCCGAACTCAGCGTGCCAGCAGTGGCGCCCGCTGTCTTTACTTCGTAGGGTGTGGTGACATCGCTGGCCCAACCATAATTTACAAAGTAGACGTCACCAGAGATATCGAAAGAGACGGCGGTAATGACTCTGCTCTGTTGTCCTAACTGGGAAGCAACAGCTTGGAATTGGTCAGATGAAACGGTTTGTTGGAAATACTGAAAACCCCCGCCACTAGCTGATTCAACCCACGAGGCGGCATATACGTTATTACTCAGCTCGAGATCGAGAGAGGTAAAAACGTTTCGTCCGTTAACTAAGGAACGCAACTCCGAATCCACCGGAAAAACATTGGAATTGAATCCCTGATAATTGGTCGTCAGTTCTGGGATCCCAGAAGGCAAACCGAAAGTTGAAAAAAACCAGACGCAATTCAAAGGGTTCCCAACTCCAGGCCCACAATTTCCTGTCCCAATGGTAAGCGGCGTTCCAATATCGTTTCCAAAGAACTGCCCTAACCCGGCAACCACATCGGAATGGGTTCCTCCCGCCTTTAACCCCGGAGTTGTGGAAGAGGTTGCAACCTGCTGAAAACGCAAGTCGCCAATCTGCGGAGCCCGTGCTCCAACCTTCAGTGACGCGCTATTGCTATTGACGAAGGCAATTGAATTGGTGACAGTCACCGCGAAAACTGCAGCGTTGTCCCCAGGGATGGCCGCCGCGGTAGTGTACGAAGGGCTCGTGGCGCCAACGATTGGGGTGCCGTTTTTGCTCCATTGATAGCGCAAAGGCGCAGTTCCGCTTGCCAGAACCGCGAAGGTTGCTGTCTGTCCCACTCTCGTGCCCTGATTTGCAGGCTGAGTAAGGATTTGCGGAGCTTGTGGGGAAACAGGTGTCATGCTCGCGGAGCCACACCCTAGCATGATTGACGCAAGCGTCAACAGAATTCCAATGCGCCAACCAGGAAGCTTTCCAAAGTTATTGCCATGGGATTTGCCAGAGGAAAAGTGAATCGCCCTCATAAGCCACCTCCGCAGCAGCTTTAGGCGAGGCCGGAATATAGGACACCGATTGAGAAAGGCGGCTTCGCGACTAAGTCAAGAGGATTGTAGCGGGAGTAAATCGCGAAAAGAAGTAAATAATGGTAAAGGTTGGTATAAATTGCATCGCGGTCGTCGCGAAAGGTTTACATAAATCAGCCCGCAGCAACCTAACCAATATTCGGAAAACTACGCTCAGATTTCAACTCACGCGCCAGAATGCGCACCAGCATGCCGTCATACCTGGTCCCGCTCCCGCGTTCCAGTTCGGTGATGGCTTGTTCGCTAGTCTTCGCCGGAGTCAGAGTACGGTCACTGGTCAGATTCACGTAAGTGTTGGCAACGGCAATAATTCGTCCCCACAAGGGCACATCATCTCCCTTGAGTTCACCCGGAAATCCAGTGCCGTCTAAATGCTCATGATGGCACTCGACCGCCTTCTTAATGCGATCAGCGCCCGGCATCGTAGCCAGCACTTCGCCGGCAAAAATCGGATGGTTTTTGAGTAAGTTGAACTCTTCCTCACTAAGCGATCCTTGTTTGTTCAACACCCGCTCGGGCACGAACATCTTTCCCAGGTCATGTACCCGCCCCGCGAAACTAAGCTCACGGATATCCTCGGGCGGCAAATTGAGCGCGCGGCCAATCATTTCGCAGTATTGCGCAACCGCCTCGCCGTGACCTGAGGCATGCAGTTCTCTCGATTCAGCGGCGCGGGCAAGAGTTTCAATCGAATCCCGCAGCGCGATGCCTTCTTTGTCTTCCGGATTTACCGAGAGTTTACGCAGCGTACCGACCAACTCTTCCAGATGCTCCGGGCCGGTGCGTTCGCGTTGCAAAAATCCTTCGATGTACCCGGATACCAGTTGCCGCTGCAACGATCCGCCCTCTTCCTGCTCGAATTCTTCCGCCGTCGAAACCCGGTCACCGCCCGCTTTTTTCGAGATATACATTCCCATGTCAGCGACTCGAATAATGCTCTCGGCAGAAAATCCATGCACTGGGAAACTTGCAACGCCGAAGCTGCCGGTAATTTTGTGTTCGCTCAGCATCGGATCGGTAGCAAGCCACAAGCGCAAGCGCTCGGCTAAAATTTGGGCCTGTTCTACGCCGGTTTCCGGCATCAAGATGATGAATTCGTCGCCGCCATATCTGGCGACCACGTTCGACTGCCGGCACTTGTTCTCCAGCAGTCGGCCCACGCGGGCGAGCACCAGATCGCCTTCCAGGTGCCCAGTGGTGTCATTCACTTCCTTGAACTTGTCGAGATCGACCAGCACGACTGAGAATGGCCGGCCTGAGCGCGAAGCTCGCTTCCACTCGGACGATAGTGCCTCCCAGAAGAACCGCCGCGTCTTGATGCCGGTCAAGCCGTCGGTGATCGACTGCTGCTGCAGTTTTTGGAACACGAAAGAGTTGTGCAACGCGGTCGCCAGCAGGTCGGCCAGGGTGTTCATTACCAGAACGTCGTCATCCGCAACAGCGCGTTCCGATTCGCTCTCCACGTTGAGAATTCCCATCAGCGTGTCGCCATAAGTAATCGGCATGCAAAGCACGGTACGGGAACTTGGAAGCAGCGACTGCAATTGACCGGGCTCGGGCGTGTGCAGCAGCGCAGTCTCGCCGGTGCGCGCGACTCGGCCGATAATTCCTGTTCCCAGTGCGATTTTCTTTCCCTTCTCGTGCGCTGTAGTTCCGGCTTCGGCCCTGATTTCTATTTCTTTGGTCGCGTAATCCAGAATGCCGATGCCGATATGATCGAAGCGGAAGTTCCGCTGAATGTGGCCGACGATCTCCGCCAGCATCTGCTCGGCGTCTTCGCTGGAAATTGCCGTCTTTGACACGCTATTAAGAAACGCGAATTGGCGGGAGCGGCGTTGCTCCTCTGCGAATAGACGCGCGTTCTCGATGGCTACCGAAACCTGTCCCGCAGCGGTTTTTAAAACCTCCAGATCGCGTTGCTCAAAGACGTATTCGCGGCTGGCGCTGCTGGCTGACATCACACCGGTGGCTTTGCCGCTCACCAGAATCGGCGCCCCGCAAAACGATTTCGCCGGGCCTTGTATCAGGGTCACGCCCAGACGCTCCAGCGCGCGCTCCATGTCCGAGCGGATCAAGAGTGGCTGTCCAGTGCGGAGAATATACTCGGTCAGAGCGTTATCAGATTTGCGCTGACGCTTTGGCAACACCTGGCCGGCTTCAACTTCCAGTTCGTACACAATTTGATCGCCATCCTGAAAAGCAACCTGGAAGTTCGAGGTATCAAAAATTTGCCCGAGTTCTTTTTGCACCGTGCGCAGCACCTCGGCCTGATTCAGCCGTGAGCTGATAGCCTGGCCGATCTGCGTCAGCAGTTGGTATTCCTTGGTACGACGTTGCGCGTCATGCATGACAACGTAATTTTCCAGCGTCAACCCGATTTGCAGAGCCAGTCCGATCAAAAGCCGCAAATTGGAATCGCCGAACAAGCGTCGCTCGGTATGGGGAAACAGGATTACTCCAAAATTATGTTCTCGGGTTTGCAGGCTTACGGCGGTCGCATTGCGGATGTTCTCGGCAACCACCGATTCCCGGAATTGCTCAAACCGCCCGCCTGGAAAGGCCGGAAGTGGCTCCGGCATTTCGGGAAGATTGCGGAACGAAACAAATCCCCCGCGCCGGTAGGCCAGTTCGCACACATACTCACCGGCGCCGGTAGCGTCTAATTTGGCCGCGAAATCCGGTGAAAATCCAAGCTGTACCGAAGGCAAAACGCCCCGCCACCGTTCTGAAATACAAATCGCCGCACGAGTAGTCGGCAGGGGTGCGACCAGCCGGTCCAGAATTCTTTGCATGCTCGGGCCCAGATCGCTTGCCGAGAGCAGACGCATCGGGTCCACATCGAGCTTCGAAAACGCCAGCGCATTCTCCTGCACCGCGTTGCGCTCGTTTTCGAACAGCACCATTACCATTGCCAATCCGAGCATCATTTGCGGAATAGGGCCGAGAAGGTCGCCGCCAAACATGTGGATTGACTTCAGCTGTCCGAAGGTGGTCAGCACTGCCCATAACGCCAGCGAAAATGAGAGCAGCCGGAATGCAATCGAACCTCTCCGCCGTGCGGTGCGATAAAAATCCAGTGAGCTGTAGCCCAGTATGAGGGCTACCACCAGCTCAAAGGGATCGAATGATAGCCAAGGCAAGGACCGCGCCATCAGCGGACTCGCGGCCCGCGCCACGGAGAAGCCGACTCCCACCACTGCGACAACAATTTCGTACCAGCGTAGCCGGAAAGCCTCGCGCCGTTCCGACGTAGTTAACCTTTTGGTTAGGCGGGTTGACACTAGGATGGCGAGCGCCATCGTCACTAGAAGCAACGACGATAAAAAAACAATGGGTGCGCGGAGACCCGATACTGCGGACCATGCGTCCAACAGAAAATGCAACGTGTATGCCGCCCAAGCCATTTGCCAGGCGCGGAAATACGGTTGCCTGCTCTGCTCATGCAGATAGGTGAAGAGAAAGAAAAGCAGACAGGCGACTAAGCCCGGTAAAATCGCGGTACTGATAAGAATGCTATTCATGATTGACCGACACGTATTTCTGGGTCAGTCTGCACGGGGAAACGCCGGACTCTATGCTTTCATATGTTGTCTTTGAAAACAACAATTTTGCCCTCGCCGGTAATCTCGTTGGACGCGACAGACCCTAGTCTTTTGTGTAACTTGACGCTGGTTCGAGTTGCCCCGTAACATCCAGATTGGTTACTAAAGGAATGCCTTCACAGCCGTTTTCAGTTGCACTTGAATCCCCTGCGCCCCGCGTCCGTTTTGCACCTTCCCCGACTGGTTATTTGCACGTGGGCGGAGCCCGGACGGCCCTTTTCAACTGGCTGTTTGCCCGCCATTTTGGAGGCACCCTGGTCCTCAGGATTGAAGACACCGATCTCGAGCGCTCGACTACCGAAATGGTCGAAGGCATCCTTCAGGGGATGCAGTGGCTGGGTATTAACTGGGATGAAGGCCCTTATTACCAGACTCAGCGGACAGGTCTTTATCGCGCAGCCGCGGCAAAGCTTATCGCGTCGGGCGCTGCTTATTATTGTTTCTGCAGCAAAGACGAGTTGGAACGCCGCCGTGCCAAAGCCGCCGAGGAGGGTCGGCCTCCTAAGTACGAAGGCACTTGCCGTAAGCTGAATCCCACTGAAGCGCTGCGCAGAAAATCGGCTGGGGAAGCTGCAGCGGTGAGATTCGCGATTCCTGAGGGTGGCAGTACCTCATTCGATGATTCTGTGTTCGGCAAAGTTGAATTCGCGAACAGCGAGCTTGAAGACTTCGTCCTCCTGCGTTCCGACGGCAGCCCTACGTACCACGTGAGCGTGGTGGCAGATGACATCGATTTGAAGATCACGCACATTATTCGCGGTGCCGATCACATCTCAAACACCCCCAAGCAGGTACTTCTTTACCAGGCGCTGAGTGCGACTATGCCAGTGTTTGCGCATGTTCCACTGATTCTTGGTCCCGATAAAACGCGGTTGAGCAAGCGTCACGGCGCGACCAGCGTCATGTCTTATCGCGATGAAGGAATCGTGCCGGAAGCATTCCGCAATTTTCTGGCACTACTCGGCTGGACACCGCCAGAAGGCACTCCAGAGGTTCTGGGCGACACCGAAGTCGTTCGCCTATTCAGCCTTGAAGGCATCTCACGTTCCAATGCAGTCTTTGATCGCGCCAAGCTGGACTGGTTCAACACCGAATATATCCGCGCCTATTCCTTCGAAAAATTGCTTCCACTGATCGAAGAAGAATGGAGGAAATCGGGTCTCAGTCCCGTCCGGAGCGACCGCGAGTGGCTGGGTTCGACGATCGAATTATTGAAGCCGCGTGCGCGGAGCCTGAAAGATTTTGCCGGATCGTTCCGTGCATTCTTCGTCGACGATTTTGATCCCGATTCTGCCGCGGTCGACAAATTTCTTCAGGTTGAAAATGTTCGCAGGCTTTTGATTGAACTCGCCGGTCGCTATGCCGCCTCTGAAAATTTCAGCGAACAGGAAACAGAAAAAATCCTGCGCGATTTTGCGGTTGAAAAAGACCTGAAAGCTGGCGTTTTGATCAACGGTGCGCGGGTTGCGCTTACCGGACAAGCGGTCGCGCCGAGTTTGTTCGCGGTAATGAGCGCCTTGGGACGTGAGACCGTAATCGCCCGCTTGAGAAATGTTGAGGACCTGGTCACCCGCTCGGCGACGGCAAAAATCTGATCAGCTGTGCGCGTGCGGGCTTTGCGCCGGGTTTTTCTTTCTCGGTCCTTGCCCTCTCAATATCTTCACTTCGAAAGTCACCGGCAGTTGCTTAGGTGGATAGCACGCTGCATTATCACAGGCCTGATACTTCAAAAATCCGTGAATTGCATACTTCGCCGGCAATACGTTGTGCAGCGGCCGCACCGTTACTCCAACTTCAAAATCTCCGCTATAAACGCTCAGCTTATCGTTGGGAGCAAATGGAAAGCTGCGGTCCTGGCCGGCGGGATAGGTGATTCGTCCGATGACGATGTCGGTAGGCGCGTCCAGCTTCAGTTCCGTCTTCTTCAAATAATCTTGCTTGGGCTGGTTGGAATTGATGTGGAAACCGCGCGCCACCCGAAATTGCAGATCCACAGTCCCAGGCTTTCCCCGGTCAATGTTGGTCAGGCCCGCAGGAGCCATGCTCACCCAAGCTTTTCCTCGCTCGAGACTTTGCGGTCGCGCCGCGATTGACGTCAGCAAAACAATGCCAACGCACAGTATTCGGTTCGTCACTTGGTCGCCACCTGCTGTCCCAACGCCTTTTCAATGTTGGCCTCAATTTCCGACCGACTGACCAGCCCGAAGGCATGCTCAATTACCTTTCCACTGCGGCTGATGTAAAAAGTCGATGGCAGGTATTCAATCCCGCCATATTGCGCGCCAACTTCTTCTTTCCCAATCAAGATGGGATAATTCACACCCATTTTCTGCGCGAAAGCAGCAATCTCCTTCGGGCTGGCATCGTCCATCGCCACCCCGATGACCTGCAAGCCCTGCGGCCCGTATTTTTTCTGCAGCTCAACAAACCACGGCATCTCGACTTTGCACGGTTCGCACCAGGTCGCCCAGAAATTCAGCAATACCGCTTTACCTTGCAAGTCGGACAGTTTCATCGTCTGCCCGGTGGTTGTAGGCAAAGAAAAGTCCGGGGCAGCTTTCCCCTGCAACTTTCCCGGAGAAACGCTTGAATGGTGCACTCTCTGAATGCCAAAGACCAGCATGATTGAGATCACCATCGCAACCACAATCAGAATAATGGGATCGCGTTTCACAAAACTCCTTTACAGAACAAAACGGTTGAAGTACGAAAAATAATGCGCCAGTAGAGTGAATCGGCCCAACACCAGCAACACCCCCAACGCTATCAGCAAGCCTCCACTCGCAACCTCTACAGCGTGCATATGGCGGCGGAACCTGCCATAGAATTTCAGGAAGCGCTCGATACCCAGCGAGGTCAACAGGAATGGTACCGCTAATCCCAGGGAATAGATGCTCAGCAGAAAGATACCTTTACTCACCGAGTTTTGCTCCGCCGCCAGATATAGAATGGCCGAAAGAATCGGGCCGACGCAAGGGGTCCATCCAAAGGCGAATGCGAAGCCTATTACAAACGCCCCCCAGGCAGTGCTGCCGCCCTTAACGTTGTGCATGCGGCGGTCGGAGTACAGCGCCTTGATCTTGAGAATTCCGGTGAGATGAAGACCAAACAGGATTATAAGTACGCCCGCAACCTGCGCCAGCACTGATTTGTAGCGTGCCGCGAGCTGGCCGACTTCAGTCGATAGCGCGCCCAGGGTAACGAACACGATGCTGAATCCCAAGACGAAAGCCACCGAGTTCAGCATTACTTTGCCCAGCAGCGCGGTATTTTGTTCCTTGAGTTCTTCGACCCCTACACCGGAGATCAAAGAAACATAACCCGGGACCAGCGGCAAAACGCATGGCGAAAGGAATGAAACCAAGCCCGCCAGGAATGCGGCAATCGGGGTCGGATTCGCCATCTAGGATTATTGTACCCTGCTCAGCCGCAGAGAATCGGTCGGCGCTACTTCGAAGAATGTAATTTGTTTGTCCAGTTACTTCGTCTGTTACCTCCGCGGATAAGCCATTCGAACCAGAGTCCGCTCGGCGAATGGCACGTAAAGCAACGCCGCAGTTGCCGCAAAAGCCGCACCGAAGCCGATCCGATCAGTAATCAAAAATGGCGCAATCGCCCAAAGTTCGTCGAGAGCTAGCAAGGGGATGAATATCTTGCGAAATTTTTCGCCTAAGAGCGCGTAATCGAAGCCCGCGGCTGAAAGCAGATAAAACCGCACTGGAATTCCAATCCCGGCTGTGACCAGCACGACAATCAAAATGAGTGGTGAGTTCGCATCTGCCCACGAAACTTGCTCCACTCCGCGCCAGTGAGACAAAGCTTCAACATAGAAGACCACGTACATAATTTGAATTAGCTCGAAGAGTGATCGGGTAAGCCCGCGGGGCGCCGTTGGAAGTTCAGTCGCCGGTTTTTCGGATTGACTGCTGACGGTTTGCGGAAGGCGGGAATCTTCCCAACTTACTTCGCCCACAAACCGATATCCGCGGCGTGCGACTGTCTCCACGAAACGCGGGTTGGCAGCCGAATCGCCGAGAGTTTCGCGGATCTTGTTGACTGCGGTGTTCAGGCTGTGGTCGAAATCAACAAACGTGTCGGCCGGCCACAATTTTTGCCTGATGTCCTCCCTTGAAATCACTACCCCGGGGCGCTCAAGCAGAATTGCGAGCACAGCGAAGGGCTGGTCCTGCAGGCGAATTCGGCGGCCTTGTTTGCGAAGTTCACGTGCATCGAGATCGGCCTCGAACACACCGAAGCGAGCGACTCGAGTTTTTCTGCCGATCTCAGAAGACGGCGTCGACACGCCCGCTAGTCTAACATCGGGCCTGCCCGCCGAATTCGCGCTTACAACGAAAGGATTCACTTCGATTCATAAACCGTCTTGCCGCCGACTACGGTGCGCAAAACCCGCGTTCCCAGAATTTGCGGCGAAGGAATTTCGGTCAAATCGCGGTCGAGCACTACAAAGTCGGCCAGCATCCCCGAGGCCAGCACTCCCTTTTGCTTCTCGGCAAATTCCGCGTACGCCGATCCGGTTGTATATGCCGCGATCGCCTGCTGAATGGTCAACTTCTGCTCTGGAAAATATTCCTGCTTGCCATCTTCACTTTTGCGCGTGACGGCTGCATAGAGCCCGCGGAACGGCGCCACCGGCTCAACCGGATAATCCGTGCCAAACGCCAGCCTCACGCCGTGATTTTCAAATTCCGCCCAGGCATAGGAGTGCGCCGCACGCTCCGGGCCCAGCCGCGACATTGCCCAATGCATGTCGGTGAGCACATGGCTCGGCTGCATCGAGGCAATCACATTCAGTTCGCGAAATCTTTCAACCTGCGCCGGATTTGTAACCTGCGCATGTTCCACGCGCAAACGGAAATTGTCACTTCCATCTTGCGCTTTTGAGCCATTGGCATGCGCGGCCTTTTCCGCCTCGGCGAATGCGTCCAGCGCCATTTCGACGGCCTTGTCCCCAATCGCATGAAATCCCAGCTGGAAGCCGGCTTCCACGCGTTCCTTCGCCATCTGGTTCAGCTTGGATTGTTCATACTGCGGCAGGCCTGAATTTTTCGGATCGTCCGTAAACGGCGCCAGCATCGCCGAGGTATGCGAACCCAGTGACCCATCCATGAATGCCTTCAGCATTCCGGTGTGCAGCATGGGATCAGTCTGAGGGTGCGAATCGCGCATTTGCTTCAGAGTTTCTACTGGCTCGTTGAACGGCAGCCACTCTGAGATTCGTACCGTCAGTTTCCCTTCCCGCTCAAGCTGTTCGAGGATCTTGAAATTTGCGCGGCTGCTCTCGCCATCGTCGCCAGAGAAATCCTGTGCCGAAGTCACTCCCGAGCGCGCGATGTCCTCGAGCGCCGTCTCGATCGCTTCCCGGTGCTTCTCCGGCGTCGGCGCTGGAATTAAAGACGCAACCACCGATTGCGCGGTCTCGCGCAATATTCCATTCGCATCGCCGCTGGCATCACGCGCGATCTCGCCGCCTTGCGGATTTTTCGTGGACGGCGTTACCTGCGCGATTTTCAGCGCCGCAGTATTCGCAACCGCCACGTGCCCATCGATTCGCACCAGAAAAACCGGATGGTCCTTTGTTACTTGGTCGATGTCGCTACGCGTGGGCAAATGGCTCCTCTGCCAGAGGGTCTCATCCCAGCCAGAGCCTGTGATCCATTCGTGGGGCGCGGCGGTTTTAAGATGTTTGCGAATGCGCCCTTGAAATTCCGCCAGCGATCTCGTTCCGGTCAGATCAACGGTCAACTTCTTCCGGCCCGCCTCAGTCAGATGCATGTGGGCGTCATTGAATCCCGGCATCACAAAATGCTGGTGCAGATCGACCAGCTTCGTCTGCGGCCCCTTGGTTTTCATCACTTCCGATTCCCTGCCGACCGCGATCACCTTGTCCGCGTGCACCGCCATCGCCTCGGCCCTTTGCATCGCGTGAGAAGAAGAGTGGCCGACCACGCCGGTGTAAATCTTCGCATGAAAATAAATCGTGTCGGCGATAGGCAGCGTAGTCTGTGCCATCAGCTGGGGCCCGAACATTACAGAAATAAAACAAAGAAGTGAAACAAAGCCCCGCAAGCTCATCTCTCCGCCCCAGCCAGGGCAAGAGCAATAAGCAAAACTCGCGTGAGTCCCAACGCTCTCCCGGTGGGATCAAACCATTCCTGCAGCGTATGCGCTCCGCCACCATTGCCGCCGGCGCCAATCGCGATCGCTTCGCGTCCCATTGATATCGGAATGTTGGCATCGGTCGAGGCCCGCTGAATTTGCGCGCTGTTGCCCAAGTGGAAATCGACTGCGTGGGCAATCTGAATGGCACGGGCGTTGGGATCGAGTTCCCCACCCGGACGGTTTCCAATCGGCACCATTTCCGCGGTAAGAGTGGCGCGGTAATGCAGCGGGTCACGGCGCTGTGGACTGCGAGCTTGCTCTTCCTGAATGGACTGATCAATCGCGCGGCGTAAATCCAGGTCGAGTCGGTCAATCTCCGCCGCCGAACTCGATCGAATATCGACGCGCATGCTGGCCGACTCGGGAATCGAGTTTACTGATGTACCTCCGCGAATTACGCCGATATTGAAAGTCGTTTTCGGCGACGATGAAACGCGCGTCTGCGAGAAAAGATGGATTGCCCGCCCCAGCGCCACGATTGGATTAGGCGCGCCGAAATCGCTCCACGAATGTCCGCCCGGTCCGCGCACAATCACCTCAAAGCGGCGGCTGCCAAGCGCTTCAGACACAATGGTGTCGGTGCCAGCGCCATCCAGCACCAGGCTGGAAACGATCAAATCCTTCCATTCAGATTCAGAAAAAATGTAGCGCATGCCCCGCAAATCGCCTTCGCCTTCTTCGCCGACATTTCCGATGAAGAGCAGCGAATCTTCGTGCGGTAGGTTGAAATTCTCGATTGCCGCCACAATCGCCAGCAGAGCCGTCATACCCGCTGCATTGTCGGAAATTCCGGGGCCGTAAAGCTTTGCCCCCTGCTGGCGGATATTCAATGGCGTGTTCGCTGGAAACACCGTATCTATGTGGGCGCTAATCGTGACGATTGAATCTCGCCGGCCTTTGCGAAAGCCGCAAACATTTCCAATCTTGTCTTTGCGAACTTCTTTTATTCCGAGCGCTCGAAATTGTTCTCCCACCCATGCCGCGCGCGCGGTCTCACCAAACGGAGGCGCCGGGATGCGCGCCACCTCCATCTGCCAGCGCGCGAATTCAGCCTCCTGGTCTCGAAACCACCGCAATGCCGACTGCACCTCTGGCAAGCTAGTCAACCGCGGGATTTGGTTCGGAACAGAGGAAGCTTGTTCAGGGATCAAAGGGCGCGCTACCTGGCTCATGGAATGGTTCATATTACAACCAATTTCCCATTTATCGGACAGGGGATCGCTTCCTCTGTGGCGTTCCTCCGTGTAACTCTGTGTTCTCTGTGGTTCAAGCTTTTAACAGCCCAACCACAGAGGACACAGTGGGCATAGAGAATTACCACCGAGGTCCGCGCGTAGCTGACCGGCAGCCGAGGAACTTTTTATACCCCGATCCGCAATCAAGTACGAGCAATCATTTCGGCAACTTGGCTCGTTTCACCGCATCTAACTTTTAGAGTAGGCTTAAGCAGGGCTTTCCATCCATCTATGAAATCTATTCGCATTTTGCTCCCGGCAATAGTCGCGGCTATTGCATTGGCGGTTCCTTCATTTTCGCAGGAAGGCGCGCTGACCACCGATGCGCCCAAGGGAGTGACATCCGACCAGATCATCCAGAAGTTCGCCGCCAAAGAAAAAGAATTTAAGGAAGCCCGCGACAACTACACCTTCCGTCAGGATGTAAAAGTCCAAACCCTGGACGGCGACACTGTTACGGGTGAATACCGTGAGGTTTTCGACGTCACTTTTGACAATCAGGGACACCATCTTGAAAACGTAGTGTTCGCGCCACAGAACACACTCACCGAGATCATGATGTCTCCTGAAGATTTGCAGGACATCCGCCACCTTCTCCCCTTTGTGCTCACCTCCGACGAAATACCCGAGTACGACATTCTCTATGTAGGACAGCAGCAGGAAGACGAACTGCATTGCTACGTCTTTGATGTCGCGCCCAAAAAAATTGAAAAGAATAAGCGCTACTTTCAGGGACGCATCTGGGTGGACAACCAGGACCTGCAGATCGTAAAAACATCAGGCAAGAGCGTTCCCGACATTCACAAGAAAGACAACGAAAACCTATTCCCCAAATTCAGCACATGGCGCGAGCAAGTCGACGGGCAGTATTGGTTCCCGGCGTACACCATGGCCGATGACACGCTTCACTTCCGCAAGGGTGCTTATCAGGACGTCCACATCCGCGAAATCGTTAAGTACACCGATTACAAGCGTTTCGGCAGCAAGTCAAAGGTGACATTCCAGGGAGAAGAAGCGCCCCCAGAGAAACCGCAACCGAAGTAGTCGGATGAGGCTGCGGAGTGAGCCGACAGGCCTGATCACGCGTCAATTGCCATGGCCCTGCAGCTTTGGATCAGGCCCGCCGAACAACTACTCGCAAAGTGCGCAGCATCCTACCAGCAGCCAAAATGGACTTTCTCAGACATAGCCATATTCCCTTAATGTTGCTGTTGCTCGCGCTCTCCGGCTGCACGACGAAACAGCAAAACCCGCAGGAGCTCAAGGAGAAAACCGCGCGAGCCACTGAGGAAGTAAAGCGCGATGCCAGAGCGGTGGCTGCAGGCATACGCGAGGGATGGAGCCGCGATAAGCCGCTGGATCTAAATGGCGCCACCAAAGATCAATTGCTCAGCCTTCCAGGCCTGACTTCGGCGCAGGCAGACCGAGTAATTGCCGATCGTCCTTATGACAAACCGAGTGACTTATTGACGCGGCGAATCGTTCCCAAGTCTGAATATGACAAAATTGCAGACTTAGTGACGGTCAAGAAATGACCGCGGCTTAGTCGCGTGCGCGATCTAAAAAATCCCACTCAATCAATGCTGGCTGCGTGAGAATATAAACTGCTCATGACCAAGCGCACATTAGCTCTCGTCGTCATTCTGTTTTGCTCGCTGGCTCCTGCACAGACCGATCAGACCATCGTTATCCGGCCAACCGAAATCAATGACATCCTCGTAAACCCCGGGATGGGCATTGAGACCTTCAACCGTTTTTCCGGACAGACGCTGAACGACGGAGTCAAGTGGTCTGAGGTCGGGCCCGAGAAACCACTTCCGGACGCACCGCCGGGCTCCGTTGATTTCCCGGGATCCAGCGTCGCCTATCTACGTTGGTTCTGGTCGCAACTGGAGCCGCAACCCGGCAAATACCGCTGGGACATCATCGACAGCGCGCTTGCCGAAGCTCATCGCCACAACCAGCGGCTCGCGATTCGCTTGATGCCATATGACAATACGCATCCGCTACCTGATTGGTATATCCACTCAGGCGCGCGGCGCGCAAATAAAGCGGGCGATAAAGATGGTGAAATTTGGTCTCCCGATTCATCCGATCCCTTATATATCCGGACATGGAGTGCGATCACAAGCGAAATGGGTAAACGTTATGATGGCCATCCCGATCTCAACCACGTCGACATTTCGACAGTTGGATACTGGGGTGAAGGCTGGGGACCGTACCTGCCCGACTGGACGGTGCAGAAACAACTCATTGATCTGTACTTTGAGGCTTTCCCACGCACCCACCTACTGATGAACTTCGACGAGTTGCAGGCGCTAGTTTATGGCACCAAGCATGGTGCCGGCTGGCGGCTGGACTGCTGGGGTGATATGGGGCGGCCGTTTAAGAATTTTGCACACATGCTCGATCTTTACCCGGAGCAGATCGCGCGCGGGAAACTGCAGGACGTTTGGCGTACTGCGCCTGTTGCGCTCGAAACCTGCGGAGTTCCAGAATCATGGAAGCAATGGGGCTTTTCTTTGAAGCCAATCCTCGATCAGGCGCTTCGCTGGCATGTCTCGACCATCAATATCAAATCGAGCGCCATACCCCCAGAGTGGAAAACAGCTTTTGATGAGTTCCAGAAGCAGATCGGCTACCGATTCGTTTTGAAGAAGCTGGAATATCCTGCGCGCGTCAGCCGCGGTTCAATGGCTCAAGTAAACATGTGGTGGTTCAATGCAGGAGTAGCGCCGGTGTATCGCGACTACCTTCTCGCGCTCAACATCGGGGACACAATCCTTCCGCTTGACACCGACATCCGGCAATGGCTTCCGGGCGATTCTATCTATGAGAACACAGTGTTCGTTCCCTGGGAACTCAAGCCTGGGAAATATCGACTTCGAGTCGCTCTGCTCGATCCACGTACCCGCATGCCAGCAATTACACTTGCCATAGCCGGACGTCAGAGTGACGGCTGGTACGACATGGGCGACATTACTATGCAGTAAGTAAGCAGCGGGTGGCTCGTAAAATCTACTGAACTCCGCTAGTGTGCGAATTAACAGCAGTAACGTCTGCTCCTAAGTCTTTGCCGTCCGTACCGGCGTTGTGGTATGGACTCGTACTCAGCAATTTGTAATTTCCGCCATTCGCGTTGTTGTAGTTGACAAACTGCACTGCCCCAGCCGTTGCCGGTAGATAGTTTCCTATGGGCCATGGTCCACTTCCACCGATCAGCACATTGTCATGCATGGCAAAGGGACTGAAGCACGCTACGAGCTTTGCAGCATTATTGATCGTGCTATCCGCGCATCCCGGATATCCGGAATTAATAATCGCCGCCCCCGGATTAACGCTCACGATGTTATTCGTGTACGTCCAGTTTGGAATCGGTCCGCTGACTGCTCCCACAACAGCGAACCATTTAGTTGGTTCGGTAATCAATTCGGTGTTGTGATTAATTAAAATATTCCCATTGCCGCAAGTAGTACTTGAGCAGTACGAGTACACACCTGCAAACGCTCCCGCCGTATCTCCATTCCGGTACTTGGAGCTGACATCGTCGAAGATGTTGTCATGGATCGAAAATCTTCCAACTGGTAGGCTATTCGGCCCCGAATTAGCCAACGAAAACACTGACGCGGTGTGAGACATACGGTTATATCTCACGGTAAAGTCCATGACGGATATGGCCGACAGCGTATTATCTGCCGGATTCAATCCGTTAACCAAGATGGACTCGCCATGCTGAGTAAATCCACCCCAGCAATGCTCTAGAATGTTGCCTTCCAACAGCACGCGTTGCGCGTTCTTGAGCTCGATCAAATTCTTCACAACGAACGGGCAATGTCCCGGTGTTTTCGTGCACTTTGTAGTATCGCTATTTGGCCGCCCGACAAATCCTGGTTGTCCAGGCATCCACGTCAACGGCTTAAACATATGATTGTTGCTGATCTCGATGTCCCCCGGCGTAACTGAATTAGTCTTAACACCGCCGAAGAGTATGGTTTCGGCTGCCGCTTCCAGAAAGTTATTGTGAATTTTCCATATACCTTGGGGAATGCTGCCGGTGCCGCCGGCAATCGCTTGCGAATCTACACATCCACCTATCAGTGCACCGCAGTGAAAGTCGTCTATGTACGATTCAACTATGGCCACATACTTCGTCCCGCTTAGCATTATTCCGCGCGCAGTGTCGTACTGCGGGACTCCATGGATCCAATCCCGATCTATAACTATTTGCTGGGCGGCCCCATTAGTCGAAACCAGGTTGACATATGTCAATGTGGTTAACGGCCTGGTTATCTCTAACCCCGGGCCGAGTCGATAATGATTAGCTCCGTTAGCCAGGATTATTGGCCCAGCCTTATCTCCCATAAGTCTCGCCATCACATTTTTCGGTGTCGCGCATGGAAAGCTAGGACGTCCCGCTAGCGAGGACACTCCGGCGTAGCAAGGTGAAATTCGCTTTCCTTCAGCCGGAAGGGCTGAGTCAGGCGCGCTCGTTCTTATGACAATCCAGTGCTGGGCATCACAAGCCTTGGCAGGTAGATTGTAGATCCCGGTGAATGTTGCTCCCGCCTGCAGAAGAAGAGTGTCACCGCAGTGAGCATTATTTAGTGCATGCTGTAAATTAGCTCCGGACTTCACCACCGTCTTCGCTCCGGGTGCAGGCGTGCTGGTCATAAATGAACTCACAGATACACGTGGCAACTCCGCAGGCCCGTCCGTTGTTGCGGACGCGGCGGCGCCGAAGCTGAATATTAAGGCTGCGATAACGCCAAATGTGGCTGAGTGTCGAATAAACTCATTGCAAGAAAAAACTGAGACCCGAATGCTCACAAATTACTCCTTGGTTGAAACTCATTTCCTTGGGAAGGAATCGGTAAATGAAAATTGCGATGTGGTGTCCAGCAATTCTCATTGAGTGAGCACCTGGTGTCAAAATCAGAAGGGCAGCGCGAACCAGGGAAAACTCCCCGGCTATTTAGGTTTTTGCTCGATGTCGGATATTTACATCAGGCCGGCGGCATGATCTGCTCTTGCCTGAGCGGTGAGTAAACCTTCTTAATAGAACAAATACTTCCGCCACCGGTCATCCGAGCGTCCCATCAAGCGCATGATGTGGCGGCTGGTGTGCAGATTGAAGGCGTGCGGCTCCCGCATCAGCTTCATTCCCGCTTCTGCGGGCATTTGATTTCCCTTGCTGCGGTTGCAGGAATGGCAGCACGCCACCAGATTTTCCCAACTGGATGCTCCGCCGCGCGAGCGCGGAACCACGTGGTCCAGAGTCAACTCACCCGAAGACAAAAGTTCGCCGCAGTATTGGCAAGTGTTGCGGTCGCGCAACAAAATATTCTTTCGCGACAAAGCCCGCGTCTGATGCGGAATGCGACGATACTCGAGCAGGCGAATGACTGACGGAACTCGCAGCGCCAGCCGCGCCGCGTGCAAAAAGTGACCATTCTCTTCCTCGGTCATGGCCACGCCCTTCAACACCAGCACAATCGCCCGTCGCGCCGCGCACACATTGATCGGCTCATAAGACGCATTGAGCACTAGCACTGGCGCATGCAGAGCGTGTACGTCGCTATCCTGATGGATGCCCACGCCCACGCCAAAGACAGCCGCGGTGACAGTATGCCGGCTTTCGCCCGAATTGTGCCTATGCGACATACTCATGATGCCTTCGCGACCGTTACGCCTTGCGGTCGAAACTTCGAACTCTCGAAACCACTTTCTTTCAGAGTACGCGCCACGGTTGCAACCCAAACTTTTTCCGCGCCTGCCTTTCGCAAAATGCGCGCGCATTCCGACGCCGTCGTCCCCGTGGTTAAAACGTCATCGACCAGCAGCACTACGCGGCCCGCTACTCTGTTTAGATGCGGGACACGAAATGCCCCACGAATGTTTTCCACTCGCTGCGCGCGAGTCAGCCCTATCTGTGAGACGGTTGGCCGAGTACGTTCAAGTGCGTCCCCGCGCAATTCCCAGCCAAAAGACGCGCCTTTCAGCGCCGCCCGTGCAATCAACTCCGCCTGATTAAATCCGCGCTCGCGCCTCTTCGAGCGGTAAAGCGGAACCGGGACCACAAGAATAGAATCGGCAATTGAGCCTAGCTTTTGAATTGCCTGGCCCAGCATCTGTCCCAACACCCCGGCAGCCGGCTCAACCCGCTCATACTTGAGTAAATGGATTAACTCCCGCAGCTCCCCGTCATACGCTCCGTAAGCGGCGGCTCTAACAAAATGCGGTCGCGTTTCCTGGCAGGCTGAACATATCTGATTTCCACTGAGCGAAACGTCCGCCAGCCTCTCGCCGCAAATTTCGCATGTCGATCCCGCAAGCGGAACCACTGCCAGCAAACAACTGGGGCACACCGGTAGCCGAGAAATGTTGGTTAGAGGAGTGCTACACAGACGGCAATCAGAGGGAAAAAATGCAGTAAAAACGCCCTGGGCGATCAGCGCTGCGCCGGAAGCCGTGGAGCGCAATAATTTGCTCGCGCCATGACCGGTGGAACGCCCGAATTTCGCCTCTTCGGGTGAGAAAGCGCCCTTGCGAATTAAGTCTCCGCTACTGCTGAAGACAGAGCCTCCCTCGTTCGGCGCCTGGTCAGGCTCCAGCCGGACGAATTGAACCCAGTATAGCTAGGACTCCAGACACACGCAATTGCCGCAATTTTGCCGGGCACCACTCCGCACACTATTACGCGGCGGCTTGGTTCCTGGTCGAAAGCTTGCTCTCCCGCTCCGGCAGATGCACAAAAATGGAAACGTGGGTCCGCCGATAACAACTCATGCAGCGCACCGGCTGCAGCATCACTACAGGGAGAACGTACTTTTCAAGGAGATTGCGGCGACGCGATCGATAGCCCTCGGACCCGCCGCAGTCAGGACAATGGTACTGTTTTGCCAACATGAACACCTTCCAAACTGGCTAGAGGCGAAGCGGTGTGCTTCTCCCATTATAGCGCGCCGGGCGACCGTGGATCTCGGCAATGTCTCAGGCAGCAGCATAGATTACGGGCCGCGCACACGACCGATGATCCCGAAGGTTGCAGGTAAATTTATTCTTCAATTGCGGAGTAACGCGTTTTAGTGCAGCTTCACTTCGTTGCAACGTTTGAATGCTTTTGGTGCTAGACGTGGTGCCGCTTTCGTTGGTTTCCGTTGTTCAAGACGCTCAAGCTCATTCTGGAGCGCCACCGCATCAATTGGCTTTGACAAATAACCATCGAAACCCGAGGCCATAACTTTCTCGCGGTCTCCCTCCATTGCATACGCGGTAACTGCCAATACCGGCAGCGTACTGAAGCTCGGATTTTCGCGAATTCTTTCTATCGTGCCAAATCCATCTAACACCGGCATGCTGAGGTCGAGCAACAAAATATCGGGGTTTGTTTTCGCGATTTGCTCGAGGGCTTCCACCCCGTTGCATGCCTCGATCACTGCATAGCCACGAATTTCTAGCAATTCGCGGAGGAGCTCACGATTCAGCGCATTATCTTCCGCGATAACAACCTTCTTCATCTTTGTCCTGCTGCTTTGGCATGATTGCCGACTTTGAGGACTTTGTTGACCTCAGTCATAAGTTGCTCCTGCCAAGGACCGTTCTTGTGAAACAGCGCCTGGGTTTCACGACCAAGAAAAGCAGATTCATCTGGCGTCAGGCTCTTCGCCGTCATGATCAGAATCGGTAGATCTTTCAAAGTCGCTTCTTTTCGCACATGACGAATGACTTCAAAACCATCCATGCCTGGCATCAGCAAATCCAGCAAGACTGCGCTGACAAGTTTTGAAGAGAGCACTTCCAGAGCCCTTCCCCCGCTTTGCACGCTCTGAGTCTCGTATCCCGCTGAGCGCAGCGTCTCCGCCAATAACTCCAGAGCTTTAGGGTCATCATCGACCAGTAAGATGGCAGCATCATCATCCAGCTTATGTGGCACATGCTTGCGAATGGTTTCCAGGAGGGCCGCTTTGCGAATAGGTTTAACCAGATAATCGGCAGCACCTAAGGCAAAGCCCACCTGCTTTTGGTCAACGATGGAAACAATAATGATTGGGATGTTGGCCGTCTGCGGTGATTTTCTCAGTGCAACCAGTGTCTCGAAACCGTTACCACCTGGCACTAGAACGTCCAAAGTAATCGCGTCCGGCTGCAGCTGTTGAGCTTTCTTAAGGGCCTCATCTCCCGACTCTGCCGAAATCGTGCGATACTCCGACTCCAGATAACTAGCAATAAGTTCCCGGGCGGCGCTCTCGTCGTCTACGACCAGGACAAGCGGTTTTCTGGGTCGTGTGGGAGCACAGTTATAGGGATCGGCGGCGGCTTTGAGCGCTGGACGTATAGAGCATTCTCCAGACCCCAGCGGCAGCGTGAAACTAAATCGGCTGCCCTTTCCTGTCTCGCTTTGCAATGAGATCTTGCCGCCTTGTTGTTCTACCAAACGTTTAGTGATGGCCAGCCCCAGCCCCGTACCTTCGGATGGCCTATCTTTGTTGCTTTGGAGTTGGCGGAATTCCTCAAAAACGAGCACTTGGTCCTCTGCTCGGATACCGATTCCCGTGTCGGTCACCGAAATACAGACGTTGCTTTGATCTTCAACGCAATCGATATCGATTCGGCCGCCCTCCGGCGTGAATTTGACCGCATTGCTGAGCAGGTTATAAAGAACCTGCTTGAAACGGAGTCGATCGGCGTAGACCAGAAGATCCAGCTTAGCCTTGTCCTCAATCTGGATGTTTTTCGCCATTGCTAACGGACGTATGGTGGAGAGGACCTCCGGTAAGGCCTCTTTGACCGCAAAATCTTCACAGCGGAGCTCGAGTTGCCCGGCTTCGATCTTGGAAAGATCCAGAATGTCGTTTATTAATTGCAACAGATGTGCCGAGCCCTGCCTGATGTGACTGACGAAGCGCTTTTGCTTATCGTTAAGATCGCCAGGCACCCCCTCTCCGAGGAGATCCGAGAAACCCACGATGGCATTCAATGGGGTTCGTAGCTCATGGCTCATACTAGCCAGAAACTTGCTCTTCATCCGCGTGGCCCTTTCAACCTCGCGATTACGAAGTTCCAGTTCTGCATTGGAGTTTGCCAAACTGTCCATGAATTTGCGCTTTTCCGCTTCGTCGCGCTTTCGCTGCGAGACGTCAACGGCAACCACAACCTCTGCATCTCGGCCTTCAAAGTTCAGTGCGTAAGATGTAATCTCCACGTCGATGACGGTTTTGTCCTTTAATCGATGTCTCCATACCCCGATAGTTTCTTTGTCGTCCCGGGTGCGCTCGACGCTGTCGATCAGTCCGGGAACGTCTTCGGGCGGGCGAATGTCTTTGATTGTCATCGCTAGAAATTCATCGCTCGTATATCCATATTTGCGCACCGCGGCCGCATTCACGGCGAGAAATCGCAACGTTTCGCGATCGAAGACCCACGTCGGATGTGGATTGTTGTCGAACAACTTGCGGTGGCGTTCCTCGCTGTCTTCCAGCAGTTCCTTCGCCTGCTTTTCTCGAGTAATATCGCGGCTGATCTTAGAGAATCCTCGCAATTTGCCGCTATTGTCTGTTAGAGCCGTAATCAGCACATTGGCATAAAATCTCGAGCCGTCCTTCCGTATCCGCCACCCGTCCTCTTGGTAACGGCCGTCATCGGTTGCAATCTGAAGCTCCCGCTCTGGTTTGCCGCTTTTCACATCGTCCAAACAATAAAAGCAGGAAAAATGCCGCCCCAATATCTCCTCTGCTTTATAGCCTTTGATTCGTTCTGCACCCTGATTCCAGCTGGCAACATTGCCGAACGGATCCAGCGTAAAAATGGCATAGTCTGTAGCGCGATCCACTAGTAGCCGGAACCGTTCCTCGCTCGCTCCGAGCCTTTCCTCAGCGCGCTTCCCCCGGTTGATGTCGTTTCGCAACACGAAGTACACGCCGGCTAAGAGCAAGAACTCCAGCAGCACTACCCCTAAAAATGTCAGCGTAGTTTTCTCGGCGCTGAGGCGGAAATCCCGAGCGCGACGTTTAAGTAGGCTGTCTTCTTCCCGTTTCATCTCAGAGATGATCGTGCGCACGTCAGTCATCTCCGCAGTACCGATTCCAGTTGCCACTCGTCTTCGGGCAGCGCCGAATCCTTGCTGCCTTCTCAAATCAATGTTCGATTGCAAAGACTCGAGCTTCTTTGTTATCGCAGTGCGCAATTCTGCAAGATGGCGCCGCTGAGAAGGGTTATCGGCGGTTAGGGAGTCGAGCCGTTCTATGTGATTGCGAATAGCGGGAGCCGCGGCCTCATACGGTTCTAGAAAACCTTCTTGTCCGGTGATAATGTAACCGCGGGTGGCTGTCTGCGCCTCCGCCACAGCGGAAAGGGTACTTTCGAGCTCTACAAGAACTTCGTGGGTGTGGGACACCCATTCACTGGCTTGGATGAAGGCCCGCGCACTCCGATAACTCAGACCTGCCGCTACTGTGAGAATTAGAGCGACCGCCGCTAACCCTGCTGCGGTCTTCCTCTGAATCGACCACTCCATTGGACTCCTGAATACTGAATGAGATTATCGAGCTAGCTAGCGACTGGCTGATGCGCCACGAGATAGAAAATCCGCCCTTCCGGTCCGAACCAGCCGTTCGAAGTGATCGAAGATGTCCCGGTCCCACCAACCCTTAGCCACCTCCTGCTTCATGGTCTGCAGGGCGTCGGGAATAGAGAAGGCAGGTTTGTAGGGTCTTACCGTGGTGAGGGCATCGTAGACATCCACGACTTGCAACACCCTGGCTGTAATGGGTATTGCTTCACCCTTGAGCCCATCTGGATACCCTGACCCGTCACACTTTTCATGGTGATGTCGAATAATTGGCAGTACCGACCGAAATGACTTTAAAGGAGCACAAATGCGTTCACCAACTATGGGGTGCTGTTGGATAAGCTTCCATTCGTCCGGGGTCAGGCTGCTTGGTTTCAAGATTACGGCGTCAGGTATGGCAATCTTTCCTATGTCGTGGACGACGCCGGCGCGACGAAGAGCCGTAATCTGATCTTCTGGAAGTTGGAGATGCTCTGCTAAAAAAGCAGAATACTCTGCTAAACGTTCGCAATGACCGTGAGTGTAAGGATCCTTGCCTTCAATACTCCGCGCCAGCGTATAGAGAACTGATTCGGCGCGCTCTAGTTCGTCAGTACGGTGTTTGAGCTTCAGAAGGGAGCAAACGCGGGCTAACAATTCACTGCGATCAACCGGTCGGGTCAGGAAGTCGTCTGCTCCAACTCGAATACCTTCTATTCGGTGCTCTTTATCAGAAAGAGCCGTTACTAGGATCACGGGTACTAGGTAAGTATCAGGGTTGGATTTAATCTTTGCGCATACATCAAAGCCGCTCAGTTGAGGCATCATCACGTCGAGCAGTACCAAGTCTGTCGGCACTCGGCTCATCTGCTCGAGGGCTTCGGCTCCGTCAGCGGCAGTAATGACTCTGAACCCCTGTCTAGTGAGGAGCTCACACATCAGTTTTCGGTTAGCTACTTGATCGTCAGCTACAAGAATGGTTCCGGTAATTGAGTGACTTGCATGTAACAACAACTGCACCCACCTCATTCGGGTTCTTGATGCAGCGTGGCACAATCAAAGTTGGGTTGATAGATTACTGAAGTTTCAAAAGGTGTGAAGCTGACGATATTATGGTTTTTCCACTTGGCTCACAAAATCGCGAATTGCCTGTTCGCCTTCTTCTGTCATGTTCGTGAACTTGATACCCTGACGGTTCTCATGGCCCCACATGACCGTACCCGCGGCATTTATCGTAATTCCCGACCCAGGCAATCGGAACGATAAACGTATCAGGTCGCCTGGCTTAATATTTCCGGCTTCTACTTGGGCGCCACCGTAGCTAAGGTTCCAGGTCCTACCCTGGCTGACCTTCGACCCCACTGTGCACGTTACCTCCGTTTGTATAGGCACGCGCGCATATCGCCGACGGTTCTCCGCCATCGTTCCCCGAACCGCCCGAAATAGAAGAGACAATTTGTGCCTGTCGATGGGTTTTTGCAAAAAGAAATCCGCGCCGGTCGAAAAAGCCGCACGCATCGTGTCTCTCTCTTCCCGACCAGTGACGATAACGATTGGCGTCGACCTGTTCCAAGAAGAGGCACGGACTTGTTGGGCCAGCGCGAACCCATTTAGGTTAGGCATTTCTAAATCCAAAAAAATCCCATCGAATTTCTCTTGGCTGACCAGAATGGCTGCTTGTTGGCTGTCGCTAACAGGGCGAACATCTGCTTCTAGGGATCCAAGAACCTCAGTCATCAATTCCAGGCTGGCGGGGTCATCCTCGACGACAAGGACTTTCAGTGACAGCATTTCTGTTCCCTTCGCAGATCAGGCCTGACTGAAGACTCTTAGTATTCTACAGAGACGGACTACAAGGAATCCCGAGAATTGTTGATAACAGCGTTATCACTCACTGACGCTGGCTGGTCCGGGTGCCTCGGACGAGTGATGAGGATTTTTTGGAAGAGGTGAAGTCCCGAAACGGTTCACTTGGACTTATCCTTCATCACCTTTAGAGTTGCTTTCACCAGCTTCTTTACTAACATCTTTGATATAGCTTTGTCTGGCGGAAAACTGACGATGGCCTTTGTCGTCCCACAACGTGCAAGTTCTTTTTTGTGCTCGTGTATCACCGGGGGTCGTAAATGTAACCGTATATATGGCTTCTTAAAGCTGAACCAGACAAACATCCCGTCGTAATCATAGCCCTCATAAGAATATCCCGGCATTTGGAAATAATCTGTGCGTTCAGTCGCGCCTGGTGCCGCCGCAAATATCGTCGCCCGAATCTCTCTCAATTTCCCTTGTACCTCTGGTGGAGCGTTTGCAATGTATTCGTCCACCCCGCTCGCTCCGGTTCGTTTGGGACTCGTTTTTCTCGCCATAGTACCCATTCTAATCTTCCTCATTCGTGTCAAAGGAGTCCATGCGAGATATTGATTCCATGACGATGTCGGCTCCCAGCTCCGAGTAAAGTTGGTGGTGGCTGTACCAACCAATAGGCTCGGAGAGAAGG